>CBFHXE010000029.1:0-27298 GCA_965659715.1 uncultured Paracoccaceae bacterium | reverse complement strand
CAGCCGTTAAATCGTTAAGCTTTTGGATGAGATTGCGATGAAGATTATCTTTCTTTGCCTTTTGAGCTAATCTCCTTGCATCGTCAATTTCCCCCAAGTCAAACAACGTAGAAGCATATTTATGCCAGTGCTGGTCAATAGACGGATTGGCTTTCAACGCCTTTTCAAACAAGCCAAGCGCCTGCTCAGGCTTGCCAATACTAACGGCCAATACGCCCAAATTATAATTGGCGGCAGGATGATCCGGTTTCACTTACAAAATAGAAGTGTAGTATCCATCCGCTTTTTGAGCCTGGCCTGTTTTTTGGGCCTCAATCCCCAGCTTTAATGCATCAGCCAAGGTTAGTTTAGCCATTCGGTAACTCTCTTTTGGTCATTTAAATTCAATAGCTGGCTGGGAATATCAAAATAAAATCCATCGCTTTATAATTCTTACCTGATTATCAACGATGCTGCCGGCACGATCAAGTAAAGAGCTTTTCATCACATAGATGAATATCTTACAAGCCAAGAGCTTTCTATATTCAAAGCTTGGGAAAGGGTGAGAACCTCCCCAGACTGCAAATCTAGCGCATTGGAAAAGCGCTGTACAATGGGCCGAAAGTTACCTGAAAGTCCAACAGGGCTAGGGTGTCGAATAGGCCTCTGAAAAGAGCCTGATGTTTAAACATTTTATGTTGCGAGAAATCATCGAAGGGCTTACTGGTGAGCGGCAGTACGACGGCAGTACTGGCTGTCAATCTGGCAAAAGACGCAATGGGTTTTACTTCTAACTTTACGAGCGGCGCAAAAAAAGTGCTGGCCTTACAAGAAAATGAAATGACAACAGAGATATACGAAGCCTCAAGTTTCACTAGCCCAACGAAAAATTCGCTTGCGCCCCTACTGGTTCAGGACGGTCTTTTGTTTTCGCAAACTGCCGAGCAGTGGAGGATATAAGATGAGCGGCGTATTGCCTGACCAGAGCATCCAGCTAATGATCGACAGGGCGGCCATTTGCGCACAGCCGCCCATTTTATCCGAGCAAATTCAACCTGCCAGCCTCGACCTGCGCCTCGGCAACACAGCCTGGCGGGTTCGGGCCTCATTCCTTTCAGGCGAAGAGCGAAAGCTCGCAGATCGACTTAAAGATTTTGAAATGCACAAAATTGACCTTTCTCAGGGCGCAGTATTGGAAAAGGGCTGTGTCTACGTGCTTCCATTAATGGAAACGCTTGATCTGCCCGACGATATTCAGGCGGTGGCAAACGCCAAAAGCTCAACTGGCAGGCTTGATCTATTAACCCGGGTTATAACCGATAATGGCACCGAGTTTGACCGTATTCGCCCCGGCTATAAAGGTCCGCTTTATGCCGAAATATGCCCGCGGTCTTTTTCAGTTTTGGTGCGCCCCGGCATGCGGCTTAATCAGATCCGATTTCGTCAGGGCCAAGCAATTCTAAGCGATAGTGAGCTCAGCGATCTGCATGCCAGTGATCGCCTTGTCAGCGGCGAGGCTGTGATCGGTGACGGGCTTGGGTTTTCGGTTGACTTAAAACCGGCCAATGGCACTTTGGTTGGCTACCGCGCCAAACCACACACCGGCGTGATCGACCTTGACCGGATCGGAGCCTATGATCCGGCAGAGTTTTGGGAAGAGGTTCACAGCTCGGACGGGCAGATCATTTTAGATCCCGGCGCGTTTTATATTTTGGTGAGCCGCGAGGCGGTTCATATCCCCCCTGCCTATGCCGCAGAAATGGCGCCTTTTCTGGCGATGGTCGGTGAATTTCGCGTGCATTATGCCGGATTTTTTGATCCCGGCTTTGGCCATCAAGCCGCCGGCGGTGGAGGATCGCGCGGCGTACTTGAAGTGCGCTGTCACGAAGCCCCATTTGTGCTTGAGCATGCGCAGATTGTCGGGCGCTTGGTCTATGAAAAAATGCTCAAAGAGCCGGCGCAGCTTTACGGTGCGGGGATTGCGTCAAATTACCAAGGTCAAGGGCTTAAGCTGTCCAAACATTTTATAAGCGGGTAATGCGCCGAACGGCTTTCATGCTTTTGCGTATCGGCTTTGCGTCTACTTTAGTGGATGGCTTTGATTGAACTTGTTGTCCCCCCTGCCTCGATTTTTGTGAGCTGCTGCCTATAGACAAGGCTTTGCTTACGCCAAGGCGCATCAACTGACGCATTGCCATATTCATCATCATCTTTAACATTCGGGTAATATCCATACTCTATCTCTTTCTTCAATAAGTCAGGGGATAAAGGCAAAACACGCCGGAATTGTGGCGCTTTATTTTTAATCTTCGAACAGCTCGCTTTGACCGGGGGCGCCGGTATCTTCATCCTCGTGGCTCTCTGGTCCGGGCACGGCACCTAAAGGTGGCCGGCTTTCCAACAGACCCGCGGCGCGCAGTTCTTTCAGGCCTGGCAAATCACGCGCACTTTCAAGCCCGAAATGATCTAAAAACGTTTGCGTCACAACAAAGGTAACAGGCCGCCCGGGGGTCATTTTACGCCGGCCAAAGCGGATCCATTCCATTTCAAGCAATTGATCCACTGTGCCGCGTGAAACAGATACGCCTCGAATTTCTTCGATCTCAGCACGGGTGACCGGCTGATGATAGGCAATTATCGCCAGTGTTTCGATCGCCGCGCGGCTCAGCTTGCGGGTTTCAATGGTTTCCTTTTGCATCAAAAACCCGAGATCACCGGCTGTTCGGATGGCCCAAGAATCCCCCACTTTTACCAGATGAACGCCGCGCCCTTCATAGCGCTTGCGCAAATGCATCAAAGCCTCTGCGGCGTCACAGCCATGCGGCATTCGGTCATTTAATTCTGTCACCGTCACAGGCTCTGCACTGGCAAAAAGGATCGCCTCAACCATGCGTTCCTGCTCGCCCATTGGGGGCGCTTCAAACAGGCTTTCGCTTTCGCTGTCGCGGTTAATGTCCGATGAGATGTCAGTCATCGGCGGTTCCTTTTCGTCTAAGCTCGATCGGCGAGAACATTTCATCTTGGCGCAGCTCAACGCGACCAGCTTTGGCCAATTCTAATGAGGCTGCAAAGGTGGCCGCTGTGGCCGCCCGGCGCCGCTCTGGGTTGTGCAGCCAGTCTTCGGGCAGATAGCTAGAAATATCCGTCCAATCACCGGCATAGCCGATTAATCCCCGCATCCGCTCTAATGCAGTCTCAAGGGTGTAAACATTGTCTCGGTCCATCACAAACGGCCGAAATTCATCGCGGGTTTTAATCCGGGAATATGCCTGCATCAATTCAAGCAAATTGGCCGTGTAACTGACATGGCGGACACGCTCTACGGTTTCAGGCAATCCGCGCACAAAAAAATCACGCCCCCGTTGATCGCGGGCCATCAGCTGCGCTGCGGCAGTGCGCATTGCCTGCAGACGTTCAAGCTGAAAGGCTAGGTGCGCTGCCAGCTCTTCCCCACTTGGACCCTGATCATTTGGATCAGGTGGCAATAAAAGACGGGACTTCAAAAAGGCCAGCCAAGCGGCCATCACTAGATAATCAGCTGCCAGTTCAAGGCGCAGGGCTTTGGCCCTTTCAACAAAAGATAAGTACTGACGCGCCAATTCCAAGATTGATATTTTCCGCAAGTCCACTTTTTGCGTGCGCGAGAGTGTCAGCAACAAATCAAGCGGCCCTTCATAGCCGTCAACATCAATTATGAGAGACTCGGCCGAGACACGCTCAGCCACTGTTGGTTGTAGGTCAAAAGAGGCGGTCGTATCGCTCATTCCATGTCTCCAGGTGCTGAGCTGCCTTTGAAATTGTTTCGTCTTATTGACTGCATAATTTGTATTATGGCATCCCCTTCAGCGACAAAAGCCATGCGTGGGCGAGCGCTTTGCTTAGCGTGTGACAACAGGGACACAATCGGTTTTGGCCGCTTTAAGCGTTGAGCAGAACCGGCGCGCATCGCTCAGGTCACTAAATCCAGCTGCGCGCAGCCGGTAGAATATACGGCCGCCATTAACAGCGCGCTGGATCACCAACTCTCGCCCCTCCATAAAGCTTGAAAATTTGCCGCTAAGCCGGCGCCATTCCGAGCGGGCGATTTCGGGCGATGCAAACGCCCCCAGTTGCACCAAGGCTGTGCCTATTGGAATTTGGTCGGGGGCGATTTCCCGCAATGCGGCCGTCTCCGTGCGTGGCGCAACCGTATTGACTTGCAATGACTGGGGTCGCTTTTTAGGGCGTAGCGAAACAAACTCTGTGACCGCTTGCGGATTTTCCATGGCCTGTTTAAGCGCATTTTCAATACTCGCGCTATCCAAGCGCACAATTTCAGCTGTATCCAGCTCGCCGTCCAATGGCGCAACCTCAACGGCGATCTGATCGGCCAATGTTTGAATATCAAGTGTCGCCGCCTTGCGGCTGGGCGCGGCGACCACGGCCGTACTTGCCGGTTCGATTTGCGCCGCAGGGATATCATCGTCACCCAAAGCCACTGGCCGCGGCGCAAGGGTTACAAACTCGGGCTGGGTATCATCGCCTGCCTCGACCACCTGATTGACCGATAGACCTTGGTTCAGCGCCGCGGTTCCACCAGGGTTTTCAGGCGCCACGCGCATCGGCTCAGCCGAGGCTTTGATAACGGGCACGCCGCTTACATCGCGCACGACCAGCCGGTATGCCCAAAGTGACACCCCAACCACTAGCGCCAGGCTAACAAGAGCGCCAATCCAATTCGCCACAGACCCGAGCGAGCGGCCATCCTCTGTGCCCTCTGGATCAGGCGTGCTTTGATCGTTCCGGGTATATACCACTATACTGCCCTCCGGTGTGGAACGGTCTTTGCCCTTCCCACGGTTCTCTGCCTCGGTTCTGCAGATTAGGCTTTATACTAGCGCATTTCTTCTGCAGGCGTTACGCCGAGAATAGCAAGACCAGCGGAAATAACAACAGAAACGGCGCGTGCAAGTGCAATTTTTGCCTGCGATGTGCCGGGATCATCTTCCTGTACAAACCGCAAGGACGGCTCTTCGTTGCCTTTGTTCCATAGCGCATGCAATTCACTGGCCAATTCATAGAGATAAAACGCCACGCGGTGCGGTTCATTGGTGCGCGCCGCGATTTCAATCAATCGTGGCCATTCGGCCAGTTTCTTGGCAACCGTTAGCTCGGATGGATGCGACAGCAGCGTCAGATCTGCCGCTTGCAATGTCCCATCATCCACTGTGATGCCCGCCTCACTGGCGCGGCGCAGCACGCTGCACACGCGTGCATGGGCGTATTGAACGTAAAACACCGGGTTTTCGCGCGATTGCTCAAGCACTTTGTCAAAATCAAAATCCAGCGGGGCATCGTTTTTACGGGTCAGCATCACAAAGCGGGTGACATCTGCGCCCACCTGATCAATCACATCGCGCAGAGTGACAAATGTCCCTGCCCGCTTGGACATTTTAAACGGCTCGCCGTCTTTGTACAGACGCACAAGCTGGGTCAGTTTAACCTCAAGCGGGACCTTGCCATCAGAAAGCGCAGAAACCGCAGCTTTCATGCGTTTGACATAGCCGCCATGGTCGGCGCCTAGAATATCAATCAACAGATCAAAGCCGCGATCAACTTTATCACCGTGATAGGCAATATCAGGCGCGAAATAGGTCCAACTGCCGTCCGATTTCATCACCGGGCGGTCGACATCATCGCCATGCTCGGTGGATTTGAACAGCGTTTGCTCGCGCGGTTCCCAGTCTTCGGGCTTTTTGCCCTTTGGGGGTTCTAAAACGCCTTCGTAAATAAGGCCCTTTTCGCGAAGCTTATCAATTGTAGATTCGATCCGCCCGGTGCAATAAAGGGATTTTTCACTAAAGAAATGATCCATCTTTACGCCCAAAAGCGCCAGATCCTCACGGATCATATCCATCATGGCAGTAGATGCAAATTCGCGGACATCAGCCAGCCAGAACTGCTCGCCCTTGTCGATGAACGCAGCGCCCACTTTGTCTTTAAGTGCCTCGCCCACAGGAATAAGGTAATCACCGGGATAGGTGCCATCTTCAAAGGCCACCTCGCGCCCATGCGCTTCGAGATAGCGCAGATAAACCGAGCGCGCCAAAACATCGACCTGAGCGCCACCATCATTGATGTAATATTCGCGTGTGACCGCGTAGCCGGCGTAGTCCAAAAGACTGGCCAGCGCATCGCCAAAGACCGCGCCGCGAGTGTGGCCCACATGCAAAGGTCCGGTTGGGTTGGCGCTTACATATTCGACATTTACCCGCTGGCCTGCTCCGACTGACGCGCGGCCAAAACTCTGGCCGTGTTCAAGCACATCTTTGATCAGCGCTTGCCAAACCACAGGCGCAAGCCGCAAGTTCAAAAACCCCGGGCCAGCAACATCCGCCTCTGTAATTCGATCATCTTGGCGCAGGGCTGCGGCCAGTACATCCGCGATCTCACGTGGCTTGCGGCCGGACGGTTTGGCCAAAACCATAGCAGCATTGGTCGCCATATCCCCATGCAATGCATCGCGCGGTGGCTCAACCGCCACAGCGTCAAAGCTAAGCCCTGTGGGCAATTGCCCATCTGCGGTCATTTTTTCAAGTGCCGCAAGAACCAGCGTCCGGATTTCACTAAAAAGGTTCATAAATCTTAATCCTTTATCTTGCGCTGCGGTTTATCATGCACAGGGGCAAGGTCAATGTGTCTTTCTATGTGCAAGCCGTTCGTGTTCTTGCAAGGCAAACCGATCCGTCATACCGGCGATATAATCCACCACAATGCGTGCCAGCGCCACATCATCTTTGGCTTTTTGCACATCTTTACGCCATTGTTTTGGCAATAGCTCGGGGTGCTGCATGAAAAGCGGAAATAAAGTGGTCACAGCCTCGGTAACCTCTTTGCGCATTTTCACCACACTAGGGGCGCGGTACATTCGATGGAATAGAAATTTGCGTACCACTTTAAGATCATTCCATAATGCATTGCTAAATTGCACTATTGGGCGGCCTGCATAGCGCACATTAGACGCTGTTTTAGGTGTGAGCTCTGCCAAATTAGCGCGCGCAATGGCAATCACATCTTCCACAAGAACACCAAAAAACCGCCGCAAGGCTTCATGGCGGCGGCGATAATAATTCAGACCCGGATATTTGCGATCAACCTCGGCAAAACAGTCCTGCAAAATAGGCAGCTCTGCCAACTCATCGGTGGAAAACAATTCCGCCCTTAGACCATCGTGAAGATCATGACTGTTATAGGCGATATCATCAGCCAGAGCGGCCACCTGTGCCTCGGTACTGGCATAGCTGTGCAATTCAAGATCATGCAGGGCATTATATTCGGCCAGAGCATAGGGTAATGTGCCGGTGACAGGCCCGTTGTGCTTGGCAATCCCTTCCAAAGTTTCCCACGTCAGGTTGAGCCCGTCAAAATCCGCGTAATGGCGCTCAAGGCTTGTCACAATTCGCAGCGCCTGCGCATTATGGTCAAACCCGCCATAAGGCTTCATCAAAACGTTAAGCGCATCTTCGCCGGTGTGGCCAAATGGAGGATGACCCAGATCATGAGCCAGCGCGACCGCTTCGGTCAATTCAGCGTTCAATCCCAAAACGCCCGAAATAGTACGGGCCACTTGGGCCACTTCGATGGAATGGGTCAGACGGGTTCGAAAATAATCCCCTTCATGCTCGATAAAAACCTGCGTCTTATGCTTGAGCCGGCGAAACGCACTGCAGTGGATGATTCTATCGCGGTCGCGCTGAAAACAAGAGCGAAATGTGCTTTCGTCTTCGGGGTATAACCGCCCTCGGCTGTTTGTCGGATCTGATCTAAATTCAACAGCCATTGATTGGCCTTTCTTGTCGTGGCGCTTTAAAGCGCTTATATGATAAAAATAGACAAGAGTTAACCGGTTGGAGCGCCGTGAAATGCAACTACCCCCAAAAGTTACCGAACGCGCCTTTGCGCGGCTTGCCGAAATCAACGCTGCCAGCGAAGGGCAAGCATTGCGCGTCGCCGTCGAAGGCGGTGGGTGTTCGGGATTTCAATATGAAATTCGACTGGATACGCCAGAAGAAGATGATTTGGTGCTGGAAGGCAACGGCCAAAAAGTCATCGTTGACAGCACCTCGCTGCCATTTTTGGAAAATGCAGTGATTGATTTTTCCCAAGAGCTGATCGGGGCACGGTTTGTGATTGAGAACCCCAATGCGTCAAGCTCTTGTGGATGTGGCACCAGCTTTTCAATTTAAAAATATCCATGAATTTCAAAATCCTATAGATTTCAATACATGGGATTTTGGCGCATCAAACTTTAGCGCATAAGTACCGCACTGCTGCGCGCGAACCCGGCAAAAAATTCTTCAAAACGAGGACTGGATTTTTCCGCCAGTTCTAGGACACTATAGGCATCGGTTGAAAGATCGATGGTGACTTTTCCACGCATTTTTTCCCATTCAGCACTGCGTTGCGCATCCATTTTAAAAATGATTTCTGACAGGCCACGCAGCGGAGAGGCTGACTTTTGGGTCACCTGAAAACTCATCGCCCGTGATAGCAGCTTGCCCTGGAACATGGGTTTTCCGCGCAGGCCAGCCAGCCAATTGCCCATAAAATACGAATGATAGTGATCCTGAACAGCACCGTTGGCGCATTGGGAAATTTGGCAGCCGGCCAGTTCCTCGGCAATCCATGTTTCCCACTCTTTGGGCGGCATGGCCCCTGCAAATCGCATGGCAATACAAATTTCAGACAGCAGATCAACGTTTTGATCAAGCAAAGCCAGAAGCCCGGCAAATTCAAGTGAAATAAGGGCGTCGGCGCTAATCTTGGGGTCTTGTTGGCCCTACTCACTTAGATAAAAAATAATGTGGGTCAGCTCATATGCCGCTTTTTTATTTGGTATGGCAAAGGTTTTGGTATCGCTGATAAATCTGTGTAATCTTTCAAGCAGCCCACCGTTGCCCTGGGCAACTTGAATGCCGCCTCTTTGCAAAAGCCGTTCCGCCTCGGCGCGCTGTAAATCTGACAGCTCAGCCGATATCAAAGACTGCGCATCAACCCAATGGGTTAATGGAACGGCTTTGCCCTGCGCCAGGCCTACCGCCTCTAGATCTTGGGTTAAAGACAGCAGAAATCTGTAGTATTGCGGGAAAAACAGCATCCGTTTTTCAATGCTGGCGTAAAACTCTCGATACGGCGCAAGATGCGCGGGATCAATGGTTAGACCGCTGCTGTATAGAATATTCAAAAGTTCGGCGTTTTCTTTAAGCCAGAATACATCATCCCCAAAGCGGCGCTGTGTGGCGAAACACTTTATCATCGCTTCAATCCGGCCGCTTTGCGAATTTGCACGGGGCACACTAAAGGGAATGACATTTGACATCAAAAAACTCCTTTGATTTTGGCTTGAACCGGCAAGCGCTGGCTTGATAGACCAGTGCACCTATAAAATACCGCAGATGGGCTGGGGGTGGGTTTCAAGGGGCCCATCTGCGGCCACACCGTTCTTGTTTCGCTCATAAACAAGAAAGGCCACTGAGAACCCGAGGGGTATCCCAGCAAAGATATTGCGCACGCCCCGGTACTGGGAGATGGTCGCCAAGGGCGTGCAAGAGAATTTATGAGGCTGATACAAACAGCGCAACATTATCCCCTGATGTGCAGCTCATGCCAGTTTCTGGCGAAGAGGCTGAAACAAACAATTCGACACGGTCGCCGGCTTGGCAATCTGTCCCGGTGCTCGGGGTTGAGGCCGAAACAAAAAGACCAACCTCATCGCCCAAAAGGCAATTCGAGTTCGTTGATGGCGAGGATGCAGACACAAACAGTTCGACGGTATCCCCTGTGAAAAGGCTTTCATTTTCATGAAAAAATTCTTCGGTTTGGATTTGGGTTTAATGGCTAAACATGATTTTCTCCTATCTAACAATATCACCATAAACAACTTTAGGTTGTATTTCAAGAGATTTCTTTACCTCCGCTCGATCCAAGGATCTGTCACCCTAACCCTATGTATTGATACATTTTTAAAATGTGGCATTTAGCAGTTTTCGAAATTAGATCGAAAAAATTGGCGAAAGCTGACATAGTTTATGATTTTCGCAACCAACACTTGCATCCAGAAGCGCTTCGACGATAGATAGAAATCAACCGCTGCCAAAGAGGCTTTTCATGAAAATAGCGAGCTTTAACATCAATGGGATCAAAGCCCGCGCCCCTGCGCTATGTGAATGGCTTGACGAAGCTGCTCCGGATGTTGCCCTGCTGCAGGAAATCAAATCTGTCGACGAGGGTTTTCCAACCGAGTTGTTCGAAGACCGTGGGTATAATGTGGCCACCCATGGCCAAAAATCCTTTAACGGTGTGGCCATTTTATCAAAGCTGCCGCTTGAGGATATCACAAGAGGCCTTCCTGGCGATCCAGAAGACGAACAAGCTAGATGGATAGAAGCCACGGTTGTTGGACAGCAAGCGCTGCGCATCTGCGGGCTCTATCTGCCCAATGGCAATCCGGTACCGGGGCCAAAATACGACTATAAGCTGGCCTGGATGGACCGGCTTTACCGCCGCGCACAAGAGCTGATCCAAGACCCGATGCCGGCGCTAATGGCTGGTGACTATAATATTATCCCGCAATCCGAAGATGCGGCCCGACCCGAAGCATGGACAGAAGATGCGCTGTTTTTACCCCAAAGCCGCGATAAATTTCGCGAAATTGTCAATCTAGGCTTCACGGATGCATTTCGCGCGCGGCATCACGGCGCCGGGCATTACAGCTTTTGGGATTATCAAGCCGGCGCATGGAACCGCAACGACGGGATTCGCATTGATCATTTTCTATTGACGCCGTCCTGTGCCGATATGCTGCAAAACTGCCATATAGATCATCAAATCCGCGGCCGCGAAAAACCGTCAGATCATGTTCCGATATGGGTTAAGCTTGATCTCTAGGACCGCTCTGCTGTGACATCGTGGCGATAAAGCCAGTCGAACTGACCAACCAACTGCCGCGGGGCAATCGCTGCAAAGGCCCACATGGTTGAATGCGCAGCCCACCGCAGGGGCGGCGCGCTTAGATGATATTTCCACGCATTGCCAGCCGCAGCCCGCACCGTGCGCTCAACTCTGGCTTTGCGCCGTGCTTGATAGACCTCCAGGCGCTGCTGCAGTGGCGCTTGTTCATCAAGACTGTCGGCCAGAACCCAGCCATCTTCCAATGCCATATTTGCCCCTTGGGCCAAAAACGGAAGCGTTGGGTGCGCAGCATCCCCCACAAGCGCCATTTGGCCCTGCCCCCAGCAAGAGGCCACAGGATGCAAAAACAGCCCCCAAAGATGCACAGTATCAAGCCCGCCTAGCAGCGATTTTGCCATCCCGCCAAAGTCAGAAAACGCCGTATGCACATTTGGGGGGGCGTCGCGCTGCGCCCATCCCTCTTCTGCCCATTGAGACCGCTCTTGCACCAGCACAAGATTGACACCAGAGCGGTCGCGCAGCGGGTAGCTGACCATATGGCGGCGCGGCGCCATATGCACCATGGCATGATCGGGATGATCGCAGATATTTGGCACAATGGCCCGCCAGGCCACCTGACCAGAAAACCAAGGCACGCTCATATTGCCAAGCGCAGGGCGCATCAACGATTTGACCCCATCGGCCCCCACGACAAAATCTGGGGTGCAGGACAAACCACTCTGGGTGGTGATATGCGGCGCATCAGAGGGCCCAAGATCGCTGACAGTTTGCGAAAATTCGAACGCGACCCCTTTGGCACGGCAGGCATCATACAAAAGCTGCACCAGATCCGCGCGATGCACAAAGGTATATTCAAGGTCCGGCACAAAGCGCGCTAAATCCAATTGGCAAACCAAGCGACCCTGACGGTAGTCACATAAATCAACTGCTTTTGCCCGCAGGCCTAAAGCGCGCACTTGCGGCGCAACACCAAGCGCTTTGAGCACCGCGAAACCATTAGGCGAAATTTGCAGACCCGCGCCCACGTCACCGAGCGCATCAGCTTGTTCAAACACCTTGACGTCAGCGCCGCGAAGGCGCAGCGCAAGCGCCGTGGCCAAACCGCCAATGCCTGCGCCAATGATTGCGATGTTCTGGTCTTTTATCATAGGACACCGAAAACAAAAAACCGAAGCAACGCTTCGGTTTTTGGTATTGGTTTATTCGTCGCGGTGAACTTTTTCGCGCCGTTCATGTCGCTCTTGGGCCTCTAGGCTCATGGTGGCAATGGGCCGAGCATCCAGCCTCTTGAGAGAGATGGGATCGCCGGTCACTTCGCAGTAGCCATATTCACCCTCATCGATTCGGCGCAATGCAGCATCAATTTTGGTGACCAGCTTGCGTTGCCGGTCACGGGTGCGCAATTCAAGCGCGCGGTCGGTTTCTTCACTGGCCCGATCTGCGATATCAGGAATATTGCGGGTCCCGTCCTGCAGACCCTCAATGGTTTCCTTGCTATCACTGAGCAAATCGTTTTTCCAGGCCAGTAACTTTCGGCGAAAATACTCAAGTTGACGGTCATTCATAAAGGGTTCGTCTTCTACAGGAGTGTAATCCTTAGGAAGAAAGGCCTCTTGATTCATTTCCTCTCCTTCATGCAGGTCAGCGTGTGACATGCACAGCTCCTTCTTATTTAAAAGCTATTTTCACCACCGCACCTAACGCAACACAACGTCATTGTCACTAGTCAATAGCAACGCATTGCAGCAAAATAAGTTTCCGTCTAGGGTTCGCGCGCAGGCCACACGGCCACGGACCACATCACGAATACAGTAGGGCTGACTATGAAATTCACCGGAACCAAAGACTATATTGCAACCGACGACCTCACAATTGCAGTGAATGCGGCGGTCACGCTTGAGCGGCCGCTGCTGATTAAAGGCGAGCCGGGCACCGGAAAAACCGAACTTGCCAAACAGGTCGCCGCTGGGCTCGGCCTAAAAATGATCGAATGGAATGTCAAATCCACCACCAAAGCGCAACAAGGCCTTTATGAATATGATGCGGTCAGCCGCCTACGCGACAGCCAGCTGGGCGAGCAAAAGGTGCATGATGTTTCCAACTACATCCGCAAAGGCAAGCTGTGGCAGGCTTTTGAAGCCGACGAAAAAGTTGTGCTTTTGATTGATGAAATCGACAAAGCGGACATCGAATTTCCCAACGATCTATTGCAGGAACTCGATAAAATGGAGTTCTATGTCTACGAAACCGGTCAAACCGTTGCGGCAAAGCACCGGCCGATTGTGATCATCACTTCGAACAATGAAAAAGAATTGCCAGACGCATTTTTGCGGCGCTGTTTCTTTCATTATATCCGGTTTCCCGATGTCGAGACCTTGAAGCAGATTGTCACTGTCCACCATCCGGGAATTAAAGAATCACTTCTGACCACCGCGTTGACCCAGTTTTTTGAGCTGCGCGAACAGCCCGGACTTAAGAAAAAACCGTCAACATCAGAGGTTCTAGATTGGCTCAAGCTACTATTGGCCGAAGATCTTAGCGCCGATGATCTAAAACGTGACGGGGCAAATGCGCTGCCCAAACTGCACGGTGCTTTGCTGAAAAATGAACAGGACGTGCATTTGTTTGAACGGCTGGCCTTTATGGCCCGCGGTGAACGATGATTCTCTGTCGCCGTAAATTAGTCAGACTTGATCATAACGGGGTCACATTTTAGCCCCAAAAAATTTTTAAATTATATAAATGACTTATGCTCTTTGCCTGAACCTAATAAGAATAATGAGGTTGTCTCGCTTGCTATTTATCTTTGATTTTTGGCAAGAACCTGGCCCGACCTTGGGAATCTCAACTCGGGCAAAACTCAAATGAACCGCAGTCTCCCTTTAGTATTTCTTATGCTTTGTGCCTGTATGCCGATGCCGCAGGAGCAAATTGTAAGCCGCGCAGACACCAACTGGTCAACTGATTTACTAATAAATCCTTTTCCCGAACCCAATTTGCCAGCTTTGTTAAATTCCAATTTTGATCTTGCGCGGGATTTTCTTGATTTGTCCTTTTCTTTGGAAAGCGGGCGGGCTTTGCCAATATTTACCCGGTTTGAAGGACCAATTTCGGTTCATCTTTCCGGACCTGCTGCCGAATCACTACCCGTTGATTTGAAACGGCTGATTGACCGGTTGCACCGCGAGGCTGATCTAAACATCACTTTGACCCCTTCAAAGACGGCAAATATCACTATTCAATCTGTTTCACGGGCGCAGCTTCGCAAAACCTTACCAAAAGCGGCCTGTTTTGTTGCCCCGAATGTTAGCTCTTTGCGTGAATTTGAGCTGAAACGAAATAGCAAAGCGGCCAGCTGGTCTCACCAAACCGAGCGCCGCAAAGTCGCAATTTTTCTTCCCTCTGATGCCACGCCGCAAGAAGTACGCGACTGTTTACATGAAGAATTTGCGCAGGCGCTTGGCCCCCTGAACGACCTTTACCGCTTGCCCAACTCTGTGTTTAACGATGATAATGTGCATACGGTTTTAACCAATTTTGACATGTTGATTTTAAAAATGAGCTATGCTCCTAGCCTCCACAGCGGCATGAGCCGTACTCAAGTACAAGCGCGATTGCCCGCAATCTTGAAAAAAATAAATCCACGCGGAACCTCGCTCCGCCCAAGCTATTTCAAAACCACCCCAAGGGACTGGATCAATTTGATCCAGACCTCTTTTAGCCCCGATATATCGCTTAAATGGCGCCGCAAAGCTGCCCGTCAATCTGTGTCGATCGCGCAAAGCAATGGGTGGCAAGACCACCGCCTAGGTCTAAGTTTCTTTTCGCTGGCGTTGACCACCCAGTCGCAAGAGATCAAACAGGCCGGAACTTATTTTGAAGCCGCTATGGAAATATTTAAACGCAATCCAGAATCTCGGTTGCATCGGGCCTATGTAGCGTCGCATCTTGCCTCTTACGCTCTTGTCGACGACCGCCCGCAAGATGCTCTTGATATGATTGTGTCAAACATCGACGTCGCACGCGCGCATGAAAATGCAACGCTGCTTGCCATACTTTTGTTGTTAAAAGCCAAAGCTCTAGAAAATCTTGGGCGCAGAGATGAAGCACGTAGCGTCCGACTGGACAGTTTGCGCTGGGCAGGGTACGGGTTTGGCTCAGAACAGGCTTGGAAAATGAAGCAACGCAACATCAGTGACCTGAGCGCGCGTTTGCTAAACGGCGGATGACAAAATGTACTTACTTTTTGGCTTAATCGGGGCAACAATCGGCGGTGTGACGGCAAAACGGCGTAAGGGCCGCGCAGCCGATATCGCGCAATATGCCGCCGCCTATGGCATTCTCTTTACAATCCTTGGCCTGATGCTAACAATTTTCGTTGAATGGGTGTTGATATAAGCAATGTTTTTGCCGTTTTTTGATACATTGCGAAAAACCGGCGTTCCGGTCTCGATGCGTGAATTTCTAAGCTTTCTTGAAGCAATGCAGGCCGGTCTTTCGACCTATGATATTGATGCTTTTTATTTTCTCGCCCGCGCAACAATGGTCAAAGACGAACGCAACCTTGATAAATTTGATCGCGCCTTTGCCGCCACCTTTAAGGGGTTAGAGAAAATTTTTGCTGCTGATGTTCTAAACGCAGTGGATATTCCGGCGGACTGGCTGCAAAAACTGGCAGAAAAGCATCTCAGCGCCGAAGAACAGGCCGAAATCAAATCGCTGGGCGGGTTCGAAAAGCTGATGGAAACGCTCAAAGAGCGGCTCAAAGAACAGGAAAAGCGCCATCAGGGCGGCAGCAAATGGATTGGCACTGCAGGCACATCGCCTTTTGGCGCCTATGGCTATAATCCCGAAGGCGTGCGCATCGGCCAAAAAGAAAGCCGCCATAAACGGGCGGTCAAGGTTTGGGACAAGCGCGAATTTAAAAATCTTGATGACACGGTTGAGCTTGGCACGCGAAATATAAAGGTGGCGCTGAAGCGCCTGCGCAGATGGGCCCGTGACGGCGCCGAGGACGAGCTGGATATTGACAGCACCATCCGCTCGACCGCGGAAAACGGCTATCTTGATGTGCAGACGCGCCCCGAGCGCCGCAATGCGGTCAAGGTCCTGCTGTTTTTGGATGTTGGCGGATCGATGGATCCCTATATCCGTGTGGTTGAAGAATTATTCTCGGCAGCACGCAGTGAATTCAAACATCTTGAATATTATTACTTTCACAATTGTCTCTATGAAGGCGTATGGCGCGACAATCATCGGCGCTGGAACGATCAAACGCCAACCGAAGAAGTATTTCGCACCTACGGGCCGGATTACAAATGTATCTTTGTTGGCGATGCCAGTATGTCGCCCTATGAAATTGCCTATCCGGGCGGCGCTAATGAGCATTGGAACCCCGAGGCAGGACAGGTATGGCTTGAGCGCGCGCGCGACCAATGGACATCCAATATCTGGATCAACCCCCTGCCCGAACGCCATTGGGGCTATACCCATTCGATTTCCATGATCCGTGAGATTTTTGAAGACCGTATGGTCCCGATGACCTTGGCGGGGCTTCAAAACGGGATGAAAGAGTTGGTGCGCTAAACCTTGTCTTTCGCGCCGCTGTTTACCATATCTTAACCATGCTAAGTTTGACCCCAATAGTATTGGCGCTTGTTTACGGGCTGGTGATGTACCGGTTTTCTGCCTACCGGTTGAACAAAACATTAAATAGACAATCCGTTGAGTTGATGGATCCAAAACTGCAACCGGTGATCAAGCGCATGGCGCAGGCGCTGGATATCGAAAAAATCGCGGTTTATATTTATGAAATCGAGCCGGTCAATGGGCTTGCTGCACCAGACGGGCGTATTTTTGTCACCCGTGGTTTTTATAAGAAATACCAAAGTGGTGAGGTCTCGGCCGATGAGCTGGCCTCGGTTATTGCGCATGAGCTGGGCCATGTCGCTTTGGGCCATTCGCGGCGGCGCATGATTGATTTTTCAGGTCAGAACGCCGTACGTGTGGCTCTTGGCATGGTGCTTGCGCGCATCATCCCCGGGATTGGCGGATGGATCGGCAATATGATCGCAAACTTGATGATGGCCAAACTGTCGCGTGGCGATGAATATGAAGCCGATGAATATGCATCGGCTTTGCTAACAAAGGCCAGTATCGGGACTGGCCCGCAAAAATCGCTGTTTCGCAAGCTTGAAGCGCTCACAGGTCAAATGGGAAGCGCGCCCGCTTGGCTGCTCAGCCATCCAAAGGTGGAGGATCGCATCAAGGCGATTGACGCTTTTGAACAGAAATGGACGCCAAGGAGTGACTAAATTCCCACTGGCGCGATACCGACGCAATACCGACGTGATACTGATGCCCGAATTTGACGCCAAATGGACTATACCAGCTTAGGTTTTTGATGCGCGTAAATAGTCGATCAATTGCCGGCTCGAACCATCAAGACCGGTTGCAGGCTGCGCCCCCGCAACGATGGGACCAAGCGATGTGGCCACCTCTTTGCCAAGCTCGACACCCCATTGATCAAAGCTATTGATCCCCAAAATCGTCCCTTCGACAAAGACCCGATGTTCATAAAGAGCAATAATCTGACCCAGTACTCTGGGCGTTAGCTTTGGGTAAATCAGCGTCGTTGACGGCCGGTTTCCGGCAAACACGCGATGCTTAGCTTGTCGCTCTAACTCTCTGCCCTCAAAGCCTTTTTCCTGCATCATAGCGCGCGCCTCAGCCAAGGACCGCCCAATCATCAACGCTTGTGACTGGGCCAGACAATTGGCCGATAAAAGCTGATGATGCTCGGCCATATCCGGCTCATGGCCTTGGGCCGCCAGCATAAATTCACAAGGCACCACATGCGTGCCCTGATGGATCAGTTGATAAAAAGCGTGCTGTCCGTTTGTGCCCGGCTCGCCCCACACCAAGGGACCAGAGGCAAAGTCCAAATCACTGCCATCCATGGCAACAGATTTTCCATTGCTTTCCATCTCAAGCTGCTGCAAATACGCCGGCAACCGAGCCAAACGTTGATCATAAGGCAATACCGCCCGACTAGAATATCCGCACACCTGATGATGCCAAAGACCCACCAGGGCCAACATAACCGGCATATTTTCAGCAAAAGGCGCAGTTTGAAAATGCCGGTCCATTGCCTCGGCGCCTTTTAGAAAAGCAATGAAGTTTTCAGGCCCAATGGCAATCATCAAGCTCAGCCCAATAGGTCCCCAAAGTGAGTAACGCCCACCAACCCAGTCGGCAAAACCAAACACCCGCTCTTCGCTGATGCCGAACTCGGCTGTTTTATCCGCAGCTGTCGACAGTGCTGCAAACTGGTCTGCCGGATTGTTAACTTTGCTACTCATCCAGTTCACTGCGCTGCGCGCATTGGTCATGGTTTCAATTGTGGTGAAAGTTTTTGAAGCCACAATCACCAAAGTTGTTTCAGGATCAAGGCCTTGCAAAGTATCTGCAATATGAGCGGCATCAACGTTCGACACAAAATGGCAGTGCGGTCCATCATGATAAGGCGCCAGCGCCAAACAGGCCATCGCAGGACCAAGATCGGATCCGCCAATGCCTATATTTACCACATCCGTGATTTTTCCGCCCAGCCCTCGATATTCACCACTGCGCACAGCATTTGCGAACTGCGCCATTTTTGCCCTGCTTTCATGCACATAGGGCACCACATCAGATCCATCGACGAAAACAGGATCGCTGCCAAAATTGCGCAAAGCGCTGTGCAAAACAGCGCGTCCCTCTGTTGCATTGATCGGGGCGCCAGAAAACATCGCTGCACGTTTTTTGGACAGCCCTTGCGCCTTGGCCAAGTCTAGCAAAGCCTGACGGGATGCTGCATCCAAATTGGTCTTTGAATAATCAAAAAGCAGCTGATCCACCCGCACAGAAAATTCACTCGCCCGATCACCAACGTCAAATAATGACAAAATAGGGCGCTCTTTTTGCGCCGCCCAATTCACCGCAAGGGTTTCAAACATCTGTTGATCCTTATTTAACCGCACCCAGTTTTGCAGCTATTATGCCGCCCAATGAACGCGCGCGCCATTCAAAACCGCACGCACAGGGGCCTCAGAGGCAGATAAATTTTGCGCCTGTTCAAGCGCTGCACGCTTTTCTGCACCAAAAATAACGATATGCTTGGCCAATGCTGCATCCAATACAGGCGCAGATAGGGTAATCCGAGGCTCTGGCGCACCCGGGGCGCGCATGGCCAAAAGCGGCGGCGCGTCTGGGGCAAGCGCGCGCTCAAGCTGATCGGCACCGGGAAATAAAGACGCGGTGTGCATATCCGTCCCCATTCCCAACAGCAAAACAGAAATCGGTAATCGAGACTGGATCTGTACGCTGAGTTCTGCAAGCCCGCCCTCAGGATGCTCATACGGTGCATAAAGTGGAAGATGCCCAGCTTCGGCAGCACGGCTTACAAATAATCGTTCTGTAAGCAAGCGAGTATTTGAGCGTTCGCTGGTTTCTGGCACCCAGCGTTCATCGCTAAGCATAATATCAACTGACTTCCAGTCTATTGCAGCCGCACAAAGAAGATCAAAGATAGGGCCAGGGGTTGTTCCACCGGGCACCACTAAAGTGGCCCGTGTTTGATGCACAAGCGCAGCGTTCAAATCACCCGTGATTCTAGAAGCCAGTTCGATAACGAGTTTTTCTCGGTCAGGATATTCAATTAGCTTCATTAACGGATCTCTCGCCATTTTCTGTCATCGCGATGCATGAGCATCAAGGCGTCCTCGGGCCCAGAGCCGCCTGCATCATAGGGCTTTGGCACATCCTTTGTTTCGTCCCAGTAGTTTATTATTGGATCCGTCCATGCCCATGCAGCTTCAAGTTCGTCGCCCCGCATAAACAAGGTTTGATTGCCCCGGATCACATCCATAATTAATCGCTCATAGGCATCTGGCACCTCTCCTACTTCAGGGCCCAGTGCTTCTGCAAAGGTCATATCAAGCGGCACATCAATCAGCCGCATGCCGCCCGGGCCCGGCTCTTTGATTGTCACATCCATTGTGATGCCTTCATCAGGCTGCAATCGGATCACCAAAGCATTTCGGTGACTTCCTGCTTCGGGGCCAAAAATGGAATGAGGTGTTTCTTTAAAAACAACGGCTATTTCCGAGCTGCGCGCGCGCAGCCGCTTACCGGTGCGCAAATAAAATGGGGTGCCTGCCCATCTCCAATTGCTGATATGAGTTTTGAGAGCCACATAGCTTTCGGTGCGGGATAGGGGATTTTCCACATGGGCCCGATAATCAGGGTGATCCGGTGATGCGCCATATTGCCCACGCACTAAATGATGCGGTGACACCGGATCAAGCGCGCGGATGACTTTAAGCTTTTCGTCACGTACCGCATCTGGATCAAACTGTGCAGGCGGTTCCATTGCGATCAAGCAAAGAAGCTGCATCAGATGGTTTTGGACCATATCGCGCATTGCGCCTGAAGTGTCATAATACCCGCCACGGCCGTCTACCCCAACAGTTTCGGCAACCGTGATCTGGACATGATCGACATATTGCGCATTCCAAAGCGGTTCAAAAAGCATATTCCCAAAGCGAACAGCCATTAGGTTCTGAACGGTTTCTTTGCCAAGATAATGGTCAATCCTGTAAACCTGATCTTCAGAAAAATGCTGCGCCAGTGTCGCGTTGAGGAGTTTGGCCGATTTAAGATCGTGGCCGAAGGGCTTTTCCACAACAATGCGGCTGTCTCGAAGTGCAATATCATGGCTGTGCAACCGTTCGGCTAAATCTCCAAACAAAGCCGGGGCAACCGAAAAATAGAAGGCACGCACGTGACCAACGCGCATTTTTGCCGCCAATTCCGTCCAGCCATTGGTTCCTTTGGCGTCTATAGCCACGTAGGCCAAACCACTTAGAAAGGCGTTTATCAAGTCGTTTGGAACATCGTTGGGTCCAAACTCTAAGAGTGCTTGTCTAACGAATTCGCGATACCCTTGGTCATCATGATCTGCACGCGCAGCGCCAATAATTTGCGCATTCTGCGGCATTTGACCCGCAATAAAGCGACGAAACAAACCCGGTAAAATTTTGCGGCGCGCCAAGTCACCCGTTCCGCCAAAGATTACCAAATCAAAAGGAACAACCGGAATAACGCGTGAAACCATTTTTAGGCCCTCATTTATTGGTTACTTTAGCTGATGCTGGACAGGCATCAACCCTGATATTGTTAGCGCTAACGAAGGTCTCTTTATCGAACACACGCATCAAAGTCCACAGCTCTCATATATTCACAAATGCGTCAAATCCGCACCTTATGGTTGCCTAGGTGTACAGGATCGTTAATACAGTATTACGATCATTGGAGAGCGAATGAATAAACAACTGCCTGTCCAGTTAAAGGGACAAAAATTCCTACGTCGTGAGATAACAGCAAACGGATCGCCGCGGGCCTCGGTCACTTTGAGCAATCCAGAAACGCTTTGGTTTAATACCGGCACATTATGCAATATTACCTGTCCAAACTGTTATATTAACAGCTCTCCCAGTAATGACCGTTTGGTATATATCAGCAGTCAAGAGGTTGTGCATTTTTTAGATCAGATAAGTGAACGCAACTGGCCCGTTCGTGAAATAGGCTTTACTGGCGGTGAGCCGTTTATGAACCCAGAAATGATTGATCTTGCTCAGGTTTCGTTGTCGCGGGGCTATCAGGTATTGATCCTGACGAATGCAATGAAGCCGATGATGCGAAAATCAATGCAAAATGGATTGGTCACTTTACAGAGCAAATTCACAGAGCAGCTTAAGTTGCGAATTTCATTGGATCATTGGTCCGCAGAAAAACATGATAGCGAGCGTGGCAAGGGAAGTTTTTCAAAAACCCTAATGGGTATGCGCTGGCTGCGTGACCAGGGGATTAAAATGACTGTTGCCGGACGCACGGTTTGGGGCGAAACCGATACCCAGTCCCGACAGGGATACGCCCAACTGTTTAAAGAGAACGGCTTTGACATTAATGCCCGTGATGTTGCGCAATGTGTTCTTTTTCCAGAAATGGATGAAACTGTTGAAGTCCCCGAAATCACGACCGCATGCTGGGATATTCTTGGCAAACCAGCCGATAGCCCAATGTGCGCCTCATCTCGCATGGTGGTCAAACGCAAAGGCGCAGATGCCCCCAGTGTGGTGGCCTGCACTCTTTTGGCATATGACCGGCAATTTGAGATGGGAAGCACTTTAAAACAGGCAGAGGCCAAAGTTTGGTTGAACCATCCGCATTGCGCAAAATTTTGTGTTTTGGGTGGTGCATCATGCTCTGGTTAGATTGGTGTTAATATATTTAGGGACTCTCGCCTATAAATAAGGCACCTTTTTATACAATAGAATCTCTTTTGCTGTGGCGCTCAACTCGACCACCACAGCCGGGTCCGAAGGTGAAGTTACAGCTCTTCGGCGTTGGTTAGCGGGTCTGGGATTAGCGGCACGCTTGAGTTCGGTCAAAAAATTCTGGGCAAGCAGGCGGACCACAAGCTGCGCTTGAAGCGTGTTAAATTGGTAAGAATTAAATGAATTCATTTGAAAAACCCTTTGTTTGGCATATTGTTAACGGCACTTTTTTGCCCTATATATCCTTATGTATTATTTTATACTCTTTGATATATTTTTTAAAAAACTCCACTCTACATTTTGTTGGCCTTCAAGGAAGGCAATACGCTTCAAAATCCGACGTTACGTTATATTGAAAGCGATTACATTATTCCCCATCAGAGCTTGACAACCGCCCTCAAAAAAGAGCCAATAAGTATAAAAAAGTACGGTGCTAGGGGAAAACATGACCCTCTAAATAGCTGGTTACTGACGGGGGGGGTGGACTTTTGGATATGCTTCAGCTGCTAATAAGCGGTTTGTCAAATGGCTGTGTATACGGCTTGATCGCAATGGGCTTTGTTCTCATTTACAAAGCCTCTGAAGCGATCAATTTTGCTCAGGGCGACATGATGATGCTGGGGGCTTTTGTCACTCTTGGCCTGACCAATGACCACTATATTGGCCTACCGTTTTGGGTCTCAGTGCCAATTGCGATGCTGCTTATGGGTATCATTGGATATGCCCTTGATGCACTTGTTTTGCGCAAGATGTTCGGGCAAAGCCAGATCGCAGTGGTGATTGTCACTATTGCCCTAGGGTTTGTGGCACGTTTTGTGGCAGGCGCAATTTGGGGGTACGAGCCGCAAAGCCTTGAAAGCCCAATTGCGGGGCTTGATATTCGTTTCGCAGGGCTTGCGCTTGGGGTGGACGAGTTAATGGTGATCATTGTCACTATTGTCCTGACTGGCCTGCTTTATGTTTTCTTTGCCCGCACCAAACTGGGCATTGCAATGCAAGCCGCCAGTCAAAACCAGATGGCCGCATTTTACATGGGCATTCCAGTCAAGAAGATGCATTCACTCGTGTGGGCTTTATCTGGAGTGATTGCCGCGATTGCAGGAATTTTATTTGCATCAAAAGGATCAATTGATCCTGCTACTGGGCTTTTGGGCATCAAGGCCTTTGCCGCGGCGGTCATTGGAGGGCTCGGCAGTTTGCCAGGCGCGTTGATAGGCGGTTTGCTTGTGGGCGTCGTCGAGCCATTTGCCGCGCGATATATTGAAGGCGACATCGCACGTATTATGCCCTATTTGCTACTGGTCTTGGTGTTGATTTTCCGTCCGCATGGTATCTTGTCCCAAGTTCAAAACAAGAAAGTCTAACCCATGCGCATTATTTTCAAAACATCTTATGATGCTGATATCCGCTATTTTAGCAATCGCGTCCCTGCGCTGTGGTACGTAGCGCTTTTGTTGCTGGCGACTACGCTACCATTTATCATCAATGAATTCTGGCTTGGCGAATTTACTTTGATGCTTATCTGGGCGATTGCCGGCATGGGGTTGATGCTCTTGGTTGGCCATTCAGGACAGGCCAGCTTGGGCCATGCTGCCTTTATGGCTGTTGGCGCCTATTCAAATGTGATTTTGCAGGAATACGGGGTGCCGTTCATCCTTTCACTGCCTCTTGCGGGTATTTTTGCAGGGCTGGCTGGTGTTTTGGTTGCGATACCAACAACAAAACTTCATGGTATTTATATGGCTATTGCCACCATTGCGATTGGTGTTCTGGCTGAGGATTTGATTGTAATTCTTGAGCCATGGACTGGCGGCGTAAGCGGTAAATTCGCACCCTCAATAGAAATATTTGGCATTAGCTTTGACCGGTACGGCAATGTATCCGGATTATATTGGCTGATCCTTGGGGTCACATGCCTCATTGTTTTAGGCTACAAAAATATCTTGCGCGCGCCTCTGGGGCGGAGCTTTGTCGCCATCCGAGATAGTGAAATCTCAGCCCAAGCTATGGGAGTAAATATTGCCCGGACACGTACAATTTCATTTGCGCTATCTTGTGCTATCACCGGGATATCTGGCGCGTTCATGGGCCACTTTAGTTTGGTATTTACCAATGAAACCTTTAATATCGTGATTTCAATCTATCTCTTGTTGATGATTGTGATTGGCGGGCTTGGCTTTATCCAAGGAGCCTTTATTGGCGCTGCTATTGTCACCTTTTTGCCCAGTGTCATCAGCTTTTCCCGCGATGCATTCTTTTCAAAAAGTACTACAATTCCCGGTATCGAAAGCGGTGTCTTCGGGGCGATTTTAATCTTTGTCATTCTGTTTGAACCCATGGGGCTTTATGGCCGATGGTTGAAAATTCGCGCCTATTTTGAGCTTTTTCCGTTCTATCGCCGCGATATGTTCCGCCGCCAGAAATCCTACTTAAAAACGGAGCGTATGCGATGAATTTGCTAGACTTGCAAAATGTCACTCTACGTTTTGGTGGCTTGGTTGCGGTAGATAACGTGAGCTTTAGCGTCAAAGAAGGCGAGGTATTTTCACTTGTCGGACCAAACGGCGCGGGCAAATCGACGATTTTCAACATGATCAGCCGGTTTTATGATCCGGCGGAAGGCGATATTTTTTTTCGGGGCCAAAGTATTTTGAAAAAAGCCAGCCATGAAATTCCGCATTTGGGTATTGCGCGAACGTTTCAGAACATCGAACTTTTTGAGCAAGCCAGCGTTCTGCAAAACCTATTGGTCGGCCGCCAACGGCATAGAAAAACAAACACTCTCGAAGAGATTTTATTCCTGCCCAACGTGCGCAAGGAGGAGCATCGCCACCGTCTTGCCGTAGAGCATGTTATCGACTTTTTAGATCTTCAGCCCTACCGCGATAAATTCATCTCGGGGCTTCCGTATGGCATCCGAAAGGTGGTCGAAATGGGCCGTGCATTGGCCATCGGGCCCAAGCTTTTATTGCTCGATGAACCGGCATCAGGCCTGTCAACAGAAGAAACACAAGACGTGGCTTTCTGGATTGAAGACATTAAGAAAGTTATGGGAATAACGGTTATTATGGTCGAACATGACATGCATTTGGTCAACTCTGTATCAGATCGCGTTCTGGCGCTAGCAGATGGAAAAATTCTGGCGATTGGCACACCGAGCGAAGTGCAAAATCATCCGGATGTCATCAAGGCCTATCTCGGAAGTGAAGAAGAGGACGCTCTGACATGAGCTCTGCCATTTTAAAAATCGACAACCTCGAAAGCTACTATGGTCCGATTATGGCTATCAGAGGTGTGAGCCTAGAGGTACACAAAGGCCAAATCGTAACTGTTTTAGGGGCAAATGGTGCAGGCAAAACAACACTTTTAAAAACAATTTCTGGGATTATGGATCCGGAAAAGGGCTCAATTGCCTTAGAGGGCGAATTCATTCAAGGATTAGAGCCGGATAAAGTGGTTCGTAAAGGTGTCACCCATGTGCCGGAAGGTCGGGAACTGTTTCCACTGCTAAGTGTCGAGGATAACTTGATGATGGGGGCCTATAGCCGCAACGACACCGCAGGCATCGCTAAGGATCTAGAAATTGTCTATGAATACTTTCCCATATTACGCGAACGGCGCGGACAAGAGGCCGGCACACTTTCGGGGGGTCAGCAACAGATGGTCGCGATTGGACGCGGGCTTATGGCGCGACCAAAAATAATGCTTCTAGATGAGCCAAGCTTGGGTCTTTCCCCTCTGCTGGTCAAAGAAATTTTCGTCATCGTGAAACGCCTAAACATAGAACAGGGCGTGACGATGATTTTGGTAGAGCAAAATGCAAAAGTAGCTCTTGATCTGGCACATTATGGCTATGTGATGGAGCTTGGCCGTATTGTGATGGATGGGGAAGCGGAAAAATTGGCCGCATCCAAAGACATACAAGAATTCTATTTGGGGCAATCGTCTGAAACGTCACAACGTGGACAACGGCGCTGGAAACAAAGTAAGACATGGCGGTGATGAAGGAGTTGGCGCAAATGGCGGATGCAATGCCCGAACAACATCAAATTGACGGCTTTTGGGTTAACAAAGACTTAAGCCAAACGCCGCATTTTGTTGATGGGGCAGATACGCTTTGCAAACTATGGAGCAAACGCTGCCAAAAACTGGGCCAACGGACAGCGCATCGCGAAAAAGAATACGGCATTTGGAAATCCCATAGCTGGCAAGATTTTTATGAGCGTGCGCAGCAAATTGGCCTTGGCCTGCGCCGATTGGGGCTTAAACGCGGAGCAGTGGTTTCGATCCTCGCCGAAGACAGCAAAGAATGGATATATGCCGATCTTGGCATCCAATCCGTTGGCGGCATTACCAGCGGCGTTTACACCACAGACAGCGCGCGCCAACTGGCTTATTTGGTGAATGACAGCGACAGTCGCTTTTTATTTGTGGAAAACGACGAACAGTTGGACAAGTATCTGTCGATTGAAGATCAAATGCCGGGCCTATCCAAAGTGATCGTTCTTGATATTGATGGGCTATATGATTTTGAAGACGACAATGTGATCTCATTAGAAAATCTTTATCAATTGGGCGCCGAAGCAGCAAAAGAAAATCCAGCTGAATTCGAAGATGAAATTGCCAAAGGCTCACCCGAGGACACAGGTCTTCTGATTTACACCTCAGGCACCACAGGTGATCCAAAGGGGGTTGAGATAAGCAATGCTAACATCATGTTTGCGATGTCAATTGGCCCACACACTTTGCCAGTTTTCGATACCGATGAACAG
This sequence comes from uncultured Paracoccaceae bacterium, assembly GCA_965659715.1. Lineage (GTDB taxonomy): Bacteria > Pseudomonadota > Alphaproteobacteria > Rhodobacterales > Rhodobacteraceae > CABZJG01. The sequence goes on along the minus strand of CBFHXE010000029.1, from coordinate 219 downwards.
CTTTGCTTCCTACCATTGTGCCATATCCTAGAGCGCCTTTTATCTGTGTTTCTTCCTGTTTTTGCCGGATCAATAGTGAATTTTGCCGAGAGCACGGAAACAGTTTTCGAAAACATCCAAGAAGTAAGTCCAACTGTTTTCACCGCTGTTCCGCGGGTGTGGGAAAAGATGTATTCTCGCATCTCAATTATGACCGAAGATGCAACGCCTTTTGGCCGA
>CBFHXE010000028.1:0-27675 GCA_965659715.1 uncultured Paracoccaceae bacterium | reverse complement strand
TGCAGCGATCCCTTCTTGGCGGCCGGTAAATCCCAATCGCTCGCTGGTGGTGGCTTTCACGCTGATACGTGTTGGCTCTATACCTATAATCTTTGCCAGATTGGCTTGCATGGCAGCCGCGTGCGGTCCTATTTTGGGCAGCTCGCAAATAATAGTGCAATCTATATTGCTGATGTCAAAGCCTCTTGCACGCACCAGCTTTGCCGCATGCGATAAGAACACCGCACTTGCGGCATCTTTCCATTGTGGATCAGAGGGTGGGAAATGCCGGCCAATATCGCCCTCTGCTATAGCTCCATAAAGCGCATCGGTGATGGCGTGCATCGCCACATCGGCATCCGAATGGCCTTTCAGCTGGGCTGTATGTGCGACCGGCACACCGCATAGGATCACTTCATTGCCGGGCTCAAACGCATGGACGTCATAGCCATTTCCCAAGCGAATATCTGTCATATGCGATCCTTTTAGGGCTAGGGCGGTGCGCGCAAAATCCTCTGGCCGTGTGATTTTCAAATTGCGTTCATCGCCGTCAACGATGGCCACCTCTAACCCGGCGCGCCGGGCCACTTCAACATCATCTGCCGCAGGCGCGTCATTGGCGTGATGGGCTTTTAAAATGGCATCGAAGTGAAATCCCTGCGGGGTTTGGGCGCGGTATAGCCCATCGCGGGCGTGGCTTTCGGTGACTTGGCCGTTCGCGCCCTGCCACAGCGCGTCGGTGACGGGCAGGGCGGGGGCCGCAGCTTGGTGGGTGGCAAGGGCGCCCAGCACGCGCTCTATGACAGCTTCACTGAGTGCAGGGCGGGCGACATCATGGATCAGCACATGATCGGGCGGATTGGCGGCCAAAGCGTCTAGCCCATTGCGCACCGAAGCATCGCGCGAGGCGCCGCCCTGAGTGATTTCGCAGTCTGTTGATTTCAGTAGGTCCATGTCGTCGGGATGCAGCACCACCATGATGCGATCAATGCGCGGATGTCGGGCAAACCGTTCCAGCGTATGCTCGACAACTGGCCTTCCGGCAATATGCTGCCATTGCTTTGGCTTTGCACCGCCGGCGCGGCTGCCACGTCCTGCGGCGACAATTAAAGCGGCAACGCTCATCTGATGATCCATGGTTGTTCAATAAAAGAATTGCTCTCTGTCTACGCGCTCACAAACGGTGACGCAATCTTGGAATCGAGGTCAGATATATGACTATAAAATAGGCATATAAGAAAATTTGTCTAAATAATCGGCGTGATTGACTTGTTTTGACGTGCTTGTTTGCCTATTCTGCCCGAAAGGAGCCTATTTCGTGCAATTATCCTCTGGGGCTTTGTCTCTTTCACCACCGATATTCTTGGCGCCACTGGCCGGAATAACCGATCTACCGTTCCGCCAAATCGTTTCGCGATTTGGGGCGGGAATGGTAGTGAGTGAAATGGTTGCGTCGCAAGACATGGTGATCGGGCGGTCAGGTACGCGCGAAAAAACCGAATTGGGGCTCGAGGCTGAAAATACCGCGGTTCAGCTTGCCGGGCGCGAAGCCCACTGGATGGCAGAGGCTGCCCGTATGGTGGAAGCCAATGGCGCGCAGATGATTGATATAAATATGGGCTGCCCCGCGAAAAAAGTGGTCACCGGATATTCCGGATCTGCGCTCTTGAAAGACCTTGATCATGCGCTAGGCCTGATCGAGACTGTGGTGGCGGCTGTCAAGCTGCCGGTGACATTGAAAACCCGTCTGGGGTGGGATGAGACAAACCTGAATGCACCAGAGCTTGCAAAACGGGCCGAGGCCGCGGGCATTAAAATGATCACAATCCATGGCCGCACCCGCTGCCAGTTTTACAAAGGCCGCGCAAATTGGGCCGCCATTCGGCAGGTCAAAGAGGCAGTTAAAATCCCTGTGATTGCAAATGGTGACATTACCAGTCTCGACAGCGCAAAGCAGGCTTTGGCGCTGTCTGGTGCAGATGGGATTATGGTTGGTCGCGGCGCGCAAGGGCGGCCTTGGCTTCTGTCGGAATTGGCATATGAGCTTTTTCAGGCCCCAAAGATTGCTCGCCCAAATTTTAAGGAGTTTGGCCAATTGGTAGCAGAGCATTACGACAGTATTTTACAGTTTTACGGGCGCGATCTTGGGGTACGTGTCGCGCGCAAGCATTTGGGGTGGTATATGGATGAAGCTGGTACAGAGCAGGCCCTGCGCCGCAAAATTCTGACAGCCGTAACCCCTGAGGATGTTTTTGCGGTTTTGCCCGATGCGATGGAACAGGGGCAAGCGGCATGAGTATGTCCAACCCGCAAGAGGCCATTTGGAATTCACTGCCGGTGCCGGCAGTGGTGCTGAATTCCCAAGATTTAATTGTTGAAATAAACCCTGCCGCCGAAGGGTTTTTTAACCTCTCGCAGCGGGCAGTACAGGGCGAGCCCTTGTGGGATAAGTTGATGGTTGATGCGCCGCTTGAAAAAAGTTTTCAACGCGCGCGGCGCAATGCCACCCCGCTTTTTGTCAATGATGTAGATGTGGGCACCGGTGATCGAGCGCCAATGCAGTGCAATCTTAAATTTGCACCGATTGTAGGTCATCCAGAGATGATGATTTTGCTCATTGCCCCGCGGGAATTGGCCGGGCGAATGACCCAATCCCAAACTGTTAAGTCTGCTGCAAAATCAGCGATCGGAATGGCCGAAATGCTGGCGCATGAAATTAAAAATCCGCTTGCGGGAATTACCGGCGCTGCGCAGTTGCTGTCCATGGGGCTTGCTCCCAAGGATTTAGAGCTGACCGATCTGATTGTCACGGAAACCCGCCGGATTGTGAAACTGCTTGAACAGGTCGAGCAATTTGGAAATCTGAAGTCTTTGGAGAAAAACGAAGTTAATATTCACGATGTGCTGGACCGCGCGCGCCGGTCGGCACAAGTTGGGTTTGGCGCACATATGAAGATCGTCGAAGATTATGACCCCTCATTGCCGGCCGTTCTTGGCGACAGTGATCAATTGCTTCAGGTGATGCTCAACTTGGTCAAAAACGCCTCAGAGGCCGCCAATACAAACGGCGGCACGATCCGGCTGCGCACCTATTATGAGCATTCCTTTCGCCTGCGCCGCTCGGATGGTGAGGGCAAGTCGCTGCCGCTGCAAGTTGAAATTTGGGATGATGGGCCGGGACTGCCGGACGAAATCCGCGCTGATATTTTTGACCCGTTTGTGTCGGGCCGTGAAAACGGAACCGGCCTTGGGCTGGCCTTGGCCAGTAAAATTATTTCCGATCATGATGGTTGGATTTCTGTCGATTCGGTGCCTGGCAAAACCGTATTTCGTATTTCTTTGCCAGTTATGCCGCCCGATCGGGCCGATAAAGGAGAGCTATAATGGATGGAACTGTCCTTGTTGCCGATGATGACCGCACAATTCGCACTGTTTTAACCCAAGCCCTGACCCGCGCGGGCTGCCGCGTGCACGCAACGTCCAGCCTAACCACGTTGATGCGCTGGGTAGAAGAGGGCAAAGGCGATGCGGTGATCACCGATGTGATGATGCCGGATGGCAATGGATTGGAAATGTTGCCAAAAATATCCCAGGACCGGCCGGAATTGCCGGTGATCGTGATCTCGGCGCAAAATACCATTATGACGGCAATTCACGCGGCCGAGGCCGAGGCTTTTGACTATTTGCCCAAACCCTTTGATTTGCCCGATTTGATGAAACGATGCGCCATAGCCTTGGAGCACCGGCGCCCTGCAAGGCGTCAGGTGGCCGAGCCGGACATGGGTGATGAAACACAAGAGGGTCTGCCTCTGATTGGCAAAACGCCCGCCATGCAGGGGCTCTACCGGCTGGTGGCGCGGGTGATGAATGCCGATCTTCCGGTTCTCATTTCCGGCGAGTCGGGCACCGGAAAGACGCTTATATCGAAAGTGCTTCACAATTATTCGGATCGCCGAAACCTGCCCTTTGTTACTGTCACCGAAGCGGATTTGGTGGCGCTTGATGGGCCAGCCAAAATTTTGGCGCGGGCCAAGGGCGGGACGATTTTAATCGAGGAAATTGGCGATATTAACGAAGAAGGGCAGGGGCGTATTGTCCGGATGATTGACACGCCGGGGGATTTTTCACCGCGCTTTATTGCGACAATGCAGGGCGAAGTCAGCGAAGCTGTTGATCAAGGCGCAGTGCGGCGTGATCTGTATTACCGGCTTGGCGGGGCGACAGTCCAGGTGCTCTCGCTGCGCGAAAGGGTCGATGACATCCAATTGCTCTGCGATCACTTTTTAAAACGCGCCGAGCGGGAAGGGGCCATCCCGCGCCTGATGTCCGAGCAAGCGGCGCAGCTGTTTCGCAACTACAGCTGGCCCGGCAATGTGCGGCAGCTTGAAAATGTTGTGAAGCGGCTTGGCCTGACAGCAAGAGGCGTTGAAATTTCCCTGACCGAGGTCGAGCAAGCCTTGGGCAACCAACCGGCCATGACGCTTAATCTGCAAAAAGGCTCGACCAATCGTTTGTCGGCAGATGTTGAACGCCACTTGCGCCGTTATTTTGATCTGCATGGTAACATTTTACCGCCACCCGGGCTGCATTCACGCATCCTGCGTGAAGTCGAGGCCCCCTTGATCGAGATCGCGCTGGAAGCCAATGGCGGAAACCAAGCAAAATGCGCTGATTTACTGGGTATTAACCGCAATACTTTGCGCAAAAAAATCAATGAGCTTGACATTAAGGTCACACGTCGACGAAAACTGATGTAATCAAGCAACAGGCAGCAGGATGCCAACCGCTTTGTCACATTGGGGAAGGCCGTGAGCAAGCCATCAAAAACCCGTGGTTCACAGCTTATCTGGAGCCGGGCGCTGCAATTGCGGCGGCAGAAACGGTTTTCGACTGTTGTCAACGTCGGGTTGGTTTTGCTCGGCCCGATTTTGGTGCTTGGCACATATCTTGTGCTCGGCCCGTTAGAACAGAACGCGCGCTCGAATATGATCCGCTTGGTGGTCATGGCCGACATCATTTATGTTTTGGTCACGGTTGCAATGGTATCGCAAAGAATACTGCGCATCATTTCGCAAAGGCGCCAGAAATCAGCCGGATCAAGATTGCATTTGCGCCTTACCGGTGTTTTTACCGTCATGGCTTTGCTGCCCACGATCACCGTCGCTGTCTTTGCTCTTTTGTCGATCAATATGGGGCTTGAGGCCTGGTTTTCAGATCGGGTGAAAGGCGTCATCGAAGATTCTCTTGCTGCCGCGCAGGCCTATGAAGAAGATCAAAAGGCTTCCATGTCCGAAGATACGGCAAGTCTCGTGCAAATCCTTGAGCAATATCGCCGAACGCAAGTTCGCTTTGATCCGCAGGCGCTACGTGAAACGCTTAGCCAAGAGCAGCAGGGCATTCAAAGGGGGCTGCGCGAGGCGTTCATAATCAACGGTCAAGGAGAATTAATCCTACGCGGACACCGGTCTTATTTATTTGATTATGAGAAACCTGATCCGAGCAAGATTGATGCCTCCCTACAGGCGGTGGTTTTAATCGAAGACTGGCAAAATAACGAGCTCAGGGCATTGGCCTATCTTTCTGGGTTTCCAGATTATTATTTGCTTGTATCCCGTCAGGTTGATGGAAATCTTCTGGCCTTGCTGGATGAAACGCAGGCCACGGCCAAGCTTTACCAACAGCTTGAACAGGACGCGAGCAAGCAGTTATTCGAATTTGCATTGCTATATCTCGCCTTTGCGATTTTGCTCATTGTGTCCTCAATCTGGCTTGCGCTGCTCTTTGCAGAGCGCCTGTCGCGCCCGATAGGGCGGCTCGCCGGCGCAGCACAGCGGGTGGGCGAAGGTAAATTTGACACCCGTGTGATTGAAGAGGATGGTGAAGATGAACTTTCTCTTTTATCCAAGTATTTCAACAAAATGACAGGGCAACTTAAAGTTCAAAGGGACGCATTGGTTGAAAATACAAACCAAATTGAACGGCGCAGAAGGCTGTTTGATTCCGTGCTAAGTTCGGTGACTTCAGGCGTTGTCGGGCTTGACCCAGAAGGCCGGGTGTCCTTTGTCAACCCGTCGGCACAACGTTTGCTAAGCTGGAAAAACGAACAGCAACTAACAGATTTATCCGTCGCGGTACCAGAATTTTTTCCGCTTTTTGAGCGCTTGCGCGACGCTCCGCTCGACAGCATTCAAGAGGAAGTCAAAGTGGTAAGGGCGGGCCGCTTGGAAAACCTATTGGTGCGTATGGCCCCCCGCCGTCAAGAAGATCAGAGCCTTGAAGGCTATGTGGTTGCATTTGATGACATTACCGATTTGGTCTCAGCGCAAAGATCGGCGGCTTGGGGCGATGTGGCGCGGCGCATTGCCCATGAGATCAAAAACCCTTTGACCCCCATTCAGCTGTCGGCTGAGCGCATCCGGCGCAAATTCATCGCAAAACTGGATGGCGACGAACAAGCGGTTGAACAAATGACCGATGTCATTATCCGCCAGACCAATGATTTGCGCCGCATTGTTGACGAGTTTTCTAAATTTGCGCGCATGCCTGAGCCCGAAAAACGCAGGGAAGATATTGCCGAGCTCCTACGTTCTGCGGTGGTATTGCAAGACGCCGGTCAACCCGATGTCGGCTTTGACATGGACATACCCGGCACACCTGTTTTGACCGAAATAGATGCAACCATGATGTCGCAGGCCTTTACCAATCTGTTGAAAAACGCCGGCGAAGCGATCGAGGCACGGCAAGAAAAACGACAAGACGCCAGCGTACCCGGCAAGATCATCGTTAAAATGACACCGAGCGCACTGCAACTTTGCATTACGGTGGCCGATAATGGAACCGGGCTTCCAACCGATCGCAGCCGTTTGTTTGAACCCTATGTGACAACCCGGGACAAGGGCACGGGATTGGGGTTGGCGATTGTGCGAAAGATTATCGAAGAACACGGAGGCAGCCTTAGACTTGAGGATGCCGACCCGTTTGACGGGGCAGATTTTAAAGGAGCCAAGGCCGTTATTTTATTGCCGACACAGGCTTTGCAAGGCGCGACAGAGATGACTAAGGAAGCACATAAATGAACGATATTCTAATTGTGGACGACGAACGCGATATTCGCGAGCTGATCGGCGATATTCTTCAAGACGAAGGCTACAACACCCGGCTTGCGGGAAACTCGGAAGAGTGCATGCGTGAGGTCACCGCCGAGCAACCGGGCCTACTGATCCTTGATATCTGGCTTAAAGACAGTGACATGGACGGGATCGATATCCTGAAAAAGGTCAAGAGCGAGTATCCGCACGTCCCTGTGGTGATCATTTCGGGGCATGGAAATATCGAAATTGCGGTGGCAGCAATTAAGCAGGGCGCGTATGATTTTATCGAAAAGCCGTTTAATATAGATCAGCTTTTGGTGGTGATCCGGCGCGCTATGGAAACCTCTCGGCTGCGGCGCGAAAACCTTGCTTTGCGGCAAAAAGACGGGCCTGCAAGCGAAATGATCGGCCAGAGCACAGAGTTTCGAACACTCATTTCCCAATTGGATAAGGTGACGAAATCAAATGGCCGTGTGATGCTCACAGGGGCCTCTGGCACCGGCAAAGAAGTGGCGGCGCGCTATATTCACGGACACTCAGAAAGGGCCTCTGCGCCATTTGTCGTGGTCAATTGCGCCGCGATCGAGCCCGATCAAATGGAGCGCGTGCTGTTTGGGCAAGAAAGCAGTGATAAAGGCATTACCGAAGGGCTGCTGGAACAGGCCAATCAGGGGGTCGTGTATTTTGACGAGGTGGCAGATATGCCACTGATGACCCAATCCAAAATATTACGGGTTTTGGTGGATCAACGCTTTCAACGGGTTGGGGGAAGCGAAAATGTAAATGTGGATCTAAGGGTTATTTCTTCGACCAGTCGCGATTTGAACCAAGAAATCGCTGAAAAAAGCTTTCGCGAAGAGCTGTTTCACCGGTTGAATGTCGTTCCTATTTCTGTGCCGTCTTTAGAAGAACGGCGCGAGGATATTCCTTTGCTTGTTCAGCATTTTTTGCAGTATTTTCACGACGCCCAAGGCCATAGCCTGCGCGATTTAAGCGAAGAAGGGGCCACCATGCTGCAAACCATGGCCTGGCCGGGCAATGTGCGCCAATTGAAAAATATGGTTGAGCGGGTTTTAATATTGGGCGACAGCAGTGATCCCATCTCTGCGGCCGATTTGCCAGATGATGCCGCTGGAGTTGGTGCTGAAAATACTCAAGGGTTGATTTCAAGAAACATCGCAACAATGTCCCTGCGCGAGGCCCGCGAGGCTTTTGAGCGTGAATATCTAATTACCCAGATCAACCGTTTTGGCGGTAATATTAGCAAAACGGCACAATTCGTTGGCATGGAGCGCAGCGCGCTTCATCGCAAGCTCAAATCACTTGGTGTGGTGTCAGCTGGCAAAGCCAGCGGGGAAGCTATAGAGGAAAACAATAATTGACCAATAGCCTGCCTTCTGCCATGCAAATAAATCAAGATCTACCAGATCAGAGGGGATTTGGATGAAAGTCATTATTTGCGGTGCCGGTCAAGTCGGTTGGCAAATTGCGCGACATTTGTCCAACGAACGTAATGACGTTACGATCGTTGACAATAATCCTAATCTGGTGCGCCGCGCCACGGATACGCTTGATGTTCAGGGCATTGCGGGATTTGCATCCTATCCCGATATTTTAGAGCGCGCGGGCGCGCGCGATGCGGATATGATTATCGCTGCAACCTATTCGGACGAGGTCAATATGGTGACCTGTCAGGTAGCACATTCTGTATTTGATATCCCCAGAAAAATAGCCCGCCTGCGCAGCCAATCCTATCTTGATGCGATTTATTCAGACCTTTACCGACGCGATCATATGCCGATTGATGTTGTGATTAGTCCTGAAAGAGAGGTCGCACAGGCCGCCCTGAAACGGCTGTCTGCAAATGCGGCTTTTGATACAGAAAACTTTTTGGATGGAAAAGCGCAACTGCTGGGCTTGCGGCTGGATGAAAATTGCCCGGTGACAAACACACCGCTTCGGCAATTGACGGATTTATTTTCTACCCTGCGCTCTTTGGTTGTTGGGGTCCGCCGTGAAGGCGTGCTTTTTGCCCCTGATGCGGGGGACCAATTGTTTGCTCAGGACGAAGTCTATGTCATGTGTCATATCGAAGATGCGGACCGAGTGATGGAGGTCTTTGGCAAGCCGCAAAGCAAAAATGACCGGGTGCTTTTGATCGGCGGTGGCAATGTCGGCCTGTCAATTGCCAAAGCGCTTGAGGCCGGCTCTCAAAGAGTGCGGGCCAAGGTGATCGAAAAAAACCGTAGCATCGCCGAGCACGCGGCCAATGAATTGGAAAAAACCATCGTTCTGCATGGGGATGGTTTAGAAGCCAGTCTTCTGACCGAGGCGAACATTGCTAAAACTGATGCAGTTTTGGCGGTCACTGATGATGATAAAACAAATATGCTTGCGGCGGTGCGATCAAAACAGCAAGGCTGTCCGAAATCAATTGTATTGATCAATGACCCAACGCTTATTCCTTTGATGGGTCCGCTGGGCATCGATGCCTATATCAACCCTCGGGCCACCACGGTAAGTTCGATTTTGCGCCATATCCGTCACGGCAGAGTGCGCGAAGTCTATTCTATCGGTGATGCCGAGGCCGAAGTTATCGAGGCGCAGGTTTTATCAACCTCGCCTATAACGGGCCAAAAAATCCGTGACATTGATTTCCCCGAAGGGGTTTTGATCGGTGGGGTTCTAAAGGGGCAAGAACTGGTCAAGCCCACAGGGGAGACACGGATAGAAGAAGGCGATGTGATCGCGCTTTTCGCGCTGTCCAAGGATATTCCGGAAGTCGAGCGATTGCTGCAAGTCTCGATTGACTTTTTCTAGTCGATGCTCAGGCGTTTCCTAGATCTTCCTGTTCTTTTCCACCTGTTTGCGGTGGCCGCTGCTACAATGTTGTTGCCAAGTTTTTTTGCTTTATCGCAAGCGGCTTACTTCGATGCGCGTATGTTCTTTTACACCGGTGTCTTGGGATTGCTTTTCCTTGCAATGGTGGCCTTGGCAATGTCCAATCGAAAAATTGAGGAAAGCGGGGTACAGCAACTGGGCTCATTAGGCCTTGGGTTTGTCATTTTGCCAATATTCCTGGCTATACCAGAGGCCGAGATACTTAAATCCACCAATTTTTCAACGGCCTACCTTGATATGGTCAGCGCATTAACCACAACCGGGCTACGGGTTTTTGACCCAGATCGTCTACCGGACAGCTTGCTGTTATGGCGGGCATTGGTGGCATGGTTTGGCGGCGTTTTAATCTGGATTTCTGCGGCTGCTATTCTAGCGCCGATGAATTTAGGCGGATTTGAATTGGTTGGCTCTTCTAAAAGCCGTCAAACAAGTTTTTTGACCGCTAAAGAACGCCGGTCCTTTTTGCTCCGCAACTCGATGCAATTATTTCCGATATACGCGGCTTTGACGGTCATATTGTGGTTGGGGCTAACCCTCAGCGGGATGGCGGGCTTCGACGGGTTAATATATGCTATGTCGGTTCTGGCCACCAGCGGCATCACCGGGGCGGTTCACTTGTCTGACTTGTCTGGACAATGGTTGGTCGAGGGGCTAATTTGCGCCTTTTTGCTATTGGCAGTGTCGCGGTCAACAGTGCAGGCAGATCGCGGTGGCCCATCTGCCAAACAACTGCGCCGTGATCCCGAAGTGCGCTTTGGTTTAATCATTATTATGATTGTCAGCCTTGGGTTGCTTGCGCGGCATATATTGGGGGTCATGAACGTTGGCGGTATGATTACCTTTGTCCAGGCCTTTGAGGTCCTATGGGGCATTTTGTTCACCACAATATCTTTTATTACGACAACTGGATTTGTTAGCGCCCATTGGGGGGCCGGGGAACAGTGGTCCGCGCTCAGTACGCCGGCACTTTTATTCATGGGGCTGGCTTTGATCGGGGGGGGTGTCGCCACCACCGCAGGCGGGGTTAAATTGCTGCGCGTCTATTCGCTTTATCTAAATGCAATGCGAGAGGTTGATCAATTGATCCATCCGTCATCTGTTGGCCAGATGTCCAATAGGCATCATCAAGAATTGCGCAGCAATGCTTTTGTCGCGTGGATCTTTTTCATGATGTTTGCCATTGCGTTGGCATTGATTACCTTGGCTCTTGCGGCAACGGGCTTTTCCTTTGAGACGGCTTTAGCCTTATGTATCAGCGCTCTGAGCACCACGGGCCCCTTGATTGATCTGGTGGCCCCTGACACTGTCGATCTGGTATCTGCGGGCGGTTGGACCAAAGCCATTTTATGCTTTGCAATGATTTTGGGGCGATTTGAAATCTTGGTGGTTTTGGCCATGCTATCGCCAGAAGCGTGGTGGCGTTAAGAATTAGAATAGACCCTGTTTAAGAGATGTGGTTGTATTGCGGCGTAAGCATTGCTATTTCATTATTGATTAGGATTGCGTGACTAGGGCGTAAAAACAAGAAAAGGTAAAAAAATGGCCTCAGATCGTCAAAACCTGCAAGATGCATTTTTAAATCATGTACGTAAGACCAAAATTCCGGTGACGGTATTTTTGATCAACGGTGTTAAATTGCAAGGTGTCATAACATGGTTTGACAATTTTTGCATTCTTTTGCGCCGCGATGGGCAATCTCAACTGGTGTATAAACATGCCATTTCGACGATTATGCCGTCACAGTCCATTTCCCTTTATGAAGGTGAAGACGCCAATTGAGGGCAACAGAGAAAAGCGACACCCGCGCTTGGGTTTTGCTTCCGGACATTAAATCTGATCCTGATCGCCGAGAGCCACTTTCGGCGATGGGCGAAGCTGTATCGCTTGCGATGGCGCTGCCTGGCCTAAAGGCTGCAGGATCTACCATTGTGTCTTTGCCAAAGCCGAACCCCGGCCATCTTTTTGGCAAAGGCAAGCTTGAAGAGCTGAAACAGCTGTTTCATGACCAAGAGATCGAGTTGGTGATTATCGACGGTCTGGTTAGCCCGGTGCAGCAGCGCAATTTGGAAAAGCTTTGGAAAGTAAAACTGCTAGATCGTACCAGTTTAATCTTAGAGATATTTTCCGACCGCGCCGCCACCCGTGAAGGGGTTTTACAAGTTGAAATGGCGGCTTTGAGTTATCAGCGCACGCGTTTGGTACGGGCCTGGACCCACCTTGAGCGCCAGCGCGGTGGGCTTGGATTTGTCGGCGGGCCCGGGGAGACCCAGATCGAAGCAGACCGGCGGGCAATCGATCAACAATTGGTGCGGTTGCGGCGGCAATTGAGCAAAGTGGTTAAAACCCGCAGTTTGCACCGTGCTGCACGGGCCAAGGTGCCCTTTCCGGTGGTGGCCCTAGTAGGCTATACCAATGCCGGTAAATCCACCCTGTTCAACCGTTTAACCGGGGCCGGGGTGATGGCCAAAGATATGCTCTTTGCAACACTGGACCCGACCATGCGATCGGTCAAGCTGGGGCCCGGGTTTGAAGTGATTTTTTCCGATACAGTTGGGTTTATATCCGATTTGCCAACCGAATTGGTGGCGGCATTCCGCGCCACGCTCGAAGAGGTTCTGACCGCCGACATTATCTTGCATGTGCGCGATATTTCACATGCGGCAAGTGAAGACCAAGCCAACGATGTGGATCAAATCATCGCCAATCTGGGGGTTTCCGACGCCACGCCAATTTTACAGCTTTGGAATAAAATTGACCTGCTGCCCGAAGAGGATGTTGCCGCCACCGAGGCCCGCGCCGATCGCCAAGACGATGTCTTTGCCATATCAGCGCTGTCCGGCGATGGTGTGGAGCGGGTGTTGGACGCAATCGCAACTGCGCTGAATGCAGCTGCGCAGTCAGATGAGGTTGTTTTGGATCATGCCGATGGCAAACGCCGCGCCTGGCTTTATGCACAAGGCGTTGTTATCGAAGAGCGCGCGCGCGACACCGACAGCGTTTTGTCTTTAAGCTGGACATCCAAGCAGAAAACGCAATTCGCGGCGCTTTGATTTATTCGGGCGTAATTTGGGTTACGCCCACTGCGGCTGCACGGGCCAGATCAAGATCCAGTGACATCGGGATATACTCTCCGCGCCGCCAAAGCTGGCCGAGATCATCATAATGCCGGGATAAAAAATGGCCCGACTGGCCGGTGGCGATGACAAAGACCGAACTGTCAGGATCGGCAAAATCATAAACACCCCGATAGCCGGCGGCATGGACATTGAAAAACGGCTCTGGCTCAGCGCCGGATGTTTTTCCGCGCAGTAGTGTGTTGTCTCCGCCGCTTGTGGGTTGGTAGATATTTACAAAATAGCTGAGCAGCGGCACCCGCCCCAAAGTGGCATGGCGGTGCAAGGCTTGATGCGCTTCGCCCCAGCGCAAAGCTTCCATGTTTGATCCGTATTTTTCAGCCAGCCACACCAATGCATCGTCAAGCGCCAGTCGCGATATTTCATCGCAGGTTTCTAGTTTGCCGCTCTGGATCACGTCACACCATTGCGCTGCGCCATCGATGTTGCGAAAAACCCGCTCGATAAACAGCGGCTCCATATGGGCGAATTTATCCGCCAGCGGCCCAAGCTCGTCGCGGATCAATCGGTTTTGCAAAGCCCGCATCCATGCCGAAAAAATCAAAGGCTCCGGCATATGCTCGTTCATCTCGCCGTTCCATTCGGCCAGTAAATCCAAAGCAGTTTTGCGGTTTCGGGCCAGTGTGCCCTGGGGCGCAGATTGGCTGGTGAACCATAAATCCGACCCGATCAGTGGAAGCAGTGCACGCGCGGTAAAACTTACCGTGTCCAGTTGTGCCTCAATAAAGCTTTCACGGGTGTGAACTTTTCGCCCCTGCATCAGCCGTTTCCAGCGTTGAATGCGCTGACTGTCGCCCCAGCTAAATGACATGTGTTCAGGGAATTCTCCAGAAGATACCTTATTGTTTGTATTGCCTAAAATACCCCCATCAGGATTTATGAATTCGGGGTTTTTGGCATAGTCAATACGGCCCTTCCAGCGGTTTTCTGTGCGCCAACCGAGGCTGGGCATACGGCCTTGTGTTTGGTGGGATGCTGCGCGCAGTGGCATCACACCGATTGTTTTCATCGCAATCTGCTCTGTATCTGCCAGAATGATATTTTGCGATGGGCTGTGATAATCTTCCAAAAGCGCAAGAGCCTGTGAAGCAGTTTGCGCGCCCATCAGGTTAAATCCGGCGGTAAAGGATGTATCCGCGCTACCCAAAGCTGTCCACGACAGTGCGGCCAGATGGCCCCGTGGAGTAATTTCTGAAATGCCGTAATGCGTGCCGGGCAGGATCGGCCCATTGTCGCTCCACCTTAAAGTGATCGTTACCGGTGGGTGACCTTTGATGTTGATGATTGTCTCTCGGCTGCGGAACTTTTTATAGCCTTCTGGCACCCTGTAATATTCTGGCCGTTCAGGGTCCAACTCTTCGATCAGCAGATCCTGATCATCAAGATAGGAAGATGTTAGCCCCCACCCCAGTTTTGCACTCCGCCCAGAAAGCACAGCGGGAATTCCGGGTATGGTTGCGCCGATCACGCCGCCTGAGGTCAGTTTCAGATGCGCCAGATACCAGATTGCGGGTGCGGTCAGACCCAAATGCGGATCATTGGCCAAAAGCGTGCCGCCGGCGGCCGCCCGAAAAGGCGCAGCTGCAAAGACGTTCGAGGCACCGGCCATCTGAGCGCTTGGAAAGGGTGATAAATCACTGCCAGTTTGGCTTTGGGCTCTTTGAGGTAGGCTGCCAAGCGCGGGGATCACGGTGGAATATTGTTCTAGATCCGCGATAACCTGCCCCGGGGCATCTGGCATAATGTCCGACAATCTGTCGGCATCATTCAATTGCAGCGAGGTTTTGGCCCGCAAAACCTCATTCGCCAGATGGCCGCTGAGCTGTACGGACATGAGTTTCAAAATGGCCAGGCTGTCTGCTGGCCGCCATGGCGAAACATCTGTTGGAAAAACAAACATCTCTGGTGCACCGCGGCCAAGTGCATTTCTGTTTATCTCATATATGCGCGCATTGATGCCCTCTGCATACGCCTTTAAGGCGCGGCGGGCGTCAGGTGACTGAGTGGCTACTGAGGATTGTGCCAAAGAATATATATCCAAACGGCGCAGAAGTTTGTCCGTTTGTAAGGTCTCGGGCCCAAAAATTTCAGATAGCCGGCCTTGGGCTGTGCGGCGCATCAGCATAATTTGCCACAGCCGGTCCTGCGCATGGGCGTACCCAAGGCCAAAAAACACATCCTCGTCACGCGCCGCAACAATATGCGGAACATTATAGGTATCGCGGATAATTTCGGTGGGCTCAATCACTCCGGGCAGGCCAACGGTTTTTTCATATTCGGGCAAGGATTGCGATGCCAGATAATAGATCAAAAAGACACCGGCAATAAGCAGCCCGATCATGGCCAGAGCAAGCCGCAAACTCCACCGAAACAAGATTGCCATGCATTTTATCCCTTTTTTATTCGCTCTGCTCTTGCAACCGATATAGCAACGCGACACAACAAGAGATACAAATTTTTTGGGGAATTACGATGGCTAAAATTGCTTTTCTTGGTCTTGGGGTGATGGGTTTTCCGATGGCGGGTCATCTGCAAGCAAAAGGTCACTCGGTCACGGTCTATAATCGAACGGCTGAAAAGGCGGACAAATGGGTGGCCGAGCATGGGGGTGCAATGGCTCAAACGCCTAAAGAGGCTGCAAAAGATGCAGATTTTGTCATGGCCTGTGTTGGAAATGATGATGATTTGCGCAGCGTGACGCTTGGTCAGGACGGCGCGTTCGCCGGTATGCGGAAAGGTGTGATTTTCGTAGATCACACAACGGTTTCAGCACAGGTTACCGATGAGCTTTACGGAGCGGCAAAAGCCAATGGGCTGTGCTTTGTGGATGCGCCAATTTCCGGTGGTCAAGCCGGCGCCGAGAACGGTGCATTATCCATCATGTGTGGCGGTGACCTGCCAGCCTATGAGGCTGCTCAACCGGTGATGGAGGTCTACGCAAAAATTTGCCGAAGGCTGGGCGCCAGCGGCGCTGGGCAAAAGACCAAAATGTGCAACCAAATTGCAATAGCCGGTTTGGTTCAGGGTTTATCGGAAGCTTTGCATTTTGCCGAAAACGCTGGATTGGACGGGCGCGCCGTGGTTGAAGTGATTAGCCAAGGCGCTGCGGGCAGCTGGCAAATGGCAAATCGCTATGAAACCATGCTGGATGATCATTTTGAGCATGGCTTTGCCGTCGACTGGATGCGCAAAGATCTTGCAATCTGCTTGGCTGCGGCCGAAGAAAACAACGCCTCACTTCCCGTTACAGCGTTGGTGGATCAGTTTTATAAAGATGTGCAAAAGCTGGGTGGTGGTCGCTGGGATACCTCTAGTTTGCTCAAAAGACTGCGCGCTTTGGATTGAATTTGCGAAGAAATAAAAAACTATTCGCACTTTGCCCATTGTCATTTGCCAGTCAGAAGCCTTATGTTGTTCACAAGTTGTGCGACAGTTTGAACCGCACTGCGAAAAAGTTTCACTGCACTGCGAGCAGCGTCATTGCATCTTAATGATGCCCGCAGTGTAGATCGATCAGACCCTAACGGGTCACTACATAATCCCCCAAGCCGATCGGTGAAGGGACATAAATTGGTGGGATCTTTCGAAGATCACCACTTGAAAGAAACGCGATGCAGAGCGCAGAAAAGATTTGTACGGGCAACACGGTTGAAACAAACCCCAATTGCCGCGCGCCGAATATCGCCCTAGTAAGACATGTCGCAAAACAACCCGATACCTTTAGGGTCGGACGAAGTTGCGTGTGCAATTGGAAAACATGGCTAAGAAAATGCTTATCGACGCCACCCACGCCGAGGAAACTCGGGTTGTGGTGGCGGATGGAAACAAAGTCGAGGAGTTCGACTTTGAATCAGAAAACAAACGTCAACTTGCAGGCAATATATATCTAGCAAAAGTCACGCGGGTTGAACCCTCGCTTCAGGCTGCCTTTGTAGATTACGGTGGAAACCGCCACGGGTTTTTGGCGTTTTCGGAAATTCATCCGGACTATTATCAAATCCCGGTCGCAGATCGCGAAGCGCTTATGGAAGAAGAACGCGCCTACGCCGAAGCCCAGCGGGCGCTTGATGAGGAAGAAGAGACCTCGAAAAAGCGTGGACGGGGACGGCGGGGCCGCACCCGTGCGCAATCGCTCAAATCAAAAGACGCGGTTGAAGTCAAAGATGTCGAGGATGCCCAGCTCACCGGCATGGAAACCATTGATCTGGACGCCGAGAGCAATGGTCTTACCGAGGCGGTTGATGAAGGTAGCGCAGTTGAAGAAAGCGCTCAGCCAGAAGCAGCTGAGGTGTCTGTATCTGCCGATGCAGCCGATATCGCTGATGCACCCGAGACTGCTGATTTAAAGAGTGTCGAGGCAGATCAAACCGCTGAAGCCGACCAATCAGAGCCTGACGTCAGTTCTGACGAAGAGCAAGAGGCCCCAGACACATCTTCTGAGGAAACCCCTGCGCAAGCTGAGCCTGCATCTTCGGATGAAACCGGCGAAGAAGACGAAGAAGACGCAGAGGATGAGGCCAGCTCTGCTGCGGAAAAGGATGAAAGCATCGAAGACATCGCTGATGACGATGATACCTTTGATTTACGCCGGATCCACAAGCCGCGTCCGCGGCGTTACAAAATACAAGAGGTCATCAAAGTCCGTCAGATTATGCTGATCCAGGTGGTCAAAGAAGAGCGCGGCAATAAAGGCGCTGCCCTGACCACCTATCTGTCACTGGCCGGGCGCTATTGTGTGCTGATGCCAAACACGGCCCGTGGCGGCGGCATTAGCCGTAAGATTACCAATGCCTCTGATCGCAAAAAGCTCAAAGAAATTGCCCATGAAATTGATGTCCCGCAGGGTGCGGGGCTGATTATCCGAACAGCGGGCGCCAAGCGCACCAAAACGGAAGTCAAACGCGATTATGAATATTTGCAACGGCTCTGGGAGCAAATTCGCGAGCTGACATTGAAATCCACCGCACCTGCTAAAATTTATGAAGAGGGCGATCTGATCAAACGGTCGATCCGCGATCTTTACAACCGTGAGATTGACGAGGTTCTGGTAGAGGGCGAGCGCGGCTATCGCATCGCCAAGGATTTCATGAAAATGATCATGCCGTCGCATGCCAAAAACGTGAAAAACTACCAAGACAGTTTACCGCTTTTTGCGCGCTATCAGGTGGAAAGCTATCTGTCTTCCATGTTCAATCCGGTGGTGCAATTGAAATCCGGTGGCTATTTGGTGATCGGTGTGACCGAAGCCTTGGTGGCCATTGATGTCAACTCGGGTCGGGCCACAAAAGAGGGCTCGATTGAAGAAACCGCGCTAAAAACCAATCTTGAGGCCGCAGAAGAAGTCGCGCGTCAATTAAGATTGCGCGATCTTGCCGGGCTGATTGTGATCGACTTTATCGACATGGAAGAGCGCAGAAACAATAATGCGGTCGAAAAACGGATCAAAGATAAGCTCAAAACAGACCGCGCGCGCATTCAAGTGGGCCGTATTTCCGGCTTTGGCTTGATGGAAATGAGCCGCCAGAGGTTGCGGCCCGGGATGATCGAGGCAACCACACAGCCCTGCCCACATTGCCACGGCACCGGATTAATTCGCTCGGATGATAACCTTGCGCTGTCTATTTTGCGGCAGATCGAGGAAGAAGGCGTGCGCCGCCGAACCCGTGAAGTTCTGGTCAAATGCCCGGTTCCAATTGCCAATTATATCATGAACCAAAAGCGCGAGCATGTGGCGCAAATAGAAATCCGTTACGGGCTGTCGGTGCGCATAGAAGGGGTCGCCAGCTTGGTTAGCCCAGATTATGAAATCGAAAAGTTCAAAACGGCAACGCGGGTCGTTTCAGAGTCAACCGTGCCTGTCGTTTCAGTTGACGCGGTGGATATGGAGCATTTTGACGATAGCGAAGAGAGCAGCGAAACCCCTGAGACAAAAGATGATGTTCAAGAAGAGGGGAATAAACCGCGCAAACGGCGCCGTCGTCGGCGGCGGCGTAAATCTGGTCAATCTCAAGAAGACGGCGCGCTCAACAATGATGGCGAACCACTAAGCGATGCCAAAGAGGATCAAACTGGCGCTGACACTGCGCAGGGCGAACCGGTGCAATCAGAAAAAACAGAAGAAGATGCAACGACGGTAGTAGACGCACCCGCCGAGCCTGCGGCAGAGCTGACCGCTGCAGGCGAAGAAAAACCGGCCAAACGCCCGCGCCGGACCAGAGCCAAGAAAAAAGTTGAGGATAAGCCTGATCAAGCAGCAGAGGCTGCGGCCGAGACACCTGCAAGTGAGACACCCGCCAAGGCAGAGCCAGAGGCTCCTGAAGAGGTCAAGCCAAAGCGCAAAAGGGCTCCAAGAAAGACCAAAGCCCAAAAAGAAGCAGAGGCTGCAGCGGCGGCGTCTGACGGTGGGGAGAGCGGTTCAAGCGTAGACGGCGAGCAGATCACTCTGGAGCCTCAAACCCAAAGCGCTCAAGCTGCGGATGTGCAAGCGCCATCTTTAGCGGCCGATGCACCTGTTGAGACGAACAAATCAAAAAAGCGCGGCTGGTGGTCGATTGGTAAGTAATGCAATTTGTCTAAAAAGCGGTCCACAGTCAGTGTGGCCCGCTTGAAACGACTAGGCTTTTTCAATTAGGTAAAGCGTCTTGCCCTGTCCCTCATCAACGGTTTTGATCAACCGATGGCCATTTTCATGGCAAAAATGCGGAACATCAATAATCGCTGCCGGGTCATCACAGAGCAAGGCTAACACATCGCCAGAAGCAAGCGGTGAAAGCCTTTTACGGGCCTTTAAAACAGGCAGCGGACATAGCAGACCGCAAGCATCAAGTTCATAGGTCATGCGGGATCATCTAGGGGGTGCTTTGATATTTGTCCACAAAGATGTGATGATTGGTCCCCGTGACCAGAGCGGTAAAATGGACTAAGGCTTTGGTATGTTTGGAATCACTTTGATCGATGCTGGCCTACTGCCAGCGATGATGATTGCACTTTTTGCAGGGTTGCTTTCCTTTCTTAGTCCCTGTGTCCTGCCTATTGTGCCGCCCTATCTTGCCTATATGAGCGGTGTATCGCTTTCAGAGCTTTCCCAAGGTACACGCCGCTATGCGGCTCTTGTGCCGGCTCTAAGTTTTGTTTTGGGGCTGTCCACTGTTTTTTTACTGCTTGGCTTTACCGCCTCGGCGCTGGGGATGTTTTTCCTCAGTTATCAAACAGGTTTTAACGCCGTTGCTGGGCTATTGGTGATGCTGTTTGGGCTGCATTTTATTGGAATATACCGGATTGGATTTCTCGACCGCGAAATGCGCTTTGATGCCGGTGATCGCGGCGGATCAACGCTTGGCGCTTATGTGCTGGGGCTGGCCTTTGCGTTTGGCTGGACGCCCTGCATTGGCCCGCAGTTGGGCGCAATTCTGTCTCTTGCGGCGTCAGAGGGTTCGGTGGCAAAGGGCACAGTATTGCTTGGGGTCTATGCTGCTGGCCTCGGTATTCCTTTTGTTCTTGTGGCGGTCTTTATATCCCGTTTGAGCGGCGCGCTTTTATGGGTGAAAACTTATATGGTTCAGATCGAACGATTGATGGGTCTGCTATTATGGACCATTGGATTGTTGATGCTAACCGGTGGATTTTCTAGTTTTTCTTTTTGGCTATTGGAAAATTTTCCTGCTCTTGGCAATTTGGGTTAGTCAAAAATGATTCAAATCGCCATACTTGGTGGAAAGTTATAGTGGATAGCGGCATGAATATGCAGCAGATTAAGCGGCGACAAGTATTTTATATTCCGGGGTTTGATCCGTTCCCCGCGCGCCGGTATCGTGAACTTTATCGCGCCAATTCCCAAGAGCAGGCAACGATTTCAGGCTATACAATCAGCCAAAGCGCGCTTCACCTGAAAGATCGTTTTGGCTGGCAGGTTAATGCAAGTTTTGGGGATCAGGATTGTGAGGCCGCAATTGAAGTTCTGATTTGGTCTGATTTGGTTAAAGACACCATGCGCGCAGGTATTTTAGCCACCTATCTGCAATTGCTGCGCACCGCCTGGATCTATCTGTCAACAGGTGCGCTGTTCGATGTGATTAAAGTGCGCAAAGGCCCAGTGATCGCGGCTCTATACTCTGTGGGGTTTTTACTTGGCCAGCTGGCGATTGCACTCTTGATTGGCTATACTTCCGGCACAATTTTGGCCAATATCCACCCTTTTTTGTTTTGGCCAGGCATGATTTTAACCTGGCCTGTTTTAGAGGTATTTCGCCGCTTGGATGGGCGTATTTTTGCCTAGTACCTGATGCACGATTGTGCCTTTACTGCCCAGTTTGGCGGTGCTTATCCGCCAGAATTAAGCCAGCGCCTAAAGCAATTCGAGCAAAAAGTAACCGAAGCAATAGCGGAAGATTTGGATGAGGTTCTGATCGTGGGGCATTCATCTGGTGCGCATTTGGCTGTATCTGTTCTGGCCGAGCTTGGCCGCCGTAATCAGATCAAGTGCGCGCCTATGCCGATTGGACCTTTATCCTTGGGTCATGTGATGCCGATGGTGACTTTCCTGCCAAAGGCGGCGGCACTGCGCCGTGATCTCCATGACCTGTCGCAAATGGGTGAGGTGTCATGGGTGGATGTATCGGCTCCGGGAGACGGATGTTCTTTTGCGCTGTGCGATCCGGTTGCTGTCAGCGGCGTAGCTTCTATCGGCAAAACCGGTCCTTTGGTCATTTCAGCAGCCTTTACCCAGAGCCTGTCGCCAGAACGTTGGAAATCACTAAGATGGCGGTTTTTCCGGCTACATTTTCAATATCTATGCGCCTTTGATCGCCCACGGGATTATGACTATTTTCAAATTACCGCCGGACCATTAAGCTTGAGGCAGCGGTTTCGGGATCGCAAGGCTTCAAAATCACGCATTGAAACCGCCTTTGCGCGGCATCGGGATATGGCATGATAGATCCGCCAAAACCACTATCTAGACGGGGAAAAATATCGCTTTGGCGCTACATGCTGGCGTTTCGAAAAGATATTTTATCAGCCCAGCCTGAACGCTTATACCGCGCTTGGATGGCCGAGTTTAAAACACCATTTTTTCGGTCTTACCTGATCAACCAACCGGATAAAGCCCGGTAGCGTCGAAGTAGAAGAGCTTGCCAGTTTTGCGGCAGCCGATGTGATCTTCAGAACCTTATTTTCAGTTCCAATTGAAGACAAAACTGCAAATGATATCTTTCGGGAATTTCAGCGCTATCAACGTCAGCAACCGATTTTAAATATAGCAGCGCTCGTGTCGCTGCCGCGCTGGGTGCCACGGTTTCATCGCCGCGCGACCAAAACTTCGGCACGTAAAATCCACGCCCTGATCCAAGAGCTGACTGATAAACGTATTGCAGAAATCAATTCCGGGCAGGCCCCAGAGGATTTGGCGACCAAATTAATGATCACTCCTGATCCCGAAACAGGGGTCTGCTTTACGCGCGATGAAATGGTGGATCAAGTTGTGATTTTCCTTCTTGCGGGGCATGAGACCAGCGCATCAGCATTGGCCTGGGCGCTGTATTTGATGGCGCTTTATCCTGACTGGCAGCGACGTTTGGCAGATGAAGCTTCTGTTTTGGACGACAGCAGCGGGTTCTCTGTGGTTGGCCAATTAAAACTATCGCGAGATGTGTTTCGCGAAACCCTAAGGCTTTATCCCCCAGTGCCGATGATGGTGCGTGAAAATAGGAAACAAGAGTGTTTTCGGGACCGCAAAATTGCCAAAGGCAGCGCGATTGTTCTAAGCCCTTGGCATTTGCATCGCCATCAAAGATTGTGGGATAATCCTGATGGTTTTGATCCTGGCCGGTGGCAAACCGACAATGGCAAGGCCTACCTGCGGGATGCGTTTTTGCCATTTTCCAGCGGAACGCGGGTTTGTCCCGGGGCAGGGTTTGCTATGATTGAGGGGCCGCTTTTTCTTTCGCAAATCCTGCGCAGTTTTCGCATCAGTTGCACTGAGCATGAGCCACCTGTGCCGGTCGCCCATTTAACTGTGCGGGCAAAATCTGGTATCTATTTGCACTTTGAAGCGCGTGAAAACGATACCTGATGGGGCGAAAAAATTGGGTGCCTCCGGCGGGAGTATTTGGGCAAAGAAAAAGCCAATTCAGGCGCAGCTGTCTTTGTCCATATAGTGCTGCAGGACATAGTCGCGAATAGCCGAGGCCAGCCCTGTATCCAGCGCGCGCGCCGCGTCTATTTCAGCTGCAAGAGCGTTTATGGGGCGGTCCTTTTCTTTTGCAATGGAGCGAAACGCCAGCCAAAAGCGGTCTTCCAAAGATACGCTGGTGCGATGGCCGCGCAGGGTCAAAGAGCGTTTTTGCGGCCGCAGGTTCATGGGTCGCGGCGGTGCCGGTCAAGGCGCGCACTCTCGGCCTCGAGGCGTTTTTTTGCAGCGGTCTTTTCGACTTTAGAGAGACCAAATTTGACCGAATTTTCAGCGGCGCGGGCCTGTTTTTCGGCGCGCGCTCTTTGTTTTCGGACCCGGTTCAGATTGACGGGCTGGGGCATTATTTGGGACCCACCATATTTTCCGGACGCACCACCTTGTCAAATGTGTCGCTGTCCACAAACCCAAGGGCGATGGCCTCTTCTTTCAGGGTGGTGCCGTTTTTATGCGCCGTTTTTGCAGCCGTGGTGGCGTTGTCATATCCGATCTGGGGCGCCAGTGCTGTAACCAACATCAGACTTTCGCGCATCAGTTTATCGATCCGTGTCTCGTCGGCCTTAAGCCCGTTTATGAGATTGTCGGTAAAGGCAGAGCAGGCATCCCCGATAAGTTGCATCGATTGCAAAACATTATAGGCCATCATTGGTTTATAGACATTCAGCTCAAAATGTCCTTGCGATCCGGCAAAGCCCACCGCGGCATCATTGCCAATGACATGGGCGCACACCTGGGTCAGAGCTTCGCATTGGGTGGGATTGACCTTTCCTGGCATGATCGAGCTGCCGGGTTCATTTTCAGGCAGCACCAATTCACCCAGCCCGCAGCGCGGTCCAGAGCCCAGCAGCCGAATATCATTGGCGATTTTAAACAGACTTGCAGCGACGGTTTTTAAGCTGCCGGAGATTTCAACCATGGCGTCATGGGCGGCAAGAGCTTCAAATTTATTCGGTGCAGTCACAAACGGCAATCCGGTGATGTCCGCCATATTCTGCGCAACCATTTCATCCCAACCCGGTGATGTGTTGAGCCCGGTGCCCACCGCCGTGCCGCCTTGAGCCAGCTCATAAATATCGCCAAGCGACCGTTTTATGCGTTCAATGCCCTTCGCAACCTGATGAGCATATCCGGAAAATTCCTGTGACAGGGTGAGCGGAGTGGCGTCTTGGGTATGGGTGCGGCCAATTTTAATAATGCCGTCAAACTCTTTAATTTTTTCTGCTAGGCCGGCATGAAGTTTTTCCAGACCCGGCAGCAGCACGCTATGCGCGCTCATGGCTGTGGCAATGTGCATGGCTGTGGGGAAGGTATCATTTGAAGACTGCCCCATATTGCAGTGATCATTGGGATGCACCGGATCTTTGCTGCCGATAGCGCCGCCAAGAATTTCAATCGCGCGGTTGGCAATCACTTCATTGGCATTCATATTGGACTGTGTGCCCGAACCGGTTTGCCAAACGACAAGTGGAAAATTATCGTCAAATTTGCCTTCAACCACTTCTGAGGCCGCCTGAACAATGGCGTTTGCCCGGCTTTCATCAAGTTTGCCCAAAGTCAAATTGGCCTGTGCGCAGGCTTGCTTGATCACCCCAAGCGCACGCACGATCGAGACCGGCTGGCGTTCCCATCCAATTGGAAAGTTTAAAATAGAGCGCTGGGTCTGTGCGCCCCAGTATTTTTCGGCCGGCACCTCAAGAGGGCCAAAGCTATCGGTTTCAGTGCGGGTTTGCGACATTATATACTCCGGTTTTGAAGCCTATGCAGGACATGTATAAAAGCTGGTAGGGGCAGGCAATGTTAATTTTTCACCCGTTTATCTTTAAATTGCCGACCGTTCATTACATTTTTCTAGAACTGCCCAACAAAGAGCCGAGCATAGAAAGTTATTTGCGAAAGCTATCAAGGCTTACCACTTCGGCGTCCCCATCGCGTTTCTCGGCTGTGGCCTCGGGCTCTGACTCGACAGAGGCAAGGGATGGCTTCTCGTCTTCTGGCCCGTCGATTTTTTCAAATCGCACACCAAACTCGACCGAAGGATCGACAAAGGTAATGATGGCCGCATAGGGAATATAAAGCGGCTCTGGGGTGTCGCCAAAGTTTAGCGTCACGTAAAAGCCGTCGTCTTGCACATCAAGATTTTCAAACCAGTTTTGCATCACAATGGTTATTTCATCAGGATAGCGCATGATAAGCCATTCAGCAATCTCGACATTTGGGTGCTGGGTGTCAACAGTGATGAAAAAATGATGCTCTCCGGGCAGCCCGTGATCTGCCACTTGCTGTAGGACATCCCGTACAAATACACGCATCGCGCGATTCATAATATTTCCGTAGTCCAAAGTTTGCGACATCACATCATCCTTTTAGTTTAACCTCACAATACGAGGTTTTGGCGAAAACTAAAGAGGTCAAACTGGAAAAAATGTTTGGATTATAGTTTTTCTAAAGCTGCTGGATTTGTATCGTTGCCAACTCGCCCGATAAAGATTGTCGAACGACAAAGAGTACGCCCCACTTAAACTAGCCCTGCCGGCCAAGCCAGTCTTTGCTCAAGGTCACAAGGATATTCAGTCAAAGGGGTGATCTATACAGTATCAACTGCACACGAAGGCTAAACAAAAAGGCTTTTTAACGCACTACGTTGCGGTCTGT
Organism: uncultured Paracoccaceae bacterium; assembly: GCA_965659715.1. Taxonomy (GTDB): domain Bacteria; phylum Pseudomonadota; class Alphaproteobacteria; order Rhodobacterales; family Rhodobacteraceae; genus CABZJG01. The sequence goes on along the minus strand of CBFHXE010000028.1, from coordinate 1,732 downwards.
CAGCCACGCCATGTTTTCAGCGGGACTGGATTTGCCCTCTTATAGAGTTTTGAGTTGCCATCATGCATCAAAGCGACACTAACGATCAGGCCGTCAAAACTAAATTTGCCGATATTGCAAACCTGATCTGAAGAATAGATGGTCCTGATGCCAACGTTCGTTCTATTCATGGGGCCAGCCATGGGTTTCCTTTAGCCCGTCTCTGGCCCAAAGGTACAAAGCATCATAGAGATTTAATCCAGCTTCCATTTGCGCAGTGTCACTTCGGTGGAGTTTGGATAATCCTACCGAAAGTGCGAGTAAACCAGCGGCTTCGGGCGTGTCTTTTAGGCGGCCGCTGTCTGCCGCGCGAATAACCCCCGCCATTTTGGTGAGTGCTGGGTGTTTTAGTCCGATCTTATCGAGTAGCATGTCAAAGCTACAAAAGGGATCTTGGTCAAAGAATTTACCGCCATTAATATCAAAAGAAATGGCCTCAAATCGTGCAGCAACATCGAGAACGTGGGCGGGTGGTACATATAAAAATCATGCTCTGTGATCAACAAATCGGCGCACCAGCCATGGGCAAGCAATGCGATCAATTTTTGGACGATGGCGGGTGACCCATAAGCCATTTCTATATTGTTTGGGCGGCAGTTGGCTTGCCGAAATAACCGGTAAGTCCTGCTTGCGCCATTCGACGAAACCACCGCTCAAGGCACAGGCATCTATCATATTGCTGCGCAGTTGCGCCGCCACGCCGTGAGATAATTTAAGCCCTTCGTGGCAAACGACAATAACCTTTGAGTCCTCAAAGTGATCCAAAGATTTTTCAACCTCTGTGTATGGAAGGCGATAGGATGAGGGGATTGAAAACTCATCCTGATCGAAATCCTCATCCAATCTTACATCTAAAATCTGCGGAGTGTCTTGCAGACCGATCTGCTTGAACAATTGGGCACAAGAAATTTCGGTAAAAGAGACCATGATCCATCCTCTTGAGTTAGGTGAAAAGGATGCGTAGCTTTGGCCTTGGCCTCACGGGGCAGGCGCTGACCCCACGCTCTACCTTAGGGTGAATGCCCAATGTTAATCAAGATATATTTCGAATTCTGAAATTAAGAGCACGCCAAGCATGAGCGCTTTTATGGCCATGTATTCATCAAGGCCACGAAAAATGCTGGCCATAAATAATATCTTGAAGATTGATTTTTCTAAATATTTCTAACAAGATAGGGCTCCACCTAGAGGATCACGATGATGAGAAAACAATTTCTCGCAATTCATACTTACCTGTCAGACGAGGTGAAAAAACAATTCTTGATGCCGCCGCCGCGTGAGGATTGGCAGACAGATATTGAATGGTCGCAGGATTGGACTTTCGAGCAAGCCAAATGCCTTGGATATTGGGTGGGCAACGATGATTTCTTTTTCTGCCATTGGGAAGCAGAAGACGAGCAGGACATTCACGATGCCTTGGCGTCCAAAAGTCTAAACGGATTTGTTGTTACCGCCTGCTATAGAGCTCATGACCATGTCCATGTCAGCAGCCTTACCGGCAACCAACGCAACTATGGGCCATGGAGGGACTAAGTTTTGCGAAGTGACTTTAGTTACCCTAGACTGTTATGAAAAGCCCCCTCAATACGGCCAACCCCTACCAGCAAGGCTATCCAAGATGCCATTCACCCTTGAAAACAGTGGTGGTTCACGGGCATGAGCAATGCACTGTTTGCAAGTCCAATATCTTTGA
>CBFHXE010000027.1:0-28455 GCA_965659715.1 uncultured Paracoccaceae bacterium | reverse complement strand
TTAAAAGCGGTCTCTCAGGCACAATCCGTGGTCGAGCGCCGGAATACGATCCCGATTCTCGCAAATGTGTTGATTGAGGCCGAAGATGAGCATGTGCATTTCCGGGCCACCGATCTAGACATTGAAGTGATGGACCGCGCTGTTGCGCAGGTCGAACGCGCAGGGGCAACAACCGTATCTGCGGTTACCCTGCATGAAATTGTCAGAAAATTGCCAGACGGGGCTTTGGTCACCCTGACAGACGACGGCGCAAGCGGACGGATAACCGTTGAAGCCGGCCGTTCAAACTTTTCGCTCGCAACATTGCCAAAAGAAGATTTTCCAGTGATGGCAAGCTCCGAATATACGGCCAACTTTACGGCGCCTGCGCCAGTTTTGCGGCGTCTTTTTGATAAGTCTAAATTTGCCATTTCCACCGAGGAAACAAGATATTACCTCAATGGTGTCTATATGCATGTAAGCGACGCCGACGGCGGTCAGGTTTTGCGCTGCGTTGCCACAGACGGCCACCGCCTTGCGCGGATCGACGCAGACCTTCCAGAAGGCGCCAAAGATATGCCAGGGGTGATTGTACCGCGTAAGACGGTCACTGAGTTGCGAAAGGTTTTGGAAGACGACGATATGCAAATTGCCGTATCTGTGTCGGAAACCAAAGTGCGTTTTGCAACACCTGATATCACAATGACGTCTAAAGTAATCGACGGTACGTTTCCCGATTACACAAGGGTTATACCACAAGGTAACACACGAAAGCTTGAAGTTGACGCAAGCGAATTTGCGCGCGCTGTTGATCGCGTGTCCACAGTGTCTTCGGAACGCTCACGCGCCGTTAAACTATCGCTTGACGAAGACCGTTTGGTTTTGTCCGTCAACTCGCCCGATAGCGGCGCGGCCGAGGAAGAACTGGCTGTGGCCTATGGTGATGAGCATCTCGAGATCGGCTTTAACGCCAAGTACCTTTTGGAAATTGCCAATCAGGTTGATCGTGAAAATGCGGTCTTTATGTTCAATTCATCTGGCGATCCAACCTTGATGCGCGAAGGCAATGATGCAAGTGCCGTTTATGTTGTCATGCCCATGCGCGTTTGATTTGCCGTTTTCAGACATCTATTCGGTTTTTCTTGCACGCGATCTGTTGTGCCTAAAAGATACAAAAAATGTCGTACCTTAGTACGCTAACCCTGTCGCATTTTCGCTCACACAAGGTTGCGCGTTTAAGCGCAGATAAGCGGCCTGTCGCCATCTACGGCGCAAATGGGTCAGGCAAAACAAATATATTGGAAGCCATTTCTTTGTTTTCCCCTGGGCGCGGCCTGCGCCGGGCCAGTGCCGAAGATATGATGCGCAGACCAGATAATTTGGGCTGGAAAATCGAAGGCATTATATCCGCTGAATCAACCGAAAATGAGGTAGAGATTACCTCGACCAATGGCGCATCCCGCCAAGTTAAAGTGGATGGAAAACCCAAGGCACAAACCGCATTGGGTCAGCTTGTGCGAGTGCTATGGCTGGTACCGGCCATGGATAGATTGTGGATCGAGGGCGCCGAAGGTCGGCGGCGCTTTCTTGATAGAATTACCCTGAGCTTTTCACCTGCCCATGCAGACCACTCCCTAAAATACGAAAAAGCCATGCGGGAACGTAATCGGCTTTTAAAAGATAAGATCACTGATCCGCATTGGTATGCCGCTTTAGAGGGGCATATGGCAGAGGCCGGTGTGGCGATTATGTCTGCTCGCCGGGGGGCGTTGGACAAAATACGCGCAGCTCAGCTAGGGGCAAAGACTGCATTTCCAACAGCTGAGTTATCCATTGCAGAAATGGAAAAGGATTTAGGGGAGGAAGTTGATGCCTATTGCGCGGCGCTGCAGGACAACAGAAGCCGCGATATGGCCGCTGGGCGCTCTTTGCTCGGGCCGCACAGAAGCGATTTGCTCGGGGTTTACCAAACCAAAGGCATGGCGGCCAAAGATTGCTCAACCGGAGAGCAGAAGGCGCTGCTAATATCAATTATTTTGGCAAATGCACGTGCTTTAGCCGCAGAAAGCGGTGAGCCCCCTCTGCTTTTACTGGATGAAGTGGCCGCCCATCTTGATATTGATCGCCGGATCGCGCTCTACGGCGAGATTTGTGAACTCAATGCCCAAGCTTGGATGACCGGAACGGAACCGGGGCTTTTTACCGAATTGGAAAATAAAGCCCAAATGGTGTGTGTTTGGGAAAGCGATGGGCTTTCTGCTGTGTCGCAAGAATAATTCGGCTTGATGAGCCGGGGCATCCTCTGTAGGCGGTTGGGGCGTCTATAACAGGATCCTAATTTGTGACCGTTACCCTTATTGAACTGCTGCTTTATGCTGGCGGAATTTTCATCCTTTTCATTACGCCCGGACCGGTTTGGGTTGCGATTGCGGCGCGCACGCTTTCCGGCGGCTTTCACGCAGCTTGGCCGTTGGCTTTGGGGGTCGTGGTGGGCGATATCATCTGGCCATTTCTAGCCATCTTGGGCGTTACATGGGTGGTCGGGACCTTTAGCGGCTTTATGATCATTTTGCGCTGGGTTGCCTGTCTCATTTTTCTGATCATGGGTGTTTCTTTAATCCGCAACGCAGATAGAGATATTCATCAAAATAGCCACCTGACCAAACCCGGAGTTTCCGCAGGGTTTTTTGCAGGTCTCGCTGTTATTCTAAGCAACCCCAAAGCCATCCTCTTTTATCTTGGCATATTGCCCGGGTTTTTTGATTTAGGGCAGGTTTCGGCATTGGATATTTTTGCCATCATTGCAATATCTGCCCTGATCCCCTTTTTGGGAAACTGCATTTTATCCTTGATGGTGACGCAAACTCAATACTTATTGAAATCGCCGCAAGGCTTGCGCAGAGCACATATCTTGTCCGGGTTTCTATTGATAATTGTCGGGATCATTATCCCACTTACATAATCCAAAAAAGCTGCTGTTAAGCGTGACATTGCTCTTAAAAAAACATATACTGAGGCTAAAATAAATAGGATATCAGAATTGTCCGAAACCGAGCAAAACAACCAAGACTACGGCGCCGATTCTATTAAGGTTCTCAAAGGCTTAGAGGCTGTTAGAAAACGTCCTGGAATGTACATTGGCGACACCGACGATGGCAGCGGGCTGCATCATATGGTGTATGAAGTTGTCGACAACGGAATTGATGAGGCGCTGGCCGGTCATGCCGACCATGTGAGCGTCAAAATTAATGCTGACAACAGCATTTCGGTTTCTGACAATGGTCGCGGTATTCCGGTTGATATCCACGAAGAAGAAGGCGTCTCGGCGGCTGAGGTTATCATGACCCAACTGCATGCAGGCGGCAAGTTTGACAGCAATTCCTACAAAGTTTCCGGCGGTCTCCACGGGGTTGGTGTTTCTGTGGTTAACGCTTTGTCAGTCTGGCTTGAGCTGCGCATCTGGCGGAACGGCAAAGAGCATTATGCAAAGTTTGAAAACGGCGAAACCAGCGAGCATCTAAAAGTTGTTGGCGATGCCGGTGACCGGCGCGGCACGGAAGTACGCTTTCTGGCCTCAACCGAAACCTTTTCTAACCTAGAGTATTCTTTTGATATCCTTGAAAAGCGCCTGCGCGAGCTGGCCTTTCTAAATTCTGGTGTCAGAATTATCCTAGAAGACCTACGGCCCGCCGAGGCACTTAAAAGCGAACTCTTTTTTGAGGGCGGGGTAAAGGAATTTGTAAAATACCTTGATCGCTCTAAAACTTCGGCCTTACCCGAACCCATTTTCATGAGCGGTGAGCGCGACGATATTGGGGTTGAGGTCGCAATGTGGTGGAACGACAGCTATCATGAAAATGTACTGCCCTTCACCAATAATATCCCGCAACGTGATGGTGGAGCGCATTTGGCCGGCTTTCGAGGCGCCCTGACGCGAACAATCAACAATTATGCACAGTCCAGCGGTATAGCCAAAAAGGAAAAGGTTAGCTTTACGGGCGATGACGCGCGTGAAGGGTTGACCTGTGTATTATCTGTAAAAGTCCCTGACCCCAAATTTTCCAGCCAGACCAAAGACAAATTGGTCAGCTCTGAGGTGCGCCCAGCTGTAGAAGGTCTGGTCAATGAAAAACTTGGCGAATGGTTTGAAGAAAACCCGAACGAAGCCAAGGTTATTGTTGGTAAAATCATCGAAGCGGCTTTGGCGCGGGAAGCGGCCCGTAAAGCGCGGGAATTGACCCGCCGTAAAACCGCAATGGATGTAAACTATCTGGCCGGTAAGCTTAAAGATTGCTCGGAAAAAGATCCGGCCAAATCCGAAGTCTTTCTGGTCGAGGGTGACAGCGCCGGCGGCTCTGCGCAAACTGGGCGTGATCGGCGAACCCAAGCGGTTCTACCCTTGCGCGGTAAAATTCTAAACGTCGAACGCGCGCGTTTTGACCGCATGCTCAACAGTCAGGAAATTGGCAATCTTGTGATGGCCCTTGGCACGGGGATCGGTCGCGATGAATTTAATATCGAAAAGCTGCGCTATCATAAAATCGTAATCATGACCGATGCAGATGTGGATGGCGCGCATATTCGAACTTTGCTGCTGACATTCTTTTACCGCCAGATGCCCGAACTAATAGAAGGCGGATTTCTTTATATTGCCCAGCCGCCCTTGTTCAAAGTTAGCCGCGGTAAATCCGAGGTTTATCTAAAAGACCAAGCTGCGCTTGAAGATTATCTTATACAGCAGGGCGTCGAAGGCGCTGTTCTAAAGCTTAGCGGTGGCAGCGAAATCGCCGGTCAGGACCTTGTGCGGGTGGTTGAAGAAGCGCGGCAATTAAAGCGTGTTCTTGATGCTTTTCCCACTTATTATCCCCGCCATATCCTTGAACAGGCCGCCATAGCCGGTGCGTTTGTGCCGGGCGTTGTTGATGCCGATCTACAAGGGACAGCGGATAAAGTTGCCGAGCGCCTGAACCTCATTGCGGAAGAGTATGAACGCGGATGGCAAGGCCGCATTACCCAAGACCACGGTATCCGTTTAACCCGCATTTTGCGCGGTGTTGAAGAAGCAAGAAATCTGGATGGCCCAATGCTGCGATCAGGCGAGGCGCATAAAGCCGGAAGCTTTACCCAAAGCCTGCAAGAAACCTATAACGCAGCAGCGTCATTACACCGAAAAGAACGAAGCCAAATGATTTTCGGGCCGCTTAGCTTGCTTCAAGCGATTTTGGATGAGGGCGAAAAAGGGCTTTCGTTACAGCGGTATAAGGGCCTTGGGGAAATGAACCCGGGCCAGCTGTGGGAAACCACGCTTGATCCGGATGCACGCACATTTCTTCAGGTGAAAATCGACGATGCCGCCGAAGCAGATGATTTGTTTACCAAGCTTATGGGTGATGTGGTCGAGCCGCGCCGCGAGTTTATTCAGAAAAATGCTCTCAGCGTTGCCAATTTGGATTTCTAATAGGCTATCATCGAACGTTTTTTCATGATGTTAGCCGTGCCAAAAACGTCTTAGATATCCCGCATAATATCCAGAAATATATCAATCTGATCTTTTTCTATAGACCAGTCACAGACAAAGCGGGCCGTCAGGATTTCATCGGCTGGTCCGTTGTCTAAATCGCTGTTGCGCAAAGAATAGCCCGCCCCTGATTGGTTTGCTTTTTGGTGATCTGCGCGGCTTAGGCGAATAAATATCATGTTTGCTTGCGGCTCATAGGCAAAACGCACATGTGACATTTGGCGCAGCCCCTGCGCTAGATAACTGGCATTTGCATTGGCTTTTCGGGCCAAATCCAACCATAAATCATTTTTGAGGTACCCCTGCATTTGAGCCGCCAGATAGCGGGTTTTGGAAAACAGATGCGCACTGCGTTTGCGCCGTAATTCAAATTCCCAAGCGTGCTTTGGATCAAAAAAGATCACCGCTTCAACACCCATAAGCCCGTTTTTAGTCCCGCCAAAACTCAACGCGTCTATTCCTGATTTCCAAGTCATATCGGCGGCGCTGCACTCAAGCGATACCAAGGCATTGGCAAATCTTGCGCCGTCCATATGGACCGGTATTCCATATGATTTTGCAATTTCCGTCAAAACCCGAAGCTCATCAAGAGAATAAAGGGTTCCTTTTTCGGTTGTTTGGGTCAGTGAAACCGGTCCTCTTTGTGGGCCATGCACGCCGTGGGTTTCTTGGGCGGTGATTGCCGCCCTCAAAGCATCAGGAGTGATTTTGTCGTCACATTCGATCAAGGTCAGCTTTGCACCACCGGTGAAAAACTCTGGCGCATTGCATTCATCTTCGTGGAGATGCGCAACAGGAGAACAGAAAATTGTTTGCCATGGCTCGCTTAGGGTGGCCAATGCCAGAGTGTTTGCTGCCGTGCCCGTGCCAACAAGATAAACGGCGGCCTCGGGCGCTTCAAAAACCTCACGCAGACTGCCCTGTACGTCGGCCATAAATCTGTCATCACCATAAGCTTTGTGATAGCCATTATTTGCATCCCTTATGGCATCAATAATTTGATCTGGTACCGGTCCAGCATTGTCCGATTCAAAAAACAAAGCTTACTGCTCCCCAATCAAATGTTGTTCCCAATCATCTTCGTCAATTTCGAACTCTGGCACAGTTTGCCCTTGAATGGAAATCCCTGCTTGATGAACGCTTTGCGGCGATCCCGAGATCAAAGGGTGCCAGTCATAAAGTGGTTTTTCCTGCCACAGCAATAAATAGGCACAAGTCTTTGGAAGCCAATAGGCGTGCTTTGGAATGCTTTCGGGGGTCAAAGAAATGCATTCAGGAACAAACTGATGCCGGATGCTGTATTGGCTGCACCGGCAGGTATCGTTGTCAAATAAGCGGCAGGCAACGCGGGTTAAAAATACCTCGCCACTGTCTTCCTCTTCGATTTTATTCAGGCAGCATTTTCCGCAGCCATCACACAGCGCTTCCCATTCGTCGACCGACATCTCGGCAAGAGATTTTTTCTTCCAGAAATCTGCGCTAAGCCCGCTGTTCTCACCCTGATCCCGCTGGGTCATTTTGCAGCCAGTATTTCACGCGCCAAAAGGCAATCGGCATCCATTTGTTTTATGAGCGCCTCTAAGCTGTCAAATGACAGCTCAGGGCGAAGAAACTCAACCAATCCAATGGACAGGCTGGTACCATAAAGGTCGCCGGAAAAATCAAAGATAAAGGTTTCCAAGTTTGGGGTGTTTTCCCCGAACATCGGGCGCACGCCCAATGATGCTGCGCCATGGTAAGACCCGGCAAAGGGGCCTTCTAGAACATCCACCATCACCGCATAAACACCAAGTTTCGGGAGGTGCAAACCATCCATTGACATATTGGCGGTTGGATAGCCCAACTCGCGCCCGCGCTGCTCGCCGCTGATAACCGGACCCTCTATGCGGTGCCAATGGCCAAGTTGATCTGCCGCATCCCGCGGCCGTCCTTCGGCAAGAGCCGTTCTAATGGATGTTGAGGATACTTCACCAAGACCTGCTGCGATCAAAGGCGCAATCGTGACCCCAAAGCCGTACTGCTGGCCAAAGCTCACTAGATCCTCGACCGTGCCTGCACGGGCTTTGCCAAATCGAAAATCGGCGCCAACCACAATGTGTTTTAACCCCAAACCATCGACAATGACGCCTTTTGCAAACTCTCGCGGCGTCAGCGCCGAAAGGGCCGCGTTGAAATTTAGCTCATAGAGACGCTCGACCCCAAGTTTTTCTAAACGGGTTGAGCGAGCCTCTGGACTCATCAAACGAAAGTCCGGCGCATCAGGGGCAAAATAGCTTCTTGGGTGCGGCTCAAATGTTAAAACCCCCAAGGGGGCAGAAATAGAAACTCCTTGGGTTCGGGCGATATCGATGACGGATTGGTGCCCAAGATGGACACCATCAAAGTTGCCAATCGCAACACTCGCGCCTTTGTCCTGAGGCTCTACATATTTATAATCACGAATAATTCTCATAGATTTGAGGTAGCGCTCAAATCAGCCGGACGCAAGGGCGAGCAATGCGTTAATCAAATTTTCGACTTGGAGCTAAAACAGTGGCCTCTCCCACAAGAACGTTTTTCCCGTCTACCTGACACAGGCAGTCCATGCGCACCCGCCTTTTTGATAGATCAATGTCGGTGACTTTCACCTCTGCATAAACCATATCCCCGGGTCTTACTGGCGCAAGAAATTTCAAAGTTTGACCCAGATAAACGGTCCCATGGCCAGGAAGCTGTTCACCAATCACCGCTGAAATTAACCCCGCAGTTAGCATACCGTGGGCTATTCTTCCTTCAAAAATTGTATCCTGCGCATAGGCGTCGTCAAGATGAACGGGATTATGATCCGTAGACACTTGGGCAAACATTTCTATATCTTCATCGCTCACCACTTTTCTGAGGTGGCGGGTCATGCCCATTTCGATATCTTCGATACAAATTGTTCCGCGTGGCAGATTGTCCAACATGGGTTCCTCAAGATCTTCGTGTAATTTTTTTACGAATTACGTTTGTATTGAGAAACTTTATTACTTTGCAGGTGCAGAAAATCAACCCCTGTTTCAGCGTAAAAACCCAATTGTGTAGCGTGGAGTTTGATTTTGGCTCGCAAGATAAGTGTTTAACGCTTCGGGGTCGGGTTGCTTTTCTGTTTTGGTTTCCTCGGCGGCCAAACCGCCTGAGATGAACAAAGCATCAATGCCTTCATCCACCGCGCCTTTGATATCTGTTTGAATGCCATCGCCAATAGCCAAAATTCTTGTGTCTGGAATTGGCTCACCCATTGCCGCCAACCTACGGCGCGCGAGATCATAAATCGGGGTGTGGGGCTTGCCAAAATATAGGCTTTCACCGCCCATTTCGGTATAGAGCTTTGCCAATGCCCCGGCGCACCATTCGCGGGTACTTCCCCGATCTACAATAATATCCGGGTTTGCACAGAGCAGTTTTAAACCTTTGCGTTGTGCGTATGAAAATGCCTCGCTCATGATTTGTGGATCAGCTTTCGCATCAAATGGGCCAGTACACACGATACCTTCGGCTTCGTCCAAAGAAACGCGGCGAATATCAATGGGATCATCCAAAATTTTCAACGGATCAAAAAACGGTAAATCGCGCGGCTCACCGATAAAATATATGTTCTGCCCGACTGCCCCTTGATAAAGGGCTGAACGTGCGCTGTCGCCCGAAGATGCAATGGTATCCCAGGCTTCATCATCAACGCCAAATGTACCAAGCTGCTTTTGAACCCCGGCACGCGGTTTGGGGGAATTGGTCACCAAGATAACCTTGCCGCCCATCTTGCGATAGTCTTTCAGCGCCTGATTGGCGGCGGGAAAAGCTTTGACGCCGTTATGGACACAGCCCCACAGATCAACAAATAGGGCATCATATTGGTCAGAAATTTCCGAAAGTGCGCTAATAACTTGCGTCATTTTGATCCTTAAGAAGTGTTGTATTTTACAGCTACCCGCTTGGTATCATTCGTTTTGCAAATTGAAAATACACTTATAGGATCGACGAGGTAGATATATTGTAATGCACCATTTCGACGCAAAACGCCGCGCATTAACATTTTAGCGCGACCCAGTCTTTGGAAATTTAAGAAGATCAAAAAGCAGGCAAAGCCCCGAAATCAATCGGGGCTTTGCATAACTACTTAAAGCAGTGGCGCAATCACCAAGCTGACAATGGCCATCACATTGATCAAAATGTTCATGGATGGACCTGATGTGTCTTTGAAGGGGTCACCAACTGTGTCGCCCACAACAACGGCACTATGGGTTTCGGACCCTTTGCCGCCAAGGTTGCCCTTTTCGACGTACTTCTTGGCATTGTCCCAAGCCCCACCGGCGTTCGCCATCATAAGGGCCATCAAAACACAGCCCAGCAGCGCACCACCAAGCATACCGCCAAGCGACTGGGCGCCAAGACCAAAGCCAATCACCACTGGCGCGCCAACAGCAATAGCACCCGGCAGGACCATCCGCTTAAGCGCAGCGGTTGTCGCAATATCCACACATCTTGCTGTATCAGGCTCTGCTTTGCCTTCAAGCAATCCAGGAATTTCGCGGAACTGTCTGCGAATTTCGTTGATCATGTCAAACGCCGCTTCCCCCACAGCTGTCATTGTGATGGATGCAATCAGGAACGGGATCGTTCCGCCGATAAACATCCCAACCAAAACCGTAGGATCAGAGATTTGCAATGTGAACGCGCCTCTTCCGCTGGCAGCCCAAGCGGCCTCAACGGTTTCCGAGAACGCAGCAATGATCGCCAAAGCGGCCAGAGCAGCAGCGCCAATGGCAAAACCTTTGCCGATCGCTGCTGTTGTATTGCCAACCTCATCAAGTCCATCTGTGATTTTGCGTGTCTCTTCGCCCATACCGGCCATTTCAGCAATGCCGCCGGCATTGTCTGCAACAGGGCCGTACGCGTCGATTGCCATAGTGATACCAACTGTGGCCAGCATACCGACCGCGGCAATGCCCACGCCATAAAGGCCAGCAAGCGATGTCGAGATAAAGATAATTACTGACAACACCAAAATCGGTGCAACAACTGATTCAAGTCCGACCGCAAGGCCTGAGATCATCACAGTGGCTGTACCGGTTTCGCCCGATTTAGCGATTTTGCGCACGGGGGCGCCGCCAGTGTAATATTCAGTGATCAAGCCGATTGCGATACCGCCTACGGCGCCGCTTACAACGGCCCACCAGTAATTTGCCGAAATTCCCATGTTTTGGATCAGGAACCATGCCATGATGATGAAGACCAGTGGTGCGCCCATTGTTCCGCTGCGCAGCGCCGCTTCGGGGGCTGAACCGGAACGCAAGTTGACCACAATGATACCCAGAACCGACGCGATCAAACCTATGCTTGCAAGCATCAGAGGCAGAGCCATCATCGAAGCCTGAAGTTCGGGGCTGATCGCCATTGTTGAAGCGATAGCAATACACGCGATCATTGCGCCACAATAAGATTCAAAGATATCTGATCCCATGCCCGCGATATCGCCGACATTATCACCAACGTTGTCAGCAATCACACCGGGGTTGCGTGGATCATCCTCTGGGATGCCGGCTTCGACCTTGCCGACCAAATCCGCTCCGACATCGGCGCTTTTGGTAAAGATACCGCCGCCAACACGGGAAAATAGGGCTACTGTCGATCCGCCCATACCAAATCCGTGAATTGCATGTGCCGTGTGCGGGTCACCGCCAAAGTAGTAATACAGACCGCCCAGACCCATTAAGCCAAGCGATGCAACACAAAGCCCCATAATCGATCCACCCAGAAAGGCAACCGACAGAGACTTTGCCTCGCCATGCTGGTTGGCCGCAACAGCTGTACGGACATTGGCTTTGGTTGCTGAGAACATCCCAAGGTAGCCTGCAATCGCAGAGGAAACCGCACCTACAACAAATGAGATCGCGGTGTTAAGACCAAGTGGTGAGAAATAAATCGCCACGAGCAAGACCAAGCAGAAAAGCCCAAGCATCTTATATTCTCGGTGCATAAACACCATGGCGCCCAAGTGGATTTGGTCACCGATTTTTTTCACTAAGCCGTCACCTGCGTCTTCCCGTAATACCATCCGGTAAATAACAAACGCTATGATTAACCCCAACACGCCAAGTGCGGGCGGCAGCGCCAATAAATTAGTCATCCGTGGATTTCCTTTTTTGTGCTAAGAAACTGTTAGAGCGGGTTTTACCTATATTTCTGCCAGCGTTGCAACACATTAATCCACAAATAAAGAACCCGGCTAATCGTATGATCTGCAGGTTGACAAATTACAGCTGATTTGGATGCAAAGCGAAGGCGCAGCAAACACCAAAATTGACAGCGTATGTACTAACTAACTATCTAAAAAATATAAATTTTATGCAATTCCTATCATTTTTGTTAACTCTTATTTTACAGCTGAACCTGGCGCAAAGCCAAAAGTGGGAAAACCAACTCTGTCTGCAATTAATTTTGAAACTGTCGCTTTGTGTGCTGCCCAAATGCATTCCGGTATTTGGTTTTTGCCCACACGTTGAAACATACAGCTCTCTTTAGATTTTAAGCTTGCGAGGATTTGACGGCTTAATCCATCAAGCCGCCAAATTACAGTTGCCATCCAGCGATCGATGTAGCGCAGGAATAATCTGCTTTTTGCGGCTCATTAAGCCCGGTAAAACCGCTGTATCTTCTGTCACTTTTGCCCCAAATACCAGCTCTGCGAGCACTTTGGTATGATCGTCAGGAACAATCAAGGTTGCCTCTTCTTTGGATATATCAATCACAAACAACAAAATCTGATCGATGCCACTTGACGCAATGGTATCGGAGATTGCTTTTTTCAGTCCGGCCTTACGGGATAAAACAGCCTCCGGCATTTGGGTTTCCAGTAGAGACACTCTAAATTTTGTGTCATTGATCACATAATCTTTGCTATCCACTGCAATCAAGCTGCTGTCACTCAGACCTGAAATATCTGATTTGGCCTGGAACATTTGGTTTGCATAACTTTCGATATCGATCCCTACGCCCATGGCTAGATTTTCCGCTACTTTGCGGTCTTGCTCGGTTGTTGTCGGGCTCTTGAATGCTACGGTATCTGATAGAATGCACGAAAGCGCCAGCCCCTTTAAACTATAAGGCATTTGATCCGCCGCTTTGCTGCCCATCAACTCAATCATCAAGGTTGCTGTGCATCCGAGGGGCCGCACAGTGATATTTACAATGTCTTTGGTGGCCAGACCGCCTACCCAATTGTGGTGGTCTATTATTTCCCGGATCTGACATTGGTTGATATTTTCTGGCAATTCTTCGGGGTTGTTAGTGTCAACGATTACGACAGGGGTCTCTGCGGCCAATTCACCGAGAATATCAGGCCTGCTTACCCCCCAATAGTTCAACACAAATTTTGCTTCGTTGTTTGGTTCGCCTAAAACCTTGGCGGTGGCCGGTATCTTCTTTATTTCTGTCAGATACCAAGCCCAGATTAAGGCGCTGCCGGTGCTATCAGTATCGGGGGATCGATGCCCAAAAACAAAAAGACTCATAAACAAATTCCTTGGATAAAAATTATTCAAAAATCATATAATCGGCAGGAAAGAAATTGTCACTGGGCTGCGGCCAAATGCCCTAACCGCGAAGAAAAACGGGCTTGTTTTCAGAGGATAAATTAGCCTCATACCGATATCCGCCAGCATCAAAATCATACAGCGATGCTAGGTTTGAGATTCGGTTTGAAACAACAAATCGCGCCATCGCCCCACGCGCACGCTTTGCATAAAAGCTAATGATTTTTGGACCCTTTTCGGTGTTTTCCATAAATACCGGCGAAATGACCGGCACTGACAGTGCTTGGGTGTCTACGGCTTGGAAATATTCTTGTGAAGCGCAGTTAACGACTGCTGTGCTGTGGGTGGTTTTTGCTTGCGCGCTTAACTCTAAGGCCAAAGCTGAGCCCCAGTATTCGTAAAGGTTTTTGCCGTGTTCAGTCTTTAACCGGCTGCCCATTTCCAACCGATAGGGTTCAATTTCATCCAGTGGGCGCAGCACCCCGTAAAGACCCGATAAAATCCGCAAATGCTCTTGTGCCCACCGCAAAGCATCGCCATCCAAGGTTGCGACCTCGAGCCCTTGAAACGTATCGCCTGCAAAGGCAAAGGCTGCAGGTTTGCGATCTTGGCTGCCAAAGTCAGAAAATCTTTGATGGTTGAGCTTTGCCAAATTTGGGCTGATCTTCATCAGCTTTTCAAGCTCACCGCTGGTCAGTTTCGCTGCTTCTGTTACCAGTTCGCGTGTACGTTCCCGAAACACTGGCTGTGTTGGCTGCACTCCGGCAACCGGGTCCATATCAAGTTTTTTAGCGGGTGAGACAACAACCAGCATGAGCAACCTCGAATGTTTATACCCTATTATTTAGGGCGCTTTTTCAAAAACGTCCAGAAACGCTTGGCCAAACCGATGTGTTTTTTGATCGCCTAGCACTTTTGCCATGCTGTCCAGATCACGCGGCTTTAGCTTAATAAGTTTGGCCAGCAAGGCGGCCGAGCAGCTGAGAGGTTTGTCAATGCCCTGCGCCCCGCGCGACAGCGTGGCCTGAACCTCAAGCAACTGGTCATAAAGCGCGCCATCCTTGCGCCCTGCAAGTTTTCTGCGCTGCGGATGGGGCTGTGTAACGCTTTCGTTGATCACATTTAAAAATGTCAGACCGTAGTTTTCCAACTTTTTGGCACCGACGCCATTGATACGTGCCATATCGTCAAGGGTTTCTGGACGGCTTTGAGCCATCTCAATTAGGGTGCGATCATTAAAAATGATATAGGCTGGCACATGCGCAGCCTCGGCCAACCGGCGGCGCTGTGCTTTAAGAGCCGCTAGTAAAGGTGCATCTTCTTCACCAACGAGCGCCTTTGCCTCGGCGCCTTTTTGGGTCTGATTCAGCGTGTCTTTTCGCAGCGATATGGATTGCTCTGCGCGCAGCACAGGCAATGCGGCATCCGTCATTCGAAGGGCGCCCATACGCTCTTTGTCGGGCCGGATTAAATCATGGCCCATCATTTGCCGAAAAACCGCTTGCCATTGCGCCCGAGAAAGGTCTTTACCGACCCCAAAGGTGGGCAGGTCCTGATGCCCACGCTGCCGGACCTTTTCTGTTTCCTGACCCAGTAAAATATCGATTAAATGCCCAGCGCCAAAGGTTTCTTTGGTGCGCAAGGCCGCCGACAGAGCTTTTCGAACAACATTGGTTCCGTCAAATATCTCAGGTGGTTGATCGCATAAATCGCAGTTTTCACAGGTAATTTCTGTTTCACCAAAATAGGACAAAAGCGATTTGCGGCGGCACTCTAAAGCCTCTGCCAGACCGAGCAATGCATTCAAGCGGCCATGATCGGCCAAACGCCGATCGGCGTCCGCCAATCCTTCGTCGATCTGGCTTCGCCTTAGGCGAATGTCTTCAGCGCCATAAAGCGTCATCGCTTCGGCTGGCGCGCCATCGCGCCCGGCGCGGCCAATTTCCTGATAATAGCTTTCGATGGATTTGGGCAGATCAGCATGCGCAACCCAGCGGATGTCGGGTTTATCCACCCCCATACCGAAAGCCACCGTTGCGACGACAATCAGCCCATCCTCGGTGGCAAACCGGGCTTCAACATCGCGCCGCATATCGGCCTCCATCCCGCCGTGGTAATGGCAGGCAGAATGCCCTTCTTCGCGCAGCGCAGCGGCAAGCGTTTCGGTTTTGGCGCGGGTCCCGCAATACACAATTCCTGATTGCCCCTTTCGCGCCGAAGCAAAGGCAAGCAGCTGCTTTCGGGGGGCGTTTTTGGTGGCAAAAGATAAATGAATGTTCGGCCTATCAAAGCCGCGCAGGAATGTTGTGGGCGCCGCGCCGTCGAATAATCTTTCGACAATTTCTTGTTGGGTTTCGGCATCTGCCGTGGCTGTAAAGGCGGCCAAGGGTACACCCAAAGCGCGCCGCAATGGGCCAATGCGTAAATAATCAGGCCGAAAATCATGTCCCCACTGGCTCACACAATGGGCTTCATCCACTGCCAGCATACTGACGTGATACCGACGCAATACCGACTGCATAGAATCCGCCGCCAGCCGTTCTGGCGCTAGGTATAAAAGCTTTAGTTTTCCCGCGTTCAGCGCTTCAAAAACTGCATCCGTTTCCTGCTGGGTATTGGCCGAAGTCAAAGCCCCTGCAGCAACACCCGACGCCTGCAATGCCCGCACCTGATCCCGCATCAACGCGATCAAAGGCGAGATGACAACCGTCAACCCATCACGCAGCAAAGCCGGAAGTTGAAAACACAAAGATTTGCCGCCACCGGTTGGCATAATGGCCAAAACATTATCGCCGCCAGCCACTGCTTCGACGATTTCTTTTTGACCCGGGCGAAACTTACTAAACCCAAAAACATCGCGCAGCAGCGTTTCTTGGTGCGCCATCAAAGTTCCTGTTTTTCTTTTTCAATGCTCGTAAGCTGGGTGTCCCACACTCATCAGGATCAAACAAGTCCCAGACATTAAATTAACCAAAATATCGCTCAATTGGCTTTCAATAAGGTTAAAGTATCCGCCATAAACAGTTGCTTAGCGCAATAGGATTTCTGGCAGGATATAGTCACGCAAAGAAATGATAATGACAAAAGCCACCAAAGGCGCAAGATCAAGCGGACGCGTGTCAGGAAGAATGCGCCGGATCGGATTGTAAATCGGCTCCAAAAGCCGGTTCAGACCGAACCAGATTTGCGACACCAATTGCTGATGCAAATTCAGCACCTGAAAGCTAATGAGCCAGCTCATGATGATATGCACAATCATGATAAAAAAAGCGATATCAAGAACCAACCTGATCGGTCCGTAAATTGCCATCATCTATGCGGCCTCCTACCGTTGATACTGCACAAGTAGGGAATTGAATACAAAAGAGCAAGGGGAGCGCTTATACAGTCTTGAAATTAATCGTCTGCAGCATCTGTTGGGCGCAATCTTCCACGGGTTACTTTCACGCCTGCGCGGGCCTTTTTTGAATCCAGCCTGCGCCTTTGGCTGGCTTTGGTCGGCCGTGTCGGGATACGCCTTTTCGGGGCGATTAACGCGCAAGAAATCAATTCGACCAACCGCGCTCGTGCAATTTCGCGGTTGCGCCCCTGATGACGGGTTTCATCGCACTGGATGATAATTGCACCTTCTTTGGTCCATTTTCGCCCTGCCAGTTTTTTGAGCCGTGATTTAACCGGGTCGGTTAAAGACGGGGATCTGGCAGCTTCAAACCGCAGCTCAACTGCCGAGCTAACTTTATTAACGTTCTGTCCACCCGGACCAGATGCGCGGGTAAAGTGCTCTGTCAGTTCCCAATCCTGCAGGCTAATGTTGTCCGAAATCCGCAGCATTTTTCAGGTGTCCTGATCTAATCCCTAAAATGTTTTTTGGTTTCATTCAAAAAGGGTCGTCCGTTGCGGACGACCCTTCGAGACTTACGGAGGTGGGCCGGTTAGGAACTCACCAATTCAGTCGATCGCACGACCAAGGGTTGCCTTAGGCGTGCATCTCCCAAACTGTTCCGACACCTCTCTCCAATACCTCTCTAGACACTGGACCACCTCCTTTCGTTTTGTTTCAGATACTAAGTATGGTGGCACAGATTAAAGATTTGTCAAAATGTTTTATGCGGAGGGTTGCAAAATTTTGCCGACAGCAATCCGAAAGGGGATCAGTGCAATCAACGCTAAGGTCATTTTTACCATCCAATCGGCAATCGCCAAAGATACCCATAGCGGATAAAGCCCGCCAATATTCATCAGCGGAACGGCTTCCCATGCCCAGGAAATTTCTTCATTAGCAGAGGCCGGAAAAAGCGTAATGCTGGCAGAAAAGGCAATGGTGAAAAACAGTGCCGTATCCAAAGCCGAGCCGACAACACTAGAGGCCAGAGGCGCACGCCACCAAACGCCTTGTCGCATCCGGTCAAAGATGAAAACATCGACCAGCTGGGCTGTTAGAAATGCAATCCCCGAACCAACGGCAACCCGTAATGCAACGGCAGCATATTCATATCCGTCGCCCTGCAGCATGATTTGACTGCCAATCAAAGAGCATAGAATGCCAGCCACAAAACCTACAAACACAACCCGCCTTGCGGCGTGGGGTCCATATACGCGGTTCATTAAATCCGTTACCAGAAAGGCAAAAGGATAGGTAAAGGCACCCCAGGTCAATAACCCGTCAAGGATAAGAAACTGAACAAGGATGTTTGAGGCCACAACAATGGCCGCCATGGCAATTACGCCGGGAAGAAGTCTTTGCATTTTGTAATCCGTTTTATCAAGGTTGCGGAGACTTGGCCTTTGACCGCCAAAGGCCTGCCGCGTCTAAGCGCTTCTTCTTTGGGCGTCAATAGCCAGATGTGTTGAAAGAAACCATCAGGGCCTAAAAATTATGCTTCCGAATTGTCGTATTCGCCCTTGGGATGAACCCACAAAAGCAACACCAATCCCACGATGAAAAGACCAACAAGCGGCGAGATGCCAATGCGCGCATCTCCGCTAATGGCCGTGACAATCCCGATAAGCGCGGGAGCAAGAAAAGCTGTTGCTCGACCAGACAGCGCATAAAGCCCAAAGCCTTCGGTGGCTTTTTCCGGGCGGGTGTGGCGTACCATCATCGAGCGGCTCGCAGATTGTAAAATACCGCCCATGCCCCCGATGAAAACGCCACAGGTATAAAAAACCATATCCGGCAGATTAGAGCCCTCGGGAACGGCCACGCCGAACACATGGGTCAGTGAGGTATTTACGATGACAAAACAAACGACAGTCAGGATACAAACCATGACAACAATCACGGGTTTTGGACCAACTCTTCGATCCAAAAAGCCCCCGAGCCAGCTGAAAAGAGCGGCAGATACGGCCGCTATGATACCGAACTGACCCAATTTAACTATGTTCCAATTCAAAACGAGAACAGCGTAAGTACCGCCGAAGGTATAAAGACCATTTAGAGCATCGCGATAAAACATTGACGCAACCAGATATGAGAACAGGCTCTTTCTGGACGGAAGAGATTTTATTGACCCAATGAGGTTTGCTAAACCCTCCGAAATGTTCAATTTCTGACGAAGAGATTTATCTTCGCGTACCCATGCAAAATAGGGGATCATGAAAATTGCGAACCAAATAGCCACAAATGGCCCGACAAAACGCGTTCCCTCTTTTTGTGAGGCGTCTAATCCAAACAGGGGATCCATTTCTAGGATCATCGTTTTACCGTTGTCTTGTTCAACAAAAAACAACAGCATTATAAGCAATGACAAAACCCCACCTGCATAGCCGAACCCAAAGCCTGATCCGGATATTTTGCCGACCTCGTCAATAGATCCAAGCGAGGGAAGCTGCGCATTTGTGAAAATGTAAGTGTACTCGGCCATAATGAAACAAAGACCAAAAACTGACAGCATCAGCAACATGTTTGAGCCGTCTGGCAATGTGAACCAGAGAGCAAGGGCTGTCACCAAATAGATCACTGAAAACGTACTTATCCAGGGCTTTCTTAACCTTGTCGTATCAGCAATAGCCCCGAGTACGGGGCCACCAAATCCAATGATCAGACCCGTGATCGCCAAACAATTTGACCAGACGATCTGGGCATTGGCATCTGCAAGCGTTTCATCCTGCCCAAGCCCCAAATAATATTGCGAGGCCACAATGGCAAAATACGGTCCAAAGACAAATGTCATGAGCAGCGTGTGAAACGGCTGGCTCGCCCAATCATAAAAGAACCATCCCCAGATTTTTTTTCGATTGCTCATGTGATTGCTTTCCCAGTTGCCTGATTGACTTAGACCGTTTTACGCAAACGAGATCAAGCTATTCCTGTAACAGCGCAAAGCGCTCAAAATTTCGTTATACAAAAACTTCAATTGGTTGTTGGTGGCCCAATTTGAAAATGCGTTTGTAACGTTCAATTTCTGAAAGGGGGCCCATCGCCTTATTGGGGTTATCCGAGAGCTTGACAGTTGGCCGGCCATTGGCTGACACCGCCTTACACACCAAAGAAAATGCGCCCAGCTCTTCGTTAGGCACAAGGCCGCGGAAATCATTGGTTAAATTCGTGCCCCAGCCAAACGATACTTTCACCCGTCCCGAAAACTTCTTGTGCAGATAAATGATGCTATCGGTATCTAGACCATCCGAAAAAATAACCAGTTTTTGTGTCGGATCTTCGCCGCGATCCTGCCACCACTTAATGGCAATTTCCGCACTGGCAGCAGGATCGCCGCTGTCAATGCGAACGCCAGTCCATGCGGCAAGCCAATCTGGTGCGTTCTGTAAAAAGCCCTCGGTTCCATAAGTATCGGGCAATATAACACGCAAGTTTCCATCATGTTCCTCTTGCCAGTCTGAAAGGACGTGATAGGGCGCTGCCGCAAGCTGTTCATCCGTTTCTGCCAAAGCACAATACACCATTGGAAGCTCGTGCGCGTTTGTGCCAATAGCTTCGATGTCGCGTTCCCTGGCCACAGCACAATTCGATGTGCCGATAAACTTCTCACCCAAGCCTTCGAGCATTGCCTGCACACACCAGTCTTGCCAAAGATAAGAATGTCTGCGGCGTGTGCCAAAGTCTGCTATGCGCAAATCCTCTATGGTTCGCAGGCTTTCAATTTTTTCCCAAAGCTTCGTCATTGCCCGCGCGTAGAGCACCTGCAGTTCAAACTTTGCCAACCCTTTAAGAACCGCACGCCCGCGCAACTCCATTAGCACAGCAAGCGCTGGAATTTCCCACATCATAACCTCAGGCCAGCTGCCTTCAAAGGTTAGCTCGAATTGTCCGTCGCGTTTTTCAAGATGATAATCCGGTAGCCGCAAGTTTTCGAACCACTCCATAAAATCCGGTCGAAACATCTGGCGCTTTCCGTAAAAGGTATTGCCGCGCAGCCATGTGCTTTCACCGCGCGTCAGGCTTAAGCTGCGGATATGATCGAGTTGCTCACGCAATTCGCCTTCGTCGATCAGCTCTGCAAGCCGTAGATTTTTTGACCGGTTGATAAGGCTAAAGGTCACATGAGTGTCCGGCTTGTTCCGATAGATGGATTGGCACATTAAAAGCTTGTAAAAATCAGTGTCGATCAATGATCTGACGATCGGGTCGATTTTCCATTTATGGTTCCAAACCCGCGTTGCTATATCAACCATCCAAGCCCCCAAAATATAAACTCTGCATATTATCTGTTACACAGATGCCTGTGGTAAATCCGTGTCTACTACAAGAAAGGTTACTTCAACAACCTGCGCATTTTTAATCGAAAGACGTGGATTATTATTGGAAGGCAGCCTGACTTTTTCATGCAAACCCTAATTCATAGCAAGTCCACTTTAATCGATTTTCCTGTGGTTGACAGACGTCTTAATAATCACACGTGTGCTTACCGCAAACCGGCAAAAGATCAAAAACCATTTTGACCATTAATTTTATCAGGACGGCATCGGTTTGCTTCAATTGGCGACTTATTATTTCCAGTTTGCAAAAAATAATCAGAATAAAACTTTAATAGATGGTCAATTTGGGGAAACTTTGACAAAATAACCGCGTTAATTGATCTCATTTGTTACAGCGTAATTGGAATAAAATATGGCAGAAGAGCATAATTTGGAAAATCTAGACTTAGATCTTCAACGCAGAATTAGAATTAGCCATCTTGCCGTGCGGGTTATAGTGTGTCTGGCATCAGCTTGGTTGGTCATATTTTTAGCGCTTGGCGAAGCCATTGGAGCCTATATTTCTGGTTCTGTTGCGCTTGTGTATTTTGGCTGTCTGATGTTATTTCAAACTGGATTTCAGCGTTTGGCAAGGTCTGTTTGGTTATTCAGCGCAAGCCTTTCCACATTTGTAGGTCTGATATTTGGACATCCAGACGCGGATGTAGATTTGTTATTTCTGCCGGTAATGGCACTTTCTTTTCTTGCTATTTCTTGGAAAAAAGAGCGCTCCTTGTCAGTATTTTTCTTTTTCTTGCCACTGGTATTATGGTTCTTGGCAATTCACTATGACCTGGTTGGCGCTTCACTAATGCTCTTTGGCATACCCGTTTTTAGCAGTTCGCTTGATCCAGAGGTGATAAACTATATGCTTCGTGGCACTGTATTAGTTTTACTGGTTGCCGAACTTTTTTACTTTGCCCAGATGGCAAATAGCGCCGAAACGGAACTTCATGCAGCAAGGATCAAGGCAGAAGCAGCAGCCAAAGCCAAAGGCGAATTTCTAGCCAATATGAGCCATGAAATCCGAACTCCCATGAACGGAATGATTGGAATGATTGAAGTACTTGAGGCCATGAAGCCTAACGACGATCAACAAAGAGCTGTTGGGACTATTCGAAATTCTGCCTTTTCGCTGCTGAGAATTATTGATGATATATTAGACGCCGCCAAGATTGACGCGGGAAAGATGGTGATCGAATCTTCTCGCACCGAGTTACGCCCTGTGATTGAGGGCGTGGCCGTCACCATGCAAACTATGGCTGACAGTATGGGGGTTAGAATAGTCCTTGGAGTAGACCGCAAAGTCCCAATCTGGATTTTGGCCGATTCCGGACGCTTAAGACAAATAATGCTAAATATCCTTAGCAATGCGATAAAATATTCATCCCAAGATTTAACTGGCAAACCCAGTACAGTTTATTTTCTGGTTGAAATGGACAAAGAGGATGTCATCAAACTGGTATTTCAGGATCAGGGGATCGGCATGTCCAAGGAACAATTGGACAAAACATTCGAGCCATTTGTTCAGGGCGAGACCGCAAGCACCAAACGGGTTGGAGGGACTGGATTGGGGCTGGTTATAACTCAAAAACTGGTTCACCAAATGGGCGGTCAGATCAATACGCAAAGCACCTTGGAAATAGGCACAACAGTGACCGTTCTATTGCCCATAAAGGTATTTGATGGCCCAAATGAAACACCGGACATATCACAGACAAAAGTTGAAATGCTCACAGAAAAGGGAAGGTTTAGTAGAAGGCTGTCCAAATTTGTTGATCATCTAAACTACAAGGAACAAACCCGCTCTGTACGTCAGGACCTTGAAGACTATGCAATACCAGATGAACAAGAAGCTGTTTATATATTGTTTTCTGAGGATTCAGAAACCGTTAGCTCATGGATGACTATCCTCAGGGCAAAGGCAAAAAACCCCAAATTTGTTGTTGTCTCATCAAATCGATCAGACCAGCTTGGGCTTTTACAGGAGGATGTTTATAAAATACAAAGCTTCCCAGTCCTACAGTCAGAATTAATCAGGGCGATAGCTTTTTTGACCAATAAGCAAAAACCTACTTTGATCGAAAAACAACCTCATGAATTGACTGGCGCGCAAAAAGACAGCAGAGCTAGAAAATCTATTTTATTGGTTGAAGATAATGAAATTAATCAGGTTGTTCTTTTGAAGCAATTGGAAATTCTGGGTTATCCCGCTGTGGTTGCAAAAAATGGCCTAAAGGGGTTAGAAATGTGGAAAACCGAAAATTACGACATTATTTTGCTAGATTGCCACATGCCGGTTATGGATGGTTTTGAAATGGCTCAAGAAATACGAAAGCACGAAGAAGAGGGCGAGCTTTCAAGGGTTCCAATTGTTGCAATTACGGCAAACGCTCTAACCGGAGACGCCGACAAGTGTTATGCTTGCGGGATGGATGACTACCTTGCAAAACCCGTTGAAATTGTTTCTTTGGAAGCAAAACTATCACAGTATTTGAATTGCTAATCCAGCCCTGCCGATAAACAGAGCCGGACTCAAGAACGGCAATTAAAGTGCCTGATCTGTTCCCATTAAAGGCTTGATCCAAGCGCCTCCAAAATAGCGTCACCCATTTGCCCTGTTGTCATCGGCGTGCCGTGCTCTGGCCCCATTAGATCAGGGGTGCGGGCTCCTTTGGCAAGAACTGTCTCTATCGCTTGTTCAAGACGATCTGCTTCTGCACCTTGGTCAAAGGAATAGCGCAGCGCCATCGCAAAGCTCAGTATACAAGCAATTGGGTTTGCTTTTCCCTGACCCGTAATATCCGGCGCCGATCCGTGAACCGGTTCATACATCGCTTTTGGTCGGCCATTGGGCATGACCGGGCCCAGCGTTGCAGAAGGCAGCATGCCAAGGCTCCCGGTTAACATGGCCGCAGTATCGGACAGGATATCGCCAAACAGGTTGTCTGTCACGATGACATCAAACTGCTTGGGCCAACGGCAAAGCTGCATAGCGCCGGCATCTGCGTACATATGGGTTAATTCAACATCCGGGTAATCTGTATCATGCACCTTTTGAACAATTTCGCGCCATAAAATACCGGATTCCATGACATTCGCTTTTTCCATCGAGCAAACTTTATTGTTACGCCGGCGAGCGAGCTCAAATGCGCTGCGTGCAGCCCTGTCAATTTCACTTTCGGTATATCGCTGCGTATTGATCCCGACGCGCTCATTGCCCTCTTCAAAAATTCCTCTGGGTTCCCCAAAATAAACACCGGATGTAGATTCTCGAACAATCATGATATCCAGACCTGAAACCACCTCTGTCTTTAGCGATGAAAAATCCGCCAATGCATCAAAGCATTGCGCGGGGCGCAGATTGGCAAACAGATCCATTTCTTTGCGCAGCCGCAACAGGCCGCGCTCTGGCTTTAAGCTAAAATCAAGATCGTCATATTGGGGGCCGCCTACTGCACCAAGCAGAACCGCGTCAACCTCTTGAGCCTTGGCCATTGTATCATCATGCAAGGGCGTTCCATGCGCATCATAGGCACATCCACCCACCAGATCTTCACTCACGTCAAATTCAAGCCCACGATTTTCATCAAACCAAGAAATGATTTTACGCACTTCGGTCATGACCTCGGGGCCAATGCCGTCACCAGGTAGGATAAGAAGGGAGGGTTTCGTCATTTGGGCCATCCATTTACAAAATTTTAGTTGATTAGCGGGTAGCGATTGTCAGTCAGGGGGTCAAGAAACAAACGTCTCTCGATCCCCTGGCTAATAGCTGTAGCAGCATTGTTTTTTACGGGTTAATGTTCAGGTCTTTGCCCTCACACCCAAGGTCGCTCCGATGATAGTTTTAATTCATAATTATCAATTGATCCGACTTTTTCCATGGTAAGCCCGATGTCGTCTAACCCGTTTAAAAGGCAGTGCTTTTTGAACGAGTCAACCTCAAATGAGTACACTTCACCATCTGATGAGGTTACTGTCTGATCCTCTAGGTCAATCTCGATGCGAGCATTGGATCCTTTCTCGGCATCTTTCATCAAAGCGTCCACCTGTTCTTTCGGCAAGATGATCGGAAGGATACCATTTTTAAAGCAGTTATTGAAAAAGATATCCGCAAAGCTTGTTGAGATGACACAGCGAATGCCAAAGTCTTTGATTGCCCAGGGTGCGTGTTCCCTTGAAGAACCGCAGCCAAAATTATCCCCTGCAACCAATATTTCGGCGTTTCTGTATTGTGCTTTGTTCAACACAAAATCAGGAATTTCTGCGCGGTCGTCATCATAACGCATTTCGTCAAACAGGTTTACGCCCAATCCAGACCGCTTGATGGTTTTTAAAAATACCTTGGGAATAATCATATCTGTGTCGATGTTGATCAAAGGCATTGGTGCGGCAATACCGCTAAGTTTTTCAAACTTATCCATTATATCAGCTCCCGAACATCTGTCAGTTTTCCTGTGACCGCCGCAGCAGCAGCCATAGCCGGTGACATCAGGTGGGTACGACCACCTCGGCCCTGACGACCTTCGAAGTTCCGGTTTGAGGTTGCGGCACAGCGCTCACCAGGTGCAAGCTGATCTGGGTTCATCGCAAGACACATAGAACAACCCGCCAGACGCCACTCAAAGCCTGCCTCCAAAAAGATGTCCGCCAAGCCCTCTTCTTCTGCCTGCGCACGCACCAGACCCGATCCGGGAACCACCATGGCCCGCATACCGTCTTTGATTTTTTTGCCCTTCAAAATTTCTGCCGCAGCGCGCAAATCTTCGATCCGGCCATTGGTGCAAGAGCCTATAAATACGGTATCAATTTCCACCTCAGATAAGGGCGTTCCAGAATTTAGTCCCATATATTCCAAGGACCGCGCAACTGCATCAACTTTGCCGCCGTTAAAATCCGAAGGCGCAGGAACGCTGGCAGTGATCGGCAAAACATCTTCGGGCGATGTTCCCCAGGTGACCACAGGCGCAATATCTTCGCCCTTGATTGTGACAATCTTGTCAAAATGGGCGCCATCATCTGAAAACAAGGTTTTCCAATAGGCAAGCGCTGCTTCCCAAGCGGCCCCTTTGGGGGCATGCGCTCGGCCTTTGCAATATTCAAATGTCTTTTCATCTGGCGCAATAAGCCCAGCACGCGCACCACCTTCAATGGCCATATTACAAACGGTCATCCGGCCTTCCATCGACAAATCGCGGATTGCTTGCCCGCAATATTCGATCACATAGCCGGTCCCCCCGGCTGTGCCGGTTTCGCCGATGACGGAAAGCGTGATGTCTTTTGCGGTCACTCCGGGCCGAAGCTGACCGGTGATTTCCACTTTCATATTTTTTGACTTCTTCTGGATCAGCGTCTGTGTAGCCAGAACATGTTCCACCTCAGAAGTCCCAATTCCATGGGCCAATGCCCCGAATGCGCCATGGGTTGCCGTATGGCTGTCACCACAAACCACTGTCATTCCCGGCAATGTCCAGCCTTGTTCAGGGCCGACAATATGTACAATCCCTTGGCGGACATCGGAAACAGGATAGTAATGTATCCCAAAGTCTTTTGCGTTTTTATCCAGCGCTTCGACCTGAATACGGCTTTCTTCGTTATCAATGCCTTTGGCGCGGTCTAATGTGGTTGGTACATTGTGATCCGGCACCGCAATGGTTTTTTCCGGTGCGCGCACTGTACGGTTTGCCATGCGCAATCCTTCAAAGGCCTGCGGGCTGGTAACTTCGTGAACCAGGTGGCGATCAATGTATAAGAGACAGGTGCCGTCTTCTGAAGTATGGGCGACATGCGCGTCCCAGATTTTATCATAGAGTGTTTTCGGGGCGGTCATCTTAATCCTCTCCCGTGTTGTGGTCAGTTCAAGTGAAACTCTTTTAGACTTATAGTCGGGCTATAAACGTGGTCATAGCACCAAAAAACCGCCAAGGCAGGCGAGCCTGATCATCCATATCGAATATGCGATTCATCATCCGTCAGTCATATGCGCAAAAATTCGCAGCTTCAAGTTTCGAGATAAAAAAGATCGCTATCAGCTGCATTAAATGAACCAACAGGTCCAAAAAGGCCCTGTTCGTAGTGTATCCTGGTTTTTATAGTTATAAAGCCCATACCAAATCTCTTGTCAGACTATCATTGAGATTTCACAAAACCGGTGTTAATATGTTGTTAACCCCAGCGCCGGGGGAAGCGGCGCAAACCGTAAGGAGAAAAAGTCCTGACACTCTCTGTCGATGCAGCTTCTGCTGCAGCCCGGCCTTCAATATTACCCGAAGCGCCCAAAGAGGTAACAAGCGAAACGCTGTTAACCCAGATTGTTGAATCCCTGACCGATGACAAAGCTGAAGAGCTGGTGCAAATTGATCTGCGCGGCAGAACGGCTATTGGTGATTATATGGTCATTGCCTCCGGCAGGTCCTCTCGTCAGGTTATAGCGATTTGCGAAAAACTTGCCGACCGCCTGAAAGAAACACTAGGTCACCGTGTGCTGCTTGAAGGCAAAACCACCGGTGATTGGATCGTGGTGGATGCAGGTGATGTTATAGTTCATGTATTCCGACCAGAGGTGCGTGCATTTTACCAGTTGGAAAAAATGTGGATGCCGGTTGGAGTTGACCTAAAAAACGCCTGAAGAGGCTAAAAATGCTGGTGTCTATTTACGCTGTCGGACGACTTCGCTCTGGCCCTGAAAGAACTCTGATCGACGATTATAAAAACCGGTTTGATAAAAGCGGTCGGGCATTGGGGCTTGGACCTTTGACAATTCATGAAGTCGAGGACAAGAAAAATATCGGCAAGCTTGCCGAAGCCAAACTTTTACAAAAGGCAATCCCAAAAGGCACAAACATCTGCGGTCTTGACGAGCGTGGCAAAATGTTAAGCTCGATTGAGTTTGCAAACCAGCTTGCCACCTTGCGCGATCAAGGGGTTGCCAATTTGGGGTTTGTTATTGGCGGCGCAGACGGTTTAGATGAGGGGCTGAAAAAGTCATTCAACCATAGCTTTTCATTTGGAAAAATGGTTTGGCCACATATGCTGGTGAGGGCCATGCTGTGTGAACAACTGTACCGAGCGGCCTCAATACTTGCGGGTACACCATATCATCGAGAATAATCTCAAAATTACAAAACCTGTAACATTTAGACTTTCATAGGGCTTGCACCAAAGATTTATCCCAAATAAATCCGTATCAATTACAAAAGGATATTCTCATGCCGCCCAAACCTGTCGTTCTTTGTATACTTGATGGCTGGGGACAGAGTGATACCAAAGAGGGCAATGCGCCCGCTTTGGCGCATACCCCCACATTCGACAGAATTATGCGTGATTTTCCAAATTCGACGCTTATCACGCACGGGCCGGATGTTGGTCTTCCAAGCGGGCAAATGGGAAATTCGGAAGTTGGCCACATGAACATTGGCGCCGGCCGCGTGGTTGCGATGGACTTGGGTCAGATTGATCTGGCACTTGAGTCCGGTGCATTTCAAAAAAATCCATCCCTGACTTCATTCATAAGCACCCTGAAAGAAACCGGCGGCACAGCGCATTTAATGGGCGTGGTGTCTGATGGGGGGGTACATGGCCATATTTCCCACCTTGCGGCAGCCCTTAATGCGCTCAACGCTGCTGAAATTCCAACAATTCTGCATCTTTTTACCGATGGACGGGATGTTCCGCCCAGCTCTGCAATGGGGTATTTGCAAAGCCTGAAGG
>CBFHXE010000026.1:0-28973 GCA_965659715.1 uncultured Paracoccaceae bacterium | reverse complement strand
CGCAGCGGTATTGCCAGCCTCAACCGCGAAGGCCGCGAGCGGCTGCTGACTGCTTTTGAACAGGTCAACAGCAACTTTAGCTTCTTGTTCAAGCACCTTTTTGGCGGCGGTGAGGCCAATCTGGTGATGGTCGAAAGTGACGATCCGCTCGAGGCCGGTCTTGAAATTATGTGCCAGCCGCCGGGCAAGAAACTCAGCACCCTGTCGCTGCTGTCCGGGGGCGAGCAAACGCTGACCGCTTTGGCGCTAATCTTTGCCGTATTTCTGGCCAATCCGGCGCCGATCTGTGTGCTCGATGAGGTGGACGCGCCGCTGGATGATGCCAATGTCTCGCGGTTCTGCGATCTGCTGGATGAAATGGTCCGGCGCACAAACACGCGGTTTTTGATCATCACCCACCATGCGGTGACCATGGCGCGGATGGACCGGCTTTTTGGCGTCACCATGCAGGAACAGGGGGTCAGCCAGCTGGTGTCTGTTGACCTTAAAAAGGCCGAAAGCCTGGTGGCATAATTCGGGCTTTGGCCTTGCCATCAGGGTCTTGGTTAAAACGTGATTTCCCCCAAAAAAGCGACATCAGTATCGCGGCGGTATTGCGGCTGTTTTGCAGCGGTGCAAAATCACCGCTGTAAGATAGGGCTTTTGGCGCATTTCTAAGCTTTCAAAAAGCGCGGCATATCCGCGCCCACGGCTGACTGTCGCCATCCGGCATCGGTTTTGGTGTCGCAGTCTGAAACAAGAAGAAACTTGTTGCATGTTCTACCCATAAATATTCTCATATTGATAAATTAACCGTTCAAGGAGAGAAAAAATGAATATGACAAAAATTGTTCTTACGGCCGCTTACGTGGCATTCGTTGCCGCAACATTATTTGCGGTGGGAAATATTGGCCAGTACTTCGATGTGGCATCGTTTATCTTTGTCGTTGTTGTTGCGGGATTCTGCGTAACTGTTGGGGGGGATGAAAGCGCGGTGTCAAAGTTCGGCGCCGGGGCGGTTCGGGCCGGTTGGCTTGGCTCGATTATCGGGATCATCGCCATCTTTGGCAGCGCAGGTTTCGCTGCGGGCGATTTATCCCAAATTGGCCCTGCGCTTGCGGTGTGTACCTTGACTGTTTTTTACGGCTATTTTTTCAAAATCGGTGCAATCATTTTGGAAGGATAGGGTTTTGGGCGGCTGATACAGCGCATAGAGCACCGCAAGCATAATGACTGCGCCGCCGATTAAAATGACTGCGCCGCCGATTAAAGTGGCATTTGACGGGACCTCGGACAAAATAAACCACGCTCAAATCGGGGCCAGCGGGGTTTCCAAAATCGACAGCAGCGCGGTCAAGGAAGCGGGCAGCGCTTTAGCCCCTTGCGATAGGGTCACTGATGCACCAGCGGTGACCGCCCCAAACAAAATCAACAGCGGCAGCTGCGGCAGCTCGATGGACAGCGGTGAAATCCAGATCCACGCCAAGGGTAAAACAAGCAAATTTGACATCGCCGATGTCAGTCCCGCAGGGGTATCGGGATATTTACGAAATATCAGCATATGAGCCGCCATCATAACAGTCATAAACCCCGCCAAAGCATCCCCGGCCAATGCGCTGCCGAATCTGGCGTTTTTGAACGTAATGGCCCCCCCGATGAAACAGATCACCGCCGCAGCCGCTGTGCGCCGCGCGAGCCTTTCGCCCAATGCCGCCCAGCCCAGAGCAGCGGCCATAAATGGCACAGTGGCATAGATCAGCGCCACTTTTGCAACTCTGGTCATTTGAAACGCGGGAATAAACGCAATGGTTCCCAAAAGGGAAAATGCGCTGGCCATCAGGGCAGGCCAGCGCAAGCATCACAGCTGGATCAGCAATTGACCTGACATCCCCAACACGATCAAAGTCAAAATGCCGGCGGCCAACCCGCGCCAGAAAATAATCATCCATGCTGTGGCGGTGACCGACTTTGTCAGCGCCCCGGCGGCGCTAAAGAGAACCGCTGAAACGATGATCAACGCGGCTCCGGTCAGTAGATGTTTCTTCATGGTGGCCTTGTCCTTTTCCAATCGCTGCCAATGTGATAGGCTAGGCCTGCTGACAGCGTGCTGTTAGCAGCAAGGGATGCAATGCGAAAGATAGATCGGCTCTTTGACATCATTCAGATGCTTCGGGCGGCCAACCGTCCGCTCACCGCTGGCGAAATTGCCGGCCGGCTTGAGGTGTCAAAGCGTACAGTGTACTGCGATATTGCTGTCTTACAGGCGGCCTGAATTCCGCTGGAAGGCGCGGCGGGTTTGGGGTATGTGCTGCGCTCTGGCTACGATATGCCGCCGATTGGGTTTGATCCCGATGAGGCCCAGGCGGCCAAGCTGGGGTTGGAATTGGTGGCCCGCACCGGGGATCACGGATTGACCCGCGCCGCCCGGCGGGCGATTGATAAACTGCCGCTGTGTCGCGGTGATCCCATCTTGATTGCAATGCCGCAAGGCGCTGCCTTTGAACAGTTTGACGCGCTACCGCAGATGCGCAGAGCGATCCAGTTGGAACGCAAAATCCATATATATTATACCTCGGGCGAGGGGCGGTCGACCGAGCGGGTGATCTGGCCGCTGATTATTTTGTTCTATCCTGAAACCCCGATGCTGGTGGCATGGTGTGAGCTGCGCCAAACATTGCGGCATTTTCGCTTTGACAGACTGCGCTGCGCAAAAACTTTGGCTGATCAGTTCGAGGGGCAGGGCGTGCGCCTGCGCTGTATCTGGACGGCCCAAGGCCAAGATCAGATGATATAATCGCATTGCAATTGCCGGTTTAAACCTGCGCGAAAACAACGGCGTGGTGTAAGTGCTTGATCAGGGCTAAAAACTGGCGAGCAGCGCCGGGGTGGGCCAACCGTCGATGGGCATGGCAAGAACATCTTGCACGATGCGCACCGCGGCGCGGGTTTTGGCGCCTAAAATGCCATCAACATCGCCCACATCAAAGCCCAGCTCGACCAGCTTTTGTTGCAGCGCCCGCATCTGATCGCCGGTTAGCCCGGTGTCCGGGCTCACCGGATCAAGCGGCGCGCCGCCTTCGAGCAGGGTGGCGAAATAACCGGCAGTGGTGATATAAATTAGGCTTTCATTCCATTCGATAAAGACGCGAAAATTGGGATAGACAAGAAATGCGGGCCCTTTGTGCCCCTGCGGCAGCAGAACAGACGCCATCAAATCACCCGAGGCCAGCGGTTTATGCCGCCCGCGCAGACCCAAAGCCGCCCATTCGCGCAGGGTTTTTTCAGTGGTCAGCCCGGTGAGCGACCAGTCCATATCCGCCGGCAATGTGACCTGTTGCAGCCAAGGCTGGTTGGGCTGCCATCCCAAGGCACGTAACATGGACGCGCCCGACATCAGCGCATCGGGCGCTGAGGTTTTCAGCTTAACTTGCCCATCACCATCGCCGTCGATGCCGTTGACCAAAATATCTTCGGGCAGCATTTGCACCATGCCAATCTCACCCGCCCAGGCGCCGGTGGTGGTCACCGGATCGAAATCGCCACGTTTGAAAAGCTCAAGCGCGGCAAAAATCTGCGGTCTAAAGAGTTCCGGCCGCCGGCAGTCATGCGCCAAGGTGACCAGAGCGTTCAGCGTATTGTAATTGCCCTGAAAAGCGCCATAGTCGGTTTCAAACGCCCAGAACGCCAAAAGCACGCCGCGCGGCACGCCCAATTCGCGTTCGATAAAGTCAAACTCGCGCTTGTATTTAGCGGCATTTTTGGCCCCGTGCTGAAGCCTGTGATCGCTGATCAGGCGGCCAGAAAACTCTAGAAACGGCAGCTGAAACACACCTTGGGCGCGGTCGGCTTTGATCACCTTTGGATCTTGGGCAACAGAGGCAAAAAATTGCTCGCTCAGGGCGCTGGAATAGCCGCGCGCGCGGGCTTCGGATTTGAGCTCTTGAACAAAGCCGTAAAATCCACCACCACAGTCTTGTGCGGCTGCGCTGCGGGAAAACCCCATTGCGCTGATCAAAACCAGCGCTGAAAATACCAAGCGATGCATCTTTGTCTCCTGCTCGTATGTTTTGCCGCAGTTTCGCGGCTGTTTTGCCCGTCAGCCTAGCAGCAAAAATACTCTGAGGCCAGATTTCTTGCACCCTGCAGGGTTAGCCGAGCACCGCGATCAGCAACACAAACCCCAACATCAGCGCCCAAGTGGTCCACAACATCCGCACCGAGCGGTCGATATCATTTGGCGTTGCGGCGCGGTTGCCATGCGGGTTGACCCAGGCAAAGGTCTGCTGCGAGCCGTCATAGCTACGTGGTCCGGCCAGCGCGATGCCAAGCGCGCGCGCCATCGCTGCTTCGGGCCAGCCGGCATTGGGCGAGCGGTGCTGCCTTGCATCTTTTGTGATCGCCCGCCAGTCATGGATTACGCCGCCTTGTATCGCGATCAGCGCGGCAGTAATCCGAGCCGGAACCCAGTTCAGCAGATCATCAAACCGCGCTGCAGCCCAGCCAAATTCGGCCAATGCAGGGGTTTTATAGCCGATCATGCTGTCGGCTGTGTTTACCACTTTATAGATAAGCAAACCGGGAAGCCCGCCAAGAAGCAGCCAAAAGGCAGGCGCCACCACCCCGTCTGACAGGTTTTCTGCGGCGCTTTCAATCGCCGCGCGGGCCATCTGGGGCTGATCCATCTGGTCGGTATCGCGCCCGACGATCATCGCAACGGCGCGGCGTCCTTCGCGCAAGGAATAGCGCGCGCCATTGCCGACCGCGCGGACATGTTGCACCAGTGACTTTTGCGCCAGCAGGACCGCTGCACAAAGAACTTCGGCCGCGGGGCCAAAAAACCCAAGGACCCGTCCAAGGCAGGCCCCCAGCACAATTAAAAAAATCAACGTCAGCGCGCCTTTGGTTTTTTTGTATCGCCCATGGTTCAAAGTCGAAGCGCACAGCGTAACAGCCCGCCCCATCAGCACCGCCGGATGCGGCAGCCGCGACCAAAGCCACTTCGGCTCGCCCAAAACGGCATCCAAAAGAAGCGCGAAAAAAAGAACCCAAGCCATCAGCTTAGCGCTCGCTGCAACCTGTCCCAACCATCGGCGCTGGGCAGGCCAAGACGCAGGTGATGATCCGAATAGGGGAAAATACGGCTTAGGATATGATGCTGGGCCAGTTTTTGATGCCACTGCTTTGCGCTTTTAACCGAAAACAGCCGAAAAAGATCGCAGCCGCCGACACCCTCTGCCCCTGCAGCCAGTAGGATCTGATCCAGTCGCCGCGCATCTTTGGCCAGTTGGATACGAGTGCTTTCGGCCCACTTCTTATCGTTTAAAGCCGCGGTGCCAATTTCAAGCGCCGGACCAGAGACCTGCCACGGGCCGAGCCGTTCGGCCAGCTTATCCAAAACCGGATCAGCCCCGATTGCAAACCCAAGCCGCACCCCCGCCAGCCCCCAAAACTTGCCAAAGCTTTTTAGCACAATGCGGCCGGGACGGGCCGTTTCATGGATCAGGCTGTGCTGGGGGCACACATCGGCAAAGCTTTCGTCGATGATCGCCAGCGGGGCAGTAAGCTCTTGGCTTTGCCACAGGCGTCCATCGGGGTTGTTGGGATGTACGGCAACCTGTACATCGGGGTGATCATTGCTCAACCCCCAACCTGCGGCCATAAAGGCCGCCTGATGTTCATTATAGGTGGGCTGGGCAATGGCCACCTTTTGGCCGCGGATCAAACCTGGCAGCGCCGCGATTAGCGCCGAGGCCCCCGCCGCCGGCAAAACTTTTGCCT
The DNA here is from genome assembly GCA_965659715.1 of uncultured Paracoccaceae bacterium. Lineage (GTDB taxonomy): Bacteria > Pseudomonadota > Alphaproteobacteria > Rhodobacterales > Rhodobacteraceae > CABZJG01. Next base: position 23,216 of record CBFHXE010000026.1, on the reverse strand, counting down.
CTTTGGGAATAGACCAGAACTGCCGCGCCGCTTCAATCAGGTTCTGATAGGCCCCCTGATCGGGCAAAGCGGTCATGGACTGCAGCGAGATCGGCCCAGCAGGATAGGGGCTAGGGTTGATTCCCGTGGACAGATCAAGCCAGTTTTCACGCGCGCCGCCGAACTGGGCAACCGCCGCATCGAGCCCACCGCCGTGATCGCGTAAATTATTTTTTCCGTAGGCTTTGATCATCAAATCCTCGTATCTATTTGACAGATATCAAGTATATTCATGCCCAAGATACAAGGTCTTTCGAAAGTGTTAACATTCTTTTTTTCAGTTAACCTTTTGTTAGGACTTTTGGTTTTAATAGGGATTAATAGCTCATTTAATTTTCCTTATTTTAGTGTGTCAGCCATGAAAGTTTTAATTTTTGAAAGTGAATATGAGCTGGGTTTGGTGTGGCAACGCGCCTTGGAACGGTTTGGGGTTAAAGTGGCTCTGGTGGCAGATCAAAGCACGGCCGTTCAGGCCCTGCGAAATCAGAGTTTTGATTTGATCGTGCTGGATTTGGTGCTTGAAAACGGCAGCGCCTTTGCAATCTCAGACTTTGCCAATTACCGGCGGCCAGCCGCGCAGGTAATGTTTGTCACCAACACCAGCTTTTTTTCCGACGGCTCGATTTTCAAGCATTGCTCAAATGCCTGTGCATATGTGCAAAGCGCAACGCCACCCGAAGACATTGCGATGATGGTCACCCATTACGCTGCCCGCGTCTAAAGACCCCAGCGCCGCCCGCGTCGATTCGAACGCGGCATATCGGTGGTCTGCAGCGAAGAGTGCCGGTTACGCCTGCGGCAGCCTTACAGCCCCGTTTTGTTTCCAACCTGTGACATTTCAGTCATACCATGTGTCGATATCCATGGGGTCTGGCGGGACGCAAAGCGGGGGAATGAAAAAGAGTACCTCAAAAAAATATCATCTAAATATATGAAAAATATACCTAAAATATATTTCATAATCCATTTCACAATCTGGCTTTCTGACCCCGTACCGAGTTATAGCAGACCGGCAGGCGCCCGCTTGGCAAGGATTGGCCGAGCCTTCCAAATGTTCACTTGAATTTCACCATTTCTGCGGCACACTGGCCTTGGGGAGACGTTGTTATGAGTACATTTTTATCCAAAGAGGTCCAGTTGGGACTAGAGGCCGCGCGCAAGCGCGAGCTGACCCAGAAAAGCCGCCTAAGAGTGCGCTTTGACGGCGCGGTTTACCCGGTGTTGAAATACTGGGAAACCGGGTTTTCGGTGGATGCAGATGATGCGCCGCAGATGCGCGGTCTGGTCGATCTTTTTGATGGTGCGCAGCACGTTTCACAATGCCTTATTGTAGCCTCACACGAAGAAAACGGTGAATTTAAGTTTGAATTTAAACGCAACACCGCCGCGCAAGATATCGCGCCGGTTGATTTTGAAAAAGACCTGAACGCCCCGATTGCTTTGCTCACGTAAAGCGGCTTTGTAAACCTTGTCATGATCAAAGCCCGATCGGGCGGTCACACCCTCCAAGCAATGTCTGAGCGTTGCTGTCTTTTCGCCGCGTCCCAAGACAGTTTTATTTTCGTAAATATCTGTGATGATCAGCACTTTGAGCGGATGCCAGTTTTATCAAGGTGGACACAAAACGCACGTGATCTGAGCTTTCGGGTCCGAATGTGCTTTTGTAATGCCATGCAAGCGACAGGCCGCTAAAGGCGGCGGCCCTTGACAGCAGGCGGGGTTTTGAAACGTTCAATCCTGCGGACCATATCTCGGCGCGCCTTAAAATTATTTCGGGTCGATGGCTAAAAGCCTCGGATCCCAGCGGGTTATGAAACGCATTTGCCAGCTCGAACGTGCGCTCGCCCAGAACGCCTTTGGCATCAAAGGCAAGATAACTACGGTCGCCGGCCTTGATGTTATCATGGTGCAGGTCGCCGTGAAGCGGGCGGATATCTTGCTGATCGGCCAGCAAATCCTCGGCCAGCTTGCAGGCTTTACGCACAGCCGCCCGAATGCCGTCCAGGCAGTCGGCGGTAAACTGGGCATCCAGCAATGCGCGAAACCGGCGCGGCAAAGGATCAAGGCTTGGGATATTTTTCACCGGCGCTTGATGCAAAGTCAAAGCTGTTTCAAGCAGCCTTTGTGATGCTTTTTCATCTTTGCCCGCCCGGGTTAAATCTCCAAGCAGGGGGCTATCGAGCCACTCCATCAAAATAGCTGCATTTGAGCGGGCATATATTTTGGCGGCACCGATACCATTTTGGGCTGCTAAAAGATCAAAGCCGGGTGCTTTGTCTTGTAAGTCATCTTTAAAATAACATTTCAAAGCTGCGTAACTGCCATCTGCGCGCGTCACGCACCAAATCGAAGCGATGGGCGTTTGGGTGATATGATGGGGGCTTTTAATGCCCAGACGGGTCATAAGGTCCTTATCCAAAATAGGTTCGGACGCTTTTGTATCCTTTTTGCTTGTCATTGCTATCGCTCCGTCCAAAATATCCTTGGTGTCGATAGTCATGCCCAGCACAGATTTTCGTCAGGCTGATATGGTGGGCTCTATTGCAGATCCCCAAAGGCCTGCGACAGCCGGTCAACCGCTGTTTGCACCTGACTGCGCGGCATGGCGAAATTAAACCGTAAAAATGCCTCGCCGCCTTGGCCAAAGGTTTCGCCGTGGTTGGCGGCCACTTGGGCCTCTTGCTGCACCCGGCGTTTGATTTCATCTGGGCTCATGCCGGTGCCTGAAAAATCCACCCAAGCCAGATAGGTTGCCTCAAGCGGCGTGGATTTAATCCCCGGTAGCGCATTTATAGCCCGATCAAACAGCTGGCGGTTTCCCTCTAGATAGGCCATCAACCCGTCAACCCATTCGCCGCCTTCGGGGCTATAGGCTGCCGCCGCCATCATCAACCCGAAATAATTCGGGCTCATTCCCAGCGCCGCCATACGTTTTTTGAACTTTGCCCGCAGTCTGCTATTGGGAATAATCACATTACCTACGTGGCTGCCGGCGATGTTAAAGGTTTTTGTGGTGGCAGACATCACGATCAACCGCTCGCTGACGCTGTCATCTGCGAGCGGAAAAACCGTGTGCTTTTGGCCGGGGTAGACCAGATCATGGTGAATCTCATCCGAGACGATAATCAGATCGTGCCAGCGGGCAAAATCGCCAATGGCGCGCAGCTCGTCGGGGGTCCACACGCGGCCCCCCGGGTTATGCGGCGAGCTGAGGATCAGCATTTTTTCACCGCCCGTCATCATCGCATCATAGCGGTCGAAATCCAGCGTATAGCGGCCATTCTCAACTGCCAGCGGGCATTGGATCACCGGCCGGTCACTGGCGCTCAGAATGCGGAAAAACGAATGATAAATCGGGGTAAACAGCACCACGCCATCGCCCGGCGCTGTAAAGGTGTCAACGCAGATCGCCGTGCCGTTGACCAGCCCATGGGTGGTGAAAATCCAACTGGGGTCGATGGACCAATTGTGCCGGTTCTGCATCCACCAAGAAATGGAATTAAGATAGGCGCTGTCATGTCCATGATAGCCGAAAATCCCATGCTCGGCCATCTGGCGAACCACGTTTTGCACGCATTCCGGGGGGCGAAAATCCATATCGGCAACCCACATGGAAATCCCATCTTTCGCCGAGACACCGTAATTTGCCTCCATATCATCCCATTTGACAGAGCGTGTTCCGTAGCGGTTAATGACCTTGTCAAATTCCATGAAATCGCATCCTTTTCCTTACCGTCAGGCCAAACTACAGATTTCAAAACTCTGTGCAAGAGGCGTTGCAAAGGACGCCGCTTTGTCCTAGATCAGCGCCATGATACGCCCTATTCTTATTCATCCCGATCCTCGGCTGAAAAAAGCCTGCGCCGCTGTTGGTGATGTAAGCGATGCGCTGCGCCAATTGGGCGATGATATGCTAGAGACCATGTATGATGCCCCCGGCGTGGGGTTGGCCGCACCACAGATTGGCGTTTTAAGCCGTCTGATCGTGCTGGATTGTGACAAGGAAGAGGGCGTGCCGCCCAAGCCGGTGATGATGTTTAATCCCGAGGTGGTGGCCAGCTCTGAAGAAACTAATGTCTATGAAGAGGGCTGCTTGTCCATTCCTGATCAATTTGCCGAAGTGACACGCCCGAAAGAGGTTGAGGTGCGCTGGATTGATCGCGATGGCAAAGAGCAGACCGCCGGTTTCGACGGGCTGTGGGCCACCTGCGTGCAGCATGAAATCGATCATTTGAACGGGAAGTTATTCATTGATCATATCGGTGCGCTCAAGCGCCAAATGATCACCCGTAAAATGCAAAAGCTCAAACGTGAGCTGGCGCGCAAAAAGGACGCTTAGCGATGGCGGTGCGCGCCTTTTTGCGCTGGCCCGACCCACGGCTGCGCCAGCCGGCAGAGCCGGTCGGCGAAATCACGGATGACATTCGGGGTATCTGGGCCGATATGGTCGATACAATGGAGGCCATGCCGGGCGTGGGTTTGGCTGCGCCGCAAATCGGGGTGATGTTACGCTTGGCAGTTGTAGATGCCTCACAAGAGCGGGGGCGAGCCGTTTTGATGGCCAATCCGGAACTTCTAAGCGGCTCAGCCGAGCAGCGCGAGCAAATTGAAGCCAGCCCAAATTTGCCGGGTGCGGGCGCGAAAATCAAACGCCCCAAAACCGTTGTTGTGCGCTATTTGAATGCCCTAGGGGTGATTGACCGCAAAGAGTTTAGCGATCTTGCTGCTGCCTCTGTCCAGCACCAGATCGACCATCTTGATGGAAAGATGTATTTTGACAATCTGTCCAAACTGCGCCGCGATATGCTGCTGCGCAAAGCCCGGAAAACGTCATGAGAGCGGTGTTCATGGGCAGCCCCGATTTTGCGGTTCCCGCGCTTGAGGCGCTGGTGGACGCCGGGCATGAGGTAACCTGCGTCTATTGCCAGCCGCCGCGGCCTGCGGGGCGGGGCAAACGCGAACAGCCTACTGCTGTGCAGGCGCGTGCCACCGCGCTGGGTTTGCCGGTGCGCCATCCTGCGGCGCTGTCTGCGGCCGATGTCCAGCAAGAGTTTGCCGCGCTGGGCGCGGATGTGGCCGTGGTGGCCGCCTATGGTTTAATCCTGCCGCAGGCGGTTCTGGATGCACCGCGCTATGGGTGCATTAATATTCACGCATCGCTTTTGCCGCGCTGGCGCGGGGCGGCGCCGATCCAGCGCGCGATTATGGCGGGGGACAGCGAAACCGGGGTGGCAATCATGCAGATGGAGGCGGGTCTTGATACCGGACCGGTTCTTTTGCGCGGGGTGCAGCAGATCACCGCTGCGGATACCACTGCAAGCTTGCACGATAAACTGGCCGCGCAGGGCGCGCAGCTGTTGATCCAAACCCTAAGCTCGTTAGGCAGCCTAAAGGCAACACCGCAGGACACGGTGGGTGTCACCTATGCGCAGAAAATCGACAAATCTGAGGCCAGGATTGACTGGACACGGCCTGCGGCCGAGGTTGACCGGAAAATTCGCGGGCTTTGCCCGTTTCCCGGCGCTTGGACCATGGCTCTGGGCGATCGCATCAAATGTCTGGGCTCTGAGCTGGTTGAGGATGTAGGCGTTCAGGGACCGGCGGGGCAGGTCCTAAGTCCGGATTTAAAAATTTCCTGCGGTCAAGGCACGCTGCGATTAACCCAGTTGCAGCGCGCGGGCAAATCGGCCCAAGACAGCGGCAGTTTTTTGCGCGGGTTTGCATTGCCGGTTGGCACCGAGCTTGGCTAGGCGCTAAAAATCAATCGCAAGGCCATTTTTTTCCCAATCCCCATAGCGGACGGGTTCGGGGCCATCGCGCCCGCCCAACTCTTTGGGCCGCGTGACGGCTTGGGAGGCTTTGCGCCGTTCTTCGGCTTCGGCAAGGGCCCGCTTAGCGGCCTCGGGCAGGTCTTTTTTCTCGCTCATGCGCTCTTTCCTATCGCTTTATGTCTTGATATACGCGGCCCTCTAGCCAAGGCAAGGATCAATCAATGCCGAAACCGCCCGAAACCGCCCGCAGCGGCGCTGTTCAGCTGCTAAATGCGGTTCTGATCGAGCGCCGTTTGATGGCCGAAATTATTGCCAGTGGTGCGCTGCAGTCCCTGCCACCGGGCGATCGCGCGCGCGCGCAGCGACTGGCGGTTGAAACCCTACGCGGTCTTGAGCGCGTTGATCGTCTCTTATCGCGGCATCTGCGCAAAACCCCACCGGACAATATGCGCAATATTCTTCGGCTTGCAGCCTATGAGCTGTGCAGCGGCGGCGATCCGCATGGGGTGGTCAATGCGGCGGTAAATTTAGTGGCGGGGACAAAACGCGGCGGCCATCTCAAAGGGCTGGCCAATGCGGTTCTGCGCAAAATTGCGGCTGACGGTCCGCAGGCCTACGGCGCGTTGCGGGTGCCGCATTTGCCAAAATGGCTGCGCAAACCGCTTCAGGCCGCTTATGGATCGCCCAAAGTGGCTGATATAGAGCGGGCGCATTTTCAAACGCCGCCTGTGGATATCACGGTCAAAAACCCTGACAAACTTGATCACTGGGCTGAAAAGCTGGGCGCCGAGGTGGTGCTTGACGGATCGCTGCGCCTGTCTGCCGCAGGGCAGATATCTGCCCTGCCGGGGTATGACAGTGGCGCGTGGTGGGTTCAGGATGCGGCAGCGGCGCTTCCGGTTCGGCTTTTGGGCAACATCGAAGGGCTGTCAGCCCTCGATCTTTGCGCCGCGCCGGGGGGCAAAACCATGCAGCTGGCGGCGGCAGGCGCCGTAACGCATGCGATTGACATTTCACCCACCCGGCTGAGCCGGATCAAAGACAACCTAGCGCGCACCCAGCTTGAGGCCCAGCTTGAGGCACAAGACGCGCTTGAGCATCGCGGCGCTCGCTATGATATTGTCTTGCTGGATGCGCCGTGCTCTGCCACAGGCACAATCCGCCGCCATCCCGATCTGCCTTATGCCAAGGACGGCAGAGACTTTTTCGAACTTATTGAGCTGCAAAGCCGGATGATTGACCATGCGATCAGTTTGCTCAAGCCTAATGGACGCTTGGTGTTTTGCACCTGTTCGCTTTTGCCGGACGAAGGCGAGTGCCAAATAGAAGAGGCGCTTGAGCGGCATCGCGGCCTAAAGATTGATCCCAGCGTCTTTGATGCAGGGTTTATTGATTCGCAGATGATGGCCGCCCCCGAAGGCCTGCGTTTGCGGCCTGATATGCTGTCAGATCAAGGGGGGCTTGATGGATTTTTTATTTCGATTTTACGCTGGGCTGGACAATAGGGGGCTGATTGCGCCGTGACTCTGCAATCTAGTTTGAATATAGTTTACAAGATACTCAAAGGCCAGTTCTCGAGTAGGGCGGGGTGAATGGCACAAGCTAACAATCTATCGCAATTATATTTGCAATTGATGCACGGGCTGACGGCGCGTGTACTGCGGTTTTCGCGGCCTGAAACCGAGTTCAAGGTGGCGCCCGAGCCGCGCTCGATTGGCAGCTATGCGCGCGGCAAACAGCTTTGTGCCGGAAATTTGATGTTTGCAGGGCATCTGGTTGAAGCCAAGGGCAAAGCGCTATGGGATATTCCGGTGCGCGAACAGGAATTTCTTGATGAAGTGCATGGCTTTGGCTGGCTTGATGATTTGGCGGCGGTGGGCACCCCAGAGGCGAGCAAGCTGGCTGCGGCATGGACCACGGATTGGATCAAGCGATATGGCGGCGGACGCGGCGCCGGCTGGGTGCCGGATTTAACTGGCCGGCGTCTTATTCGCTGGGTGCATCATGGCTTGATGCTGGTGCAGGACAAATCGCCCAAGGCGCGCGGCGAATTTTTCCTCGCGCTCGGGCGGCAAGCTATCTTTTTAGGGCATCGGTGGTCCAAGGCGGCCCCCGGACTGCCGCGCTTTGAAGCTTTGTCAGGGCTGATTTATGCCGGTTTGGCGCTTAAGAATATGCAACAATACGTTGCCCCGGCAACCAGTGCGCTGGCGCGTGAGTGCCGCACCCAGATTGATGCTTCGGGCGGTATTTTGACCCGCAATCCAGAAGAGCTGCTTGAGGTATTTACCCTGCTGACCTGGACGGCAGCGGCGCTGCGCGATGCAGATTGGACACCGGCACCGGCGCATCTTGAGGCGATAGACCGGATTGCCCCCACGCTGCGCAGTCTGCGCCATAGCGATGGCAGTCTGGCGCGGTTTCATGGCGGTGGGCGCGGCATCGAAGGGCGGCTGGATCACGCCTTGGTACAATCAGGGAATAAAGCGCTTTCGAACAATGCATTGGCTATGGGATATGCGCGTCTGTCTGCTGGCCGTACCAGTGTTATTATTGACGCCGCCCGGCCGCCCTTTGGGCGGGCTTCGATTAATGCGCATGCCTCTAGTTTGGCCTTTGAGCTGTGCTCTGGCCGGCGTCCATTGATCGTCAACTGCGGCTCCGGTGTCAGTTTCGGCGCTGACTGGCGGCGTGCGGGCCGGGCAACGCCATCGCATTCGACGCTTTATATTGACGGGCTGTCCAGTGCCCGGCTTGGCCGCACCCTAAGCTATGGCGGGCACGCCCGCGAGGCGTTGATCGACGGCCCCACCGAGCTGCTATGCGAAATTAGCCAACTGGGCGATAAAATACGCTTTGAAGGCGGGCACAACGGCTATGTGGCGCTCAACGGGCTGACCCATGTGCGCAAGCTTGATATGTCGGCCGATGGCCGTTCGCTCACAGCTGAAGATATATTGATGGCGATTGAGGATAAGGATAAGCGGGTCTTCAGTAAGGCGTTTGAGGCCTCGGAACTTGCCGGTCTTGCCTATCAGGTGCGCCTGCATCTGCACCCGGATGTAGATCCGCAAGTTGATCTGGGCGGCACTGCGGTGTCCCTAACGCTGAAAAGCGGTGAAATCTGGGTGCTCCGGTTTGATAGCAGCTGTCAGATGCAGCTTGAAAATAGCGTTTATCTCGAAAATGGCCGGCTGCACCCACGCGCGACAAAACAGATCGTTTTATCTCAGCGCGCAATAGAGTATGCATCGCGCATCAGCTGGTCCCTGTCCAAAGCGCATGACACTGCGGTTGCAGTGCGTGATGTGAATTTGGATGTCACAGCTGCCGGTTAACTAACGAATGGACCCTTGTACATATGACTGATCTTTTCCCGCTGCGCCGCGCATTGCTTTCTGTTTCCGATAAAACTGGCCTGATTGATCTGGCCCGAGCGCTGAGCGCAAGCGGTGTTGAAATTCTGTCCACCGGCGGCAGCGCCAAGGCGCTGCGCGACGCCGGTATCGAGGTCACAGATGTTGCTGCGGTGACGCAATTTCCCGAAATGATGGATGGTCGGGTCAAAACCCTGCACCCCAAGGTTCATGGCGGATTGCTGGCGCTGCGTGATAATGCAGAGCATCAGGCCGCAATGGAAGCCCATGATATCGCAGGGATCGATCTTTTGGTGGTCAATCTTTACCCCTTTGAGCAAACGGTTGCGGGCGGCGGTGATTATGACAGCTGCGTTGAAAATATCGACATTGGCGGGCCTGCCATGATCCGGGCGGCGGCAAAAAACCACCGTTTTGTGACCACCGTGGTGGATGTGGAAGACTATGAGGCCCTGCTGGGCGAGCTGGCCGTGCAGGATGGCCAGACCTCCTATGCGTTTCGTCAGCAAATGGCCCAGTGTGCCTATGCCCTCTGCGCAGCCTATGATGCGGCGGTTTCGGGCTGGATGGCGAAGGCTTTGGGTAATAATGCCCCACGGCGGCACAGTCAGGCGGGAAATTTGGCGCAAAGCCTGCGCTATGGTGAAAACCCGCATCAATCTGCGGCGTTTTATGTGGATGGCAGCAACCGCGCCGGGGTGGCCACGGCCATTCAGCATCAGGGCAAAGAGCTGTCGTATAACAATATCAACGATACCGATGCAGCCTTTGAGCTGGCCAGCGAATTTGACCCTGCCGATGGGCCCGCTTGCGTCATTGTCAAACACGCCAATCCCTGCGGTGTGGCGCGCGGCGATAGCCTTGCGGCGGCCTATACTTCGGCATTTGATTGCGATCGCACCAGCGCCTTTGGCGGCATCATTGCCGTGAACCAGACCCTGGATAAAGCCACCGCCGAAGAGATCAGCAAAATCTTTACCGAAGTTGTGATCGCGCCGGACGCCACCGCCGAGGCCATCGCGGTGTTTGCCGCCAAGAAAAACCTGCGCCTGTTGACCACCGGCGGCATGGCCGACCAAAAGCAGCCGGGCTCAACCCTGCGGCAAGTGGCCGGCGGGTTTTTATTGCAAGACAAAGACACCGGCCAGATTTCTCAGAATGATCTGAAAGTGGTCAGCAAACGCGCCCCTAGCGCGCAAGAGATGGCGGATATTCTGTTTGCTTGGCGGGTGACAAAACATGTGAAATCCAACGCGATTGTTTATGCCAAAGCGGCGGCAACCGTGGGCATCGGCGCCGGTCAGATGAGCCGCGTCGACAGCTGCCGCATTGCTGCGCGCAAGGCCGAAGATATGGCCGAAACATTGGGGCTCAGCACGCCGTTGACCCAAGGCTCTGTGGTGGCCTCGGATGCGTTTTTCCCTTTTGCAGACGGGTTGATGACAGCGGCCGAAGCCGGAGCCACAGCGATTATCCAACCGGGCGGATCAATGCGCGATGATGAGGTGATCGCCGCTGCTGATGCTGCCGGGCTTGCCATGGTGTTCACCGGCATGCGTCATTTCAGGCATTAAACCATGCATAGATTAACGCTCATCTCTACCCTTGCCGCCTTGCTGATTGACCAGATTAGCAAATATGTCGTGGTCTTTGGAATTGATCTCAGAAACCAATTTGAGCTTGAGGTGTTACCACCCTATTTGAATTTCCGCATGGCATGGAACTATGGGGTAAATTTCGGGTTGTTTTCGGGGGACAGTGCGCTGCAGCGCTGGCTTTTAATTGGCTTCGCTGTGTTTGTCTCAGCAGCCATCGCCATTTGGCTTCTCCGCGCGCCTCTGAGCCGGCTTGGGCATATATCGGGCGGGCTTTTGATCGGCGGCGCACTCAGCAATGCTCTGGATCGTGCGATCTATGGTGCGGTGGCCGATTTTTTAAATATGTCATGCTGCGGGCTTGATAATCCGTTCGCATTTAACCTTGCCGATCTTTCCATTTTTGCTGGCGCTATTGGGCTGATGTTTTTTTCCGACCCGCCCAAAGCGGCTGACACAAAATAGTGAGTGACCAATTGCAGAGATCGCTTTAAAGTTGATCTTAGGTGAGGGGGTAGGGATGCGCCTTTGGATGATTTTATTTGTTTCGGCTATGGGTTTGATGGGCGGATGCAGTGACTTAACTGCGACGCCTATGGGCTTTCGCACCGCAAATATTTCGCCGCATGAGCATTCTTTCAAAAAGCAGGCCCCGCTGCAATTGCCCACCTCATTCAAAACGCTGCCGCCGCCCGAGTAAAAAAACTCGACGGCGGCGGTAGTCGCAGCGCCATGATAGCCGCAGGTGTTGTCCCTGCGATGAGCCACAATCAGCGAGTATATTAAGAAAACAAAGCAGAGTTGGTTGCAACCGTGAAGCACTGACTTATCTTCTATCCAAAGAGGAGGGGATTTATGCAATTTTTTCGTTTTTGTCTGGCATGGATTGGATTGGCCGCTATCCCGATGTCTGCCCCTGCCGATATTGCCGATCAAGTCACTGATTTCACGCTTGAAAACGGTCTGCAAGTGGTGGTGGTCGAAGATCACCGCGCGCCGGTGGTGGTGCATATGCTTTGGTACCGGGCCGGCTCTGCTGATGAGACAGCTGGCGTATCAGGGGTTGCTCATTTTCTAGAGCATTTGCTTTTTAAGCAAACCAAAACGCTTGAAGCCGGGGAGTTTTCCCGCGTGGTGGCCGAAAACGGCGGAAGTGATAACGCCTTTACCAGTAAGGATTTTACCGCCTATTTCCAGCGTGTTGCAGCAGACCGGCTTGATTTGATGATGCAGATGGAAGCCGACCGTATGGTCAATCTCGACCTCAGTGAAGAGGATATTGTGACCGAACGCGAAGTGATCATCGAAGAACGCAATCAACGTGTGGAAAACAGTCCCGGAGCGCTGTTTCGCGAGCAAACCACCGCTGCGCTCTTTCTCAATCACCGCTATGGGGTGCCAGTGATCGGATGGCGGCACGAAATGGAAAAGCTAAGCCTCGGCGATGCACTGGCGTTTTATCGTCAATATTACGCGCCCAATAATGCGGTGCTGGTTGTGGCCGGTGATGTGGTCCCCGATGACGTGCGCCAGTTGGCAGAAAAGAATTACGGGCGCTTGCCCGCTAATCCGGACCTAAGCCCGCGCGCCCGCCCGCAAGAGCCGCCGCAAATCGCCGCGCGGCGTTTGAGCTACCGCGATGAAAGAGTAGCGCAGCCCTATATGACGCGCAGCTATCTGGCCCCCGAGCGCGATCCTGGGGATCAAAGCACCGCCGCAGCGCTCACCCTTTTGGCAGAAATTTTGGGCGGTGGGCAGACCTCAGTGCTGACGCAAAAATTGCAATTTGAAAATTCGACCGCGGTCTATGCGGCGGCCTTTTATGACGGGTTATCGCTTGATGACAGCAGTTTCGGATTTGCGGTTGTCCCATCCGCAGAGGTCACATTGCAGGCCGCTGAAGAGGCGCTTGATCAGGCGCTGGCCGAGTTTTTTGAAGCCGGCGTTGATCTTGAGCAGCTTGAGCGGATCAAAACCCAGTTTGCAGCCTCGGATATTTATGCCCGTGATAATGTTCAAGGGCTGGCCAATAGCTATGGGGCGGCGCTAACCTCAGGGCTTGGCCTGAGCGATATTCACGCCTGGCCTGATATCATTCAGGCGGTCACAGCCGAAGATATTATGGCGGCCGCGAAAGATGTTTTGAGCGATGCAGGCTCGGTTACGGGCTGGCTGATGAAACCAGAAGAGGAGATGCAGTGATGCGGGGAATTTTAAGCGCTGTTGTTGCGATCTTCATCGGCCTATGGGCCGCGCCGCTTTGGGCGGCAAATGCTGTGCAAACCCTCACCACCCCGTCGGGTATAAATGCTTGGCTGGTTGAAGACCACAACATCCCCTTTGTGGCGCTCGAGCTGCATTTTCGCGGCGGCTCGGCCCTTGAACCTTTGACAAAACGCGGGGTGACACAGCTGATGACCGGCCTGCTGGAAGAAGGCTCGGGTGACATGGACGCCCAGGCCTTTGCTGCCGCAAAAGAGGGCTTGGCGGCATCCTTTGGCTACCGCGCCTATCAAGATGTGCTGGGGATATCAGCGCGGTTCCTGACCGCCAATCGTGCGCAATCCGTTGACCTTTTGCGGCAATCCCTGATCGCGCCCCGATTTGACGAGGATGCAATTGAACGAGTGCGGGCGCAGATGTTGACTGGAATTCGGGCGCAGACAAAAGACCCAAACGATCTTGTAGGTAAAGCGTTTGACGCCGAAGCTTACGGCGATCATCCCTATGGCAGTGACGATCTTGGAACCATTGAAACCGTATCAGCGCTGCGCCGTGAAGATATCGTCTCAAGCCATCGCAACACGCTGGTCCGCGAGCGGGTCGTCGTTTCAGCGGTGGGGGACATAACGGCAGAAGAGCTTTCGACTTTGATCGAGGATCTACTGGGTGATTTGCCGCCAAGCAGTGATTTGCCGCTGCTTGAGCCAGCAATGATTGGCTTGCAGACAGGGGTCAAGGTGATTGACTTTCCCACACCGCAGTCCGTAGCGCTTTTTGGCCATGCTGGAATTGACCGTGATGATCCGGATTTCTTTGCGGCCTATATTCTCAACTATATTTTTGGCGGCAACGGGTTTGAAAGCCGTCTGATGCGCGAGTTGCGCGAAACCCGCGGTCTGACCTATGGGGTAAACACCTATCTGGTCACCGCGGATTATGCCAATCTCTATCTTGGACAATTTGCATCAGCCAATGAACGGGTGGCTGAAGCGATAGATGTACTTAAGGCAGAATGGGGTAAAATCGCGCGTGATGGCATCACCGAAAAAGAGCTGACGCGCGCGAAAACCTATCTTACCGGTGCCTACCCGCTGCGCTTTGATGGCAACGCAAAGATTGCGCGCATATTGGCCGGGATGCAGCTTCAGGGTTTGGATCCCAGCTATATTGACACCCGCAACGGGAAAATTGAAGCGGTAAGCTTGGCTGATGCCAATCGCGTGGCAGCACGGCTGTTTCAGCCAGAGCGGCTGCGCATCATGGTGATCGGTACGCCGCAAGGGCTTTAGGGGATTTTCAAATATTACAAGCGATTGTTTAAGCCGCTATTGGCTTTTTCTTTCGCCTTATAACGCGTTAGCCTAGCAATCTAACTTAGAAAGGCCCGTTGATGTCTCGTCCTTCCGACTACAGCCCGCGCGGCGGTCTGCCGCCACAAACGCAAATGCTGACCGATCGTGCTGTGTTCACCGAGGCCTATGCGGTGATCCCGCGGGGAACAAACCGAGACATTGTCACCAGTTTTTTGCCGTTTTGGACGGGTATGCGGATGTGGGTTCTGGCCCGCCCGCTCTCGGGTTTTGCGGAAACCTTCAGCCATTACATGGTGGAACTGATGCCAAATGGCGGAAGTGAGCGGCCGGAAACCGATCCAACGGCACAGGCAGTTGTTTTTGTTGTCGAAGGGATTTTAAGCCTGATCATAGAAGGTGTTGAGCATCACCTGCGCCCGGGCAGCTATGCCTACCTGCCGGCTGGCTGCAGCTGGCAGATACGCCAGCAAGGCGTTGAACGCGCCGTTTTCCACTGGATTAGAAAAGCCTATCACACGGTTGATGGTCTTGACGCACCTGAGGCATTTGCGACCCATGAGACCGAGCAAACAGCGATTGCTATGCCGGATACTGATGGCGCCTGGAACACAACCCGCTTTGTGGATCCGCAAGATCTACGCCATGATATGCATGTCAATATCGTCACGCTGCAGCCCGGAGCAGTGATCCCTTTTGCTGAAACCCATGTAATGGAGCACGGGCTTTATATCTTGCAGGGCAAAGCGGTCTACCGGCTCAATCAGGACTGGGTCGAGGTCGAGGCTGGCGATTATCTCTGGCTGCGCGCCTTTTGCCCGCAAGCCTGCTATGCTGGTGGGCCCAGACCGTTTCGATATCTGCTTTACAAAGACGTCAACCGCCATATGTCACTGAGCTGCGCCTAGATTTTTTCTTTGTTCAAATACTCAAATTACAACAGTGTTTTGGATGGCTGACCTTGTGGTTGTCAAAGTGAGTATTTAGGCAAAGAAAAAGTATAAGTATGCGCGTCAGGCAAAGCTGCCATGGCAAAACCAGCCGCCAGATATAGCCGCGCCATGGGCAAAAAACAGCCACAGCTGATCTCCCTCGGCGCAGGTCACTTGCCAATAGTCGCGCACGCCGCTGCGCCAGTTGGGATCTTCTAGCCACCATTCGGGCGCAATGCGCTCGGGGCCGTGAAACGCGATTGCCGTCATTGGGCGGCCGCGCCAGCGAAACAGGGTGGGAAGCTGCATTTTTTGAAGGTCGTTTATCGGCTCTGGTTGCCATAAAACCACGGGTCGCTTAAGGCGGGGTTTGGCCCAGTTTTTGGCGGGCTCAGACCAGGCCGCAGCAAGCGTTTGGTGACCTTTTTCCGGTATATAGCTATTGGCTGGATGGCTGCGGGTGATCTGTTCTAAACCGATCCTTGCTCCTAACTGCCCGATAAGATCCGCAATCCGGTGCGGATTTTCTTGTCGCTGGCGGCTTTGGGTCCCGGCAGCAAGGTGGCCGGTCAGCGCAGCGCTGTGCAGCGCTTCGGTCCGAGTTGCCTCGAGCCGAAGCAGATCAATGCCGAAGCCGGCCTCGATACTGTCAAGTTTCATCATCAGTACTGGCCAGATTTGCTCTGGAGTATCGCTGGGGCGGGCCAGACCGATCTCGATACTGTCCATGGTGGCATCACTGCGAAAGGCTTCAAGCCGAATGTGCCGGGCACCTTGAGACTGGGTTTTCAAGTGCTGGCATAAACGTGGTAAAAGCCGGTCTAGGGCCGCGATGATATCATCGCGCAGCCCGATCGGGTCTGGCAGGCTAAGCCGAACCGCAAAGCAGGTTGGCGCGCGCAGCGGGCAGATCGGCTCAGAGGCGCTGCCCATGGCTTGATCCAGGCGTTGCACCAGCGCCTTACCAAACCTGCGCGCCAGTGCCGCACGCGGTTGACCGCTTAGCTCTCCAATATGCCGCAACCCCAAGCGGTTAAGGGTTGCTATTAAGGACGGCGGGATGCGTAATGCCGCCACCGGCAAGGGGTGCAACGCGCTATGGGCGCTGCCGGACGGGGCAATATGCCGGGTGTTTGCCGCCCCATCGCCCGGATTTATGTGCATATCTGTTTGCCACTGGTGGCGTTTGGCCGCGCGTGAGCGGGTTGCTCGGGCCTCTTGGTCAATAGCATCCCCGCTGCGGTTATGGGCAGGGCTGCCTTTGCCATAATGAGCCAGAGCCCAGGCCGCACCTTTGGTATCTGCCAGTCCGATGTGGGTGCTTAGGCCAAGGGTGGCACAGTCGGCGGTAATTTGCTCTATCAGGGCCTCCTCGCCGCCGAAAAGATGTGCGCACCCAGTGATATCCAATATCAGGCTGTCGGGGTCTTCAAGCGCCGCCCACGGGCTAAATTTGCCAGCCCAGCGGCCGAGGGTGCGTAAAAAACGGGTTTCAGCGTGCGGATTACGTCGCCGGGTGCGCAGGGCAGGGCACATGGCTTGGGCATCGCGCAGTGGTTGGCCGCGTTTTAGGCCCATGGTGCTGGCGGCCGGACATAGCGACCATAGCACCTGCCGCTGTGCTTGATCGTGCACCACTGCAAAAGGGGCCTCGGCAATCTGCTGCTCAAGGCGCAGCAGACGCTGCGCGCCCAGACGGGGAAACCAGATGCAAACAATACGGCGATGGGGCATTTAATGCTCAAAATTTGTTCCTGTTTTGTTCTTTTAATTGCCGTCTCCCACTAAGTCGAGCAAAATGTAAAACCGCCTCAGGAACTGTGCAACCGGATGCGCCTGACTTTGAGGTCATCGCATGAACGTGCTGAAAAGTGGATATGCTTTCCTTCTGCCAAAATCCGCCTATGTTATCATACACCACCTGTGATTAGCCAAGATCAACGCAACCGGAGCCATTTATGAAAAAAGCAACTCTTACCATTGCTCTTGCCTGTTTGGCCACGCTGTCATTCGCGCATGCAAATGTCACCTCTGAAGAGGTCAAGGCAAGGATGATTTTAATGACGGATTTCAAAGCCCCGCTGTCGTTGATTTCCCGTATGGCGCGCGGCAGTCTAGACTTTGACCCCGAACTTGCGGCCGAGGCCAAACAGGTTTTGCTTGCTCTGGCGCAAGATGTGCCTGAAAAATTTTCGGAAAATGTGACCGAAGCGGCGTCTGGCTCTGCACCGGAAATCTGGACCAATTGGGAAGATTTTATCGCCAAATCAGATGCCTTTACAGCAGCCGTGCAAGCGCTTGATGCCAGCTCGCCTGACGGGCTTAAATCAGGGCTTGCGGCCATCGGTGGTGGCTGTAAATCCTGCCACAGGATGTATCGGGTCAGATAAATTTATGGGTAAATTACTGTGGCGGTTTGGTTTGCTTTGCCGACACTATAGGTTTGACAGCATCTTCTATCTGGCGCAGAGTGCTTGCCTCATTTGAAGGTAGGGATAGCACATGACAAATACACAAACAGCGACCAAAGAAAACCAGTCGAGCGGACTTTTAGAAACCCGGTTTTTCCAAAGCAGAACAGTAATTGTTGCCGGCGAAATCAACGACCGGTTGGCGCAGCGGGTGGTAAAGCAGCTCTTGGCACTGGCTGAAGATGGCGAGGCCGCATTAGATTATGGTCTGGTGCATAAGGTGATCCGCTCTGTCGATGAGTTGGAATGACAGGCGCGCTTGAACTGTGTCCGGCCGGCCCCCAAGACGGCGAAGCCTTGTGGAGTATTCTGCGGCCTGCCTTCCGCGCTGGTGACAGCTATGCGGTAGACCGTGATATTGGCCAAAGCGCTGCGCTAAGCTATTGGATGGGCGGCGGAAAAACCGCCTATATTGCCAGGCTTTCGGATCGGGCAGTGGGCAGCTATTATATCCGGCCCAATCAAGCTGGCGGCGGAGCGCATGTGTGTAATTGCGGCTTTGTGACTGACCCGCAAGCGCGTGGTCAAGGGGTTGCCCGCGCAATGCTGGAACACGCACTAAAGACGGCCAAAACCCAAGGCTACCGCGCCATGCAATTCAACTTTGTACTGGCCAGCAATGCAGCCGCCATCCATCTGTGGCAAAGCTATGGTTTTGCCGTGGTGGGGCGGCTGCCGCAGGCTTTCGCGCACCCGGCGCTGGGACTGGTCGACGCATTGGTCATGCACCGTGCACTTTAAGCGGATGGGCTAAGATTAGGTCATTACCCTCCTCAAAGACCTTGACAGATTTGGCTCTATGGAAAATTCTTAGGATCTATTTTAGAGTGAGGCAGGGATGCGTTTTTTCAATTATCGCCGCCGGTTCAGCAGTTTGTCTGAGCAGGAGATACTCGCTTTGGCGATTTCGTCAGAAGAAGAAGATGCCAGTATCTACCGCAGCTTCGCGGCACATTTGCGCGCAGAGTATCCGGCCAGTGCAGCTATTTTTGACGGCATGGCCGTAGAAGAAAACAATCACCGTCAGCAACTCACGGATCTTTACGTGCAGCGCTTTGGCGATCATATCCCGCTGCTGCGCCGCGAGCATGTGGCAGGCTATTATTATAGGCGGCCCATCTGGCTCATGCAAAACCTGGGGCTCGACCGTATCCGCGCCGAATCTGCCGTGATGGAGCAGCAAGCCGGCGTTTGCTGGCGGACCTGGCGGCCAGCGAGGCAGCGCATCAGACCACTGCACAAACACTCGAAAATACGCATCTTACCAGCGACCAAGCCAGCAGCGAAAACACGCGCGCAAAACGGCAGTTTATCCTTACTTGGGTGCAGCCGGGTCTTGCCGGACTTATGGATGGGTCGGTGTCCACACTGGCGCCTATTTTTGCCACCGCCTTTGCCACCCAAAACAGCGAAACAACGTTTCTGGTTGGCCTTGCAGCCTCGCTGGGGGCGGGAATATCCATGGGCTTCACCGAAGCGGCCTCAGATGATGGTGCGCTCTCGGGTCGCGGATCGCCGCTCAAACGCGGTCTGGCCGCCGGGGTGATGACAACAATCGGCGGTCTGGGCCATGCCCTGCCATATTTGATCGCAGATATCCAAACTGCGAATATCACGGCTTTTATTGTGGTGTTTTTCGAACTTTGGGCCATCGCTTGGATTCAAAGCCGCTATATGGAAACGCCCTTTTTCCGCGCGGCTTTCCAGGTTGTGCTGGGCGGCGCTTTGGTGTTCGCTACCGGGGTGCTGTTCGGCAGCCATTAGGCTTTTCCTTTGTTCAAATACTCAAAAAAACCCCTGCGCCCGCCGCCCCGAAAATGATTTTACGCTTGTGATAAATTCAATTGACCTTGGTGGGCTACCTGATAAGCCTAAAATTATGATAGCTATTTTCTTTAAAACCATCCCGTTTTTTGCCATTATCGGGCTGGGATATTTTGCAGTCCGCCGCGGTATGTTCACGGCTGAAGCCACCGCCTATCTGACCAAATTCGTATTTTACTTTGCCCTGTCGGCCATGCTTTTCCGGTTTTCATCCAGCTTGTCTTTGGGCGCGCTGCTGCAGTGGAACTTTATCTTTGCCTACCTGCTTGCCACCGGGTCAATTTATCTGCTGGCGATCAGCTTTGCACTGCTGCGGCGCGTGCCATTAGCCGAAGCAGCGGTCGAAGCGCAATGCGGGGTGATTGGCAATGTTGGTTTTTTGGGCATCCCGATGCTGGCCATGCTTTTGGGGCCCGAGGCTGTGGGCTATGTGATGCTGGTTCTGGCGGTTGACCTGATTGTTTTCAGCTCGCTGATCGTGATTTTCATCGAAGGCTCTCGCGATGGCAGCTTGCGGCTTTCTACCCTTCGCACTGTGATCATTGGCCTGCTGAAAAACCCCATGATTGTGTCCATCTCGCTGGGGCTTTTATGGTCCGCGGCAAAGCTGCCGATGCCTGAGCCGCTGAGCGAATTTGTGATTTTGCTGGGCGCGGCGGCCTGCCCCGGGGCGCTGTTTGCCATTGGCGCCTCGCTGGCCGGTAAATCCACCGAGCGGGCGCAGGTGGCGCTGTGGTTGTCGGTGGTCAAACTGGTTGTGCATCCGGCTGCGGTTGCCGCCAGTGCCTTGCTGCTGTTTGCGGTTGAACCCTATGCGGCTTCGGTGATGATTGCGGCCGCGGCCCTGCCGGTGGCGGGCAATATCTATATTCTGGCACAGCATTATAATGTTGCCCCGCAGCGGGTCTCGGCCTCAATTTTATTCTCTACACTGGGAAGTATATTCACTGTTTCACTGGTGATCAGCTGGCTCTTGGCTTAGGCCGCTGCATCGGGCGCGGCGCAGCAGGTCTCGCTCTGACCGATCGAAATGGTATTATGTCGCGAATGGCTCTTGTGGCATGCTTCGGTTTTGCGGTAGCCACAAGAAAGAATTGGCAAAAGGAACATACCGGTGGAAACCATCTCGGAAAACAAATGTTTTGGCGGCGTGCAGGGGGTCTACCAGCACCGCTCAGAGCGGTGCAATTGCGATATGACCTTTGGGCTGTTTTTGCCGCAAGAGGCAAGCGAAGGCCCGGTCCCGCTGCTCTGGTATCTGTCGGGGCTGACCTGCACCCATGAAAATGCCATGGTCAAAGCTGGGGCGCAGGCCTGGGCAGCTGAACAGGGCATCGCCTTGGTTTTCCCCGACACTTCGCCGCGCGGGGAAGATGTGGCCGATGATGAGGCCTATGATTTGGGTCAGGGCGCGGGATTTTATGTCAATGCCACCCAAAACCCCTGGGCTCCGCACTATCAAATGTGGGATTACATCGCGGATGAGCTGCCCGCGTTGCTGTTTGAAAACTTTGCGCTTGATCCCGCGCGGCAATCCATCAGCGGCCATTCCATGGGCGGGCACGGGGCGTTGACCTTGGCGATGGGCTTGCCCGGGCGGTTCCGGTCGGTATCGGCCTTTGCGCCAATTTGCAACCCGACCGCCTGTGAGTGGGGGCGCAAGCAGCTTACCGCCTATCTGGGCACGGATGAAAGCCTCTGGCTGCCGCATGATGCAGCGCATTTGATGGCTAAGCAGGGATTTGATGGCCCGTTGATGATTGATACCGGAACCGAAGATCAATTTGGCGATCTTCTGGGCACCGAGGCCATGGCGCGGGCCGTGGCTGCGCGCCGGCAACCTGCGACCCTGCGTTTACAGCCCGGCTATGATCACAGTTACTTCTTTGTCTCGAGCTTCATGGATGATCATATCGCCTTTCACGCCGAAGCGCTTTATAAAGACTAGGCTATGGCACATTATGACCTCATCATCATCGGATCCGGCCCTTCTGGCCGCGCAGCGGCTATTCAGGCGGGCAAGTTAAAGCGCAAAGTGCTGGTCGTGGATCGCAATGACCGCTTAGGCGGGGTATCGGTGCATACCGGAACTATTCCGTCAAAGACCCTGCGCGAAACCGTGCTGAACCTGAGCGGATGGCGCGAGCGCAGCTTTTACGGGCGCTCCTATCGGTTCAAGGATGAAATCCAAGCCAACGATCTTAAATCGCGGCTGCATAAAACGCTCGATTATCAGGTCGATGTGCTTGAGCATCAGTTCAACCGCAACCATGTTGATACCCTATTGGGCGCGGCGCGTTTTGTGGGCGACAACCAGCTTGAGGTGGCCACCAAGGCGGGTAAGAAAACCAAAGTCACAGGTGATAAATTCCTCATTGCGACCGGCACCCGTACATTTCGCCCCGATTGGGTACCGTTCAACGGAACCAGCGTTGTTGACAGCGATGACTTTTTGCAAATGGCGCAAATTCCGCGCAGCCTGATCGTGGTTGGCGCCGGCGTCATTGGGGTGGAATATGCCACCATGTTTTCCGCGCTGGATGTGCGGGTCACTTTGATTGAACCGCGCCAGACCTTTCTTGATTTTATCGACCGCCACACCATCGACGAGTTTTCCCATCAGATCCGCGAAAACGGCGTTGATCTGCGGCTGGGATCGGAAATTGAAAGCGTTGAGGCCTGCCCCGACCATGTGGAGGTCGCCTTGAAAAACCGCCGCCATGTGCGCGCTGAAATGCTGCTTTTTGCGGCCGGCCGTCTGGGCGCGACCTCGCATCTCAATCTCAAGGCGGTGGGGCTTGAAACCGACCACCGCGGCCGGATCGAAGTTGACCGCAAAACCTACCAAACCGCAGTGCCGCACATCTATGCCACCGGTGATGTGATCGGTCATCCGTCGCTGGCCTCGACATCGCTGCAGCAGGGCCGGATCGCCGCCTGCCATGCGCTGGACACGCCCACCTTGAAAGAAAGCCCATGGTTTCCCTACGGGATTTATTCAGTGCCGGAAATATCCACCTGCGGCATGTCAGAAGAGGAAATCCAGCGCCGCGGCATTCCCTATGAAGTGGGTGTCGGCCGGTTTCGCGAAACCTCGCGCGGGCATATTATGGGGCTTGAACATGGCATGGTGAAAATGCTGGTCAGCCTCAAAACCCGCCGCCTGCTGGGGGTGCAGATTGTGGGCGAAGGCGCCACCGAGCTTATCCATATCGCCCAAGCGGTGCTGAACCTCAAAGGCACTGTGGATTATTTCGTCGAAAACACGTTTAATTATCCCACTTTGGCCGAAGCCTATAAAATTGCCGGACTGGATGCCTTTAACCGCATGCCAATCCCGGCCGCGTTCAAAGTGCAAAAGCCGCAAAGCTGACACCGCGCTCGATTTATTGATAAGCCTTTGGGCAGGCCTGATGAAAAGAGTACTGTGAGATAAATGGGGATTAAAATGGTCCGGACTAACTTATTTCGTGCATCCAAAAAGAGTTTTCCGGCTGGAGCAAAATCCGCTTGCGCAGATTTGTATTTTTTTGGCCAGCGTCATAGCCTGTGTAGGACCCCGATCGCATGACGGCGCTTTATATTGATGCGGACGCCTGTCCGGTGAAATCCGAAGCCGAACGTGTGGCCAGCCGTCATCAGGTCAAAATGTATGTTGTCAGCAACGGCGGCTT
>CBFHXE010000025.1:280-29405 GCA_965659715.1 uncultured Paracoccaceae bacterium | reverse complement strand
ACACAGTATTGAGCAAACGCACCATCACGTTCAGAGCCGAGCACTTCATAAGCCTTTTTGTTATCAGGCCTTGGCCGTGGAATGTTGATCGGGCAGGTGACGCGTTGCCCAATGTGAAAATCATCCACCTCTGCGCCAAGTGCCACAATACGGCCGCAGATATCGCCGCCCTGAATGCGCGGAAATGTGAGCGCACCGCCCCATCCACCCGCCTCAATAGCGGTCTTTTGCGGCACTGCATCGGTGGCTGTGGTGACCTCGCGGTCATACCAGCCAAAACGGGTGTTGATGTCGGTGTTGTTTATGCCTGCAGCCAGCACCTGAACCAAAACCTGCCCTTTGCCCGGGGCGGGCACCGC
This sequence comes from uncultured Paracoccaceae bacterium, assembly GCA_965659715.1. Taxonomy (GTDB): domain Bacteria; phylum Pseudomonadota; class Alphaproteobacteria; order Rhodobacterales; family Rhodobacteraceae; genus CABZJG01. The sequence goes on along the minus strand of CBFHXE010000025.1, from coordinate 29,046 downwards.
AATATCATACCGCATTTCAAGCGCCTCTGGCCCGCCATGGCGGGTCAGATAAACGCCGCTCATATCTCGGGGCAAGCTCATGCTTTTAATCGGGCATTGTCAGGATCCCATAGCGGCTGATCCGGCTGAACCGTGGCTTTGCAGCGCTGGCCGTAAATCTCGACCTCTATTTCGGTGCCCGCGATGGCCAGATCACTGCGCACCATGCCAAGTGCGATGCTGGCATTAACCCGATATCCCCAAGCGCCAGACGTGGTTTCACCGACCACATCCCCATTGTGCCAGAGCGTGGACATATAGGGTGCATCGCAATCACCCGCCTCAACGATAAGCGTGACAAACCGCTTTTTGCTGCCCTGCTGGCGTTCGTTTTGCAGCGCCGCCTTGCCGTTGAAATCCTGCGGCTTGTCGAGTTTGACAAACCGGTCAAGCCCGCCCTCTAGCAGGGTATAGTCAGTAGAAAGGTCGCCTTTCCACGTGCGGTAGCCTTTTTCCATCCGCAACGCATTCAGGGCATACATGCCAAAAGGTTTTGCCCCTGCGGCCAGAACCGCATCATAGATCGGCGGCATGGCGGCATTTTCTGCATGGATTTCCCAACCCAGCTCGCCGGCAAACGAGACGCGGATCAAGAAGGCTTTTTGACCTGCAACGGTGGCAAACTGATGGGTCAGCCAGCCTTGCGACAGATCGGCATCGGTGATCCCCGACAGCATATCGCGCGCGGTGGGGCCGGTGACGATCAAAGTATCACGCTCGGTTGTGGTTTCGCGCACTGTCACAGTGCCCGGCACAGAGTTGCGGATCAGCTCGCCATCATGCCATTGGGCGGTGGCCGCAGTGATCAGCACAAAGTTATCCTCACCGATACGGATACAGGATAATTCGGTTAAAATACGCCCCCGCGCGTCCGAGATATAGATCAAATTCATGCGGCCCACTTTGGGTATGCCGCCGGTGCAAAAGCTGCGTAGCCAGTCGTCGGCGCCGTCGCCTTGCAACCAGAAGCGGGAAAATCCGGGCAGATCTAACACCCCGCAAGCATCGCGCACCGCTTCGCATTCCTCGCGGATGCGCGCCTCCCATGGGCCAGCGCGGTTCCAGGTTTGGGTGGTTTCTTCGGATGTGTCATCGCCCGGTTTGGCAAACCAGTTGGCCCGTTCCCAGCCATTATAGGCGCCCATGACCCCGCCCAGCTCGACCACCTTGTCGTGCACGGGCGACAGTTTCTTGTCGCGCCCTGCGGGCCATTCGTGCCAGGGGAAGTGCATGGCGTATTCATGGCCATAAATTTCCATACCTTTGGCCACGCAGTAGTCATGATCGGTGTAATCGGTATAGCGGCGCGGATCACAAGACCACATATCCCATTCGGTTTGCCCTTCGGTGATCCATTCGGCCAGTACCTTGCCGGCGCCGCCGCCCTGCGCGATGCCAAAGGTAAAGACGCAGGCTTCAAACGCATTGGGCACGCCGGGCATCGGGCCAATAAGCGGCATGCCGTCGGGCGCATAAGGGATCGGGCCGTTGATGACTTTGCTGACCCCGCCGGTGCCCAGCAGCGGCACCCGCGCCATGGCGTCTTCGACATACCATTCAAGCCGCTCAAGATCATCTGGATAAAGCTGAAAGCTAAAGTCTTCGGGCAGCGGATCAGAGGGGTCGGCCCAATGGGCTTTGCAGTTCCGCTCATAGGGGCCAAGGTTGAGCCCGTGCTTTTCCTGACGCAGATAATAGCTGCTGTCCACATCGCGCAGCAGCGGCAGTTTATGGCCCTGCTCGGCGCTCCAGGCTTCAAGCTCGGGAATTTCATCGGTGAGCATATATTGGTGGCTCATCACCATCATCGGCACCGTACGCCCGCCATAGGGTTTGAACCACTCGCCGACGCGCTGGGCGTAATAGCCCGCCGCGTTGACCACATATTCACAGCGTATATCGCCTTTGTTGGTGTTGACAATCCATTCGCCGTTCTCGCGCGACACCCCTGTTGCGGGGGTAAAGCGCAGTACTTTTGCCCCCAGATCACGCGCGCCTTTGGCCAGCGCCTGGGTCAACTGCGCCGGATCAATATCGCCATCATTGGGATCATAAAGCGCGCCCTGCAGATCATGGGTTTCAATAAACGGATAGCGGTTTTTGATCTCGTCCACCGCAAGGATATCAAGGTCCATTCCCTGCGAGCGGCCCATGCCCTTGGCGCGTTCAAATTCCTGCATCCGCTCTTTGGAATGGGCCAGCCGGATCGAGCCGGTGACATGATAATTCATCGGATAATCCACCGCTGCGCCAAGCCCGCGATACAGTTCGGTTGAATAGCGCTGCATATTCATCACCGACCATGAGGTGGAAAACGTCGGTACATTGCCCGCCGCGTGCCATGTGCTGCCGGCGGTCAGCTCATTGCGTTCCAGCAGAACGCAATCGGACCAACCGGCCTTGGCCAGATGATAGAGGCAGGACGCGCCGACAGCGCCGCCCCCTATGATGACAACGCGTGCGGTAGATGGGATATCTGCCATGGTTTTTTATCTCCCTATTGCCAAGCAAGGCGGGCTGCGAGACCGCCAAAAATGAGTGCTGTAAGTTTGTTTAAAGGACGCTGGTAGCGGTGAAGCCTGTCTGACATCGCTCCTGCCAGAACCCCATAAGTGATCGTTACGATAATGCCTGTCGATGAAAACAGCCCGCCGAGGATCAGCATCTGCAACCAGACGGGGCCGTTTTGGGGGTCTGTGAACTGAGGTAGAAAAGCAAGAATGAAAAGCGCGACTTTCGGGTTCAGGATGTTGGTTAGAAACCCTTGTGTTATTGCCTGTTTAGCGGTGGGTGCACCCTTTGGTTTTGCAACAGTTACGACTTTTGTCCAAGCCCGCCATGCAAGGTAAAGCAAATAGGCCGCACCCAGATAGCGGACGGTATCAAAGGCAAGGGGATAGGTGACAAAAACCGCCGCTAGGCCAAAGGCGGCCACGACAGTATGCACCAAACTGCCTGTGGTTATGCCTATTGCCGCAGCGATGCCACCGCGTTTGCCGCCCCTGAGGCCGGACGCCATCGTAAAGGCGACATCTGCGCCGGGTGTCAGGTTAAGCACGATGCCCGCGCCCAGAAAGGTGAGAAGCACATGAGGTTCAAAAAGGCCAAACACCATTATGAGCCCGCCTTAAACTGCGGTGTATGATCCGCGATTGAATAATAGTCGCCTTTGTCTGCCACATAGATATGCCGCATGGTTTTCAGCCCGCTCGGGCTATCCAGCGTGCCGGCCCCAATTGCGGTGCGCCCCTCTTCGTCCAGCTCATAAAACAGGCTCGATCCGCAGTCGGCGCAAAAGCCGCGCCGCGCTTTTTCTGACGAGCGGTACCATTTTAAGCCGCTTGAGTGCACCAGCTTCAACTGCTCTTTAGGCACTGAGGTTGCGGCCCAATAATGCCCCGAGGTTTTGCGGCATTGCGTGCAATGGCAGGCGATGACATCGCGCAGCGGACCAGACAGCTCAAACATCACGGCGCCGCATTCACAAGATCCTGAAATCATCATCCCCTACGCTCCTTTTGAAAAATGAGATGAGCCTAGTAAAAGCCCGTAGCTGATGAAAAAAACGGCTAGGATACGCTGTAAATAGATATTGAACATTGCGCTTAGGGCCGTGCGTCCCAAACCGGCCCCAAGCGCGCAATAGCTGACATAGCTTAGGGTTGTCAGGCCAAGCGCGGTTGGCATGATTACCCACATTTGCGTGGACACGGGTATGCCGGGTTGGACAAACTGGCTAAAGGCGGCCAGATATCCGGCAATGGATTTGGGGTTGATTGCGGCAATCATAAAGGCCCGCAGATAAAGCTGTTGGGCCTCGGGCACGCCGGAAGCCTGTGGCTGGCCTGCTCTGCGCCAGCAGCGGATTCCGAGATAGATCAAAAATCCCGCACCGATCCATTTCAGCACCAAAAAGGCAAGCGGTGAGGCGGCAATCAGTGCTGTAACGCCAAATGCCGACAGGGTGAGGAAAAGCGTCGCTTGGGTCAAGATGCCCGCAACGCAGATCAGCGCGCGCCGAAACCCATAGGCCATTGCCACCGAGATACAGTTCACTGCATTTGGCCCCGGGGTGGTGACAAAGAGCACCCAGAAACTGGCGAATATGATCCATGCCTCCCAGCTCATGGCGCTAATACACCGGCGGTGCGATCACCCAGATCGCAATGGCGGGCGCTTGATAGGGGTTGGCATATAAAAACGGCTCGCCGCGAATGCGAAAGCTATCGCCGGGGTAAATGGTAAAGGTTTTCTCGGCGATCGTAATATCCAGCTGGCCCGAGATTAGATAGCCCACTTCCTGCGTCGGTCGGGTGACCGGCGTTTCCAGTTTTGCGCCCGGCTCAAAGGTGGAATGCACCACTTCGAAATCATCTGTCAGATCGGGGGACAGCAGTTCCTCCACCAGCCCTGCCTCATTTGATCCGATGGGTCGGCGCGCGCCTTTGCGCACCACAAAACCGGCCTCTTGCGGGGCAGCTTTGGCTTGGCCAAACAGCATCGACATGGGAATATCAAGCGCTTTGGCAAGATCGCGCAGATCATTGATGGACGGCTCTGACAGGTCGCGTTCGACCTGCGAGAGCCAGCCGACGGATTTTCCTACCGCCTCGGCCAGATCATTCAGCGTTAGGCCACGCGCTTTGCGCAGCGATCGAAGATCGGCGCCAAGGCTGTCAAGCAGGGTGATGTCTAGGGCGGACATAGAGGTCTTTCATGAAATTTGAGCCATTTTTTTCACGGTGACGTGAGTCGGTGAAAAAATCAAGTAAAATTTCATGTGCGCAAGTCGGAAAGATGCAAGCGGTCGGGATAGACAGCGCCGCCCCACCGCGCTATGCACCGCGCCTATGCAGACACCCTATGATCCGCCCTCTGGCCCTTTGAGTATTTTGCACGAAGACCGCGAGCTGGTGGCGGTTGAAAAACCCGCTGGGCTTTTGTCGGTGCCGGGGCGCGGTGCGGATCTGGCCGATTGCCTGCTTACCCGTGTGCAACTGGCGTTTCCCGATGCGCTGCTGGTGCACCGGCTGGACCGTGATACATCCGGCGTGATGGTTTTTGCACTGACCGCCCATGCGCAGCGGCATCTGTCGATGCAGTTTGAAAACCGCGTGACAAAAAAAACCTATGTGGCGCGTGTGGCGGGTGAATTGGCGGAAACATCCGGTGAAATTGATTTGCCGCTGATTGTCGATTGGCCCAACCGGCCGCGTCAGATGGTGTGCCATGTAACCGGAAAACCTGCGGTCACGGAATGGAAGATGATTAAAACCGGCGGCGGTGAAACCCGTCTGCGCCTGACGCCCAAAACCGGCCGTTCGCATCAGCTGCGGGTGCATTGCCTGTCCATCGGTTATCCCATTTTGGGCGATCCGCTTTATGCACCGGAAACCGCAGGAGCGCATGCACGGATGATGCTGCACTCAGAAGAGCTGCGGCTGAACCACCCCGAAAACGGCCGCGGCATGAAGTTCCGCGCCAAAGCGCCGTTTTAGAGGGTTGGCAATTTTAGGCGCAATGCCTCACAGCGTTTTTGGCTCAAGCTCCACCCATTTTGGATTGATCAAGGCACGCAGGTGCCATACTGTGCCAAATAAATCCCCGGGCCCAAAATCATTCACCGAAGCAACCGTGATCTTATCACCCTGCCGCGTGAACCCGACCGCGCCCGGCAGAATGCCTTTGTCGTCACTATATAGCCCAAGCTCTTTGGGCAGATCGTTTGAGACAAAAGAATAGCAGTCAAATGGCCAGCCTCTTTTTGCTTTATGCGCATTGATTTCTTCTGGCGGGCTACCGAGCAAAGCACAAGCGCGGCATCATCGCCCAAGTGGTTTGGAACGCCCATAAATCCGTCGGCATAGGACATGCAATAGATGCAGGATACCCGCATATTGACGATAAACACCAAATGGTCCTGACCTTCGGAAAACAAGGACGCGATATCAATTTCGCCGCTTTGATCCCGTATGGTGCGGTTTTTAAGCTCAAAGCCAAAGGCTTGGGCACGCAAAGATACGTAAAGCTCATTAAGTTTGAATATTTGCAGTTCAAGCGCCCGTACGTCGCTTCGTAAAACGTCTTTGGTCATAATCGTCCTTTCGCCGCAGTTTTGTTTATGACAGGGGCGGCTTTTGTAGGTGTGCTTAAAATAAGCCGCGATAAGCGCACACCCATGGGCTGAAGTTTAATTAAATAATACAGCCAAAAGAGCATATTAGTGCGCCCCCGGTCAAGTCGGGGTCGTGGGCGGCTCTATCCTAGCGTGAGGCGCGCCCAAACGGACTGGCGGCGGGGGGTTAGAATATGGCGCAGCAGCGCGACCGGATGCGCGCGTAGGCTGAGGCGCATGGAAACATAGTCTTCAACCACTTCTTCACCAAGGCTCATCTTCGGCAAATGTGCGGCCGGCTCTTCAATGCCTTCACCGTCCATATCACTGGCAAACAGCGGCAAGGGTGTCTCGGCGGTGATGGCCTTGACCTGCCACAGCGCTTCACGGCGGCTTAGGCGCAGATCGGCAAAAGCATCCGCCTCGGCCAGCCGCGCGAGCACCACTGGCGGTGTACCGGCGCGGCGCCAGACATCTTCTGCCGAGCGGTAGCCATTGCCGCGTGCGGCAGTGATCCAGACCGCATCATCTTCGCGCAGGCCTTTGATCTGTCGAAACCCCAGCCGCAGAGCCAGCCCGCCGCGCCCGTCCGGTTCCATCACATTGTCCCAATAGCTGTCGTTGATGGCCACGCCGCGCACCTCGACCCCATGCGCGCGCGCATCGCGTACAATCTGGGCCGGAGCGTAAAACCCCATGGGTTGGGAATTGAGCAGCGCGCAGGCAAAAATGCCCGGATGATGGCATTTGATCCAGGCGCTGGCATAGACCAGCAGCGCAAAGCTGGCCGCGTGGCTTTCGGGAAACCCGTAAGAGCCAAAGCCTTCGATCTGGGAAAAGCAGCGCTGTGCAAAATCGTCGTCATAGCCGTTGCGCCGCATGCCGCGCAGAAAGCGGTTTTTAAATTCGCTGACATTGCCGTGTTTTTTAAACGTGGCAAGGGAGCGGCGCAGCCGGTCGGCCTCATCGGGGGTAAAGCCGGCACCGATAATGGCGATCTGCATCGCCTGTTCCTGAAACAGCGGCACGCCCAAGGTTTTGCCCAGAACCTTGCCCAATGCATCCGAAGGAAACGCGACCGCTTCTTCGCCGTTGCGCCGCCGGATATAGGGATGCACCATATCGCCCTGGATCGGTCCGGGGCGCACGATGGCCACTTCGATCACCAGATCATAAAAGCAGCGCGGCCGCATGCGCGGCAGAAAATTCATCTGTGCGCGGCTTTCCACCTGAAACACCCCGACGCTGTCGGCCCGGCACAGCATATCATAGGTTTTGGGATCCTCGGGCGGCAGAGAGCTTAGGGAATAATCTATTCCCAGATGCGAGCGCATCAGATCAAAGGATTTGCGCAGACAGGTGAGCATTCCAAGGCTCAGCACATCGACCTTAAGGATGCCAAGCGCGTCGATGTCATCCTTGTCCCAGCAAATCACCGTGCGCCCCTGCATTGTGGCGTTTTCGATGGGCACCAGCTCATCCAGCCGGCCTTCGGTGATGATAAAGCCGCCCACATGCTGGCTTAGATGGCGCGGAAAGCCGATAATTTCATCGATAAGCTCAAAGGTTTGCGCCAGCCGCCGGTCCTTGGGGTCAAGCCCCACTTCGGCCAAACGCTGCCGGCTGGTGGCGCGGCTGCCAAATCCGCCCCAAAGCTGCCCAGACAGCGCGGCCACCGTGTCCTGAGAAAGCCCCATGGCCATCCCTACCTCACGGATGGCGCGTTTGGCGCGGTAATGGATCACCGTGGCGCAGAGCCCGGCGCGGTGGCGGCCATAGCGCGCATAGATATGCTGGATCACCTCTTCGCGGCGCTCGTGCTCGAAATCAACGTCAATGTCGGGCGGCTCGTCCCGGGCCTCAGAGACAAAGCGTTCAAACACCATGGTGCCAATCTCGGGGCTGACCGATGTGACCCCCAAAGCATAGCATACCACCGAATTGGCCGCCGAACCGCGCCCCTGACATAAGATGCCCCTGTCCCGGGCAAATTTTACAATATCGCGGACGGTCAGAAAATAGGGTTCATATTTAAGCTTGGCGATCAATTTCAGCTCATGCTCTAGCATTGCGCGCACCCGCTTGGACACGCCGTCCGGATAGCGCCAGTTCAGCCCTGCATAGGCAAGGCGCCTCAGCCGCTCTGTCGGCGTTTCACTGCCGCTCAGCTCGGCGGGATATTCATAGCGCAGCTCATCCAGCGAGAAGGTCAGGGAGTGTGCCAAAGTGCCGCTGCGCTCTACCGCATCCGGATGGGCTTTGAAAAGGTGACGCATTTCGGCCCCAGAGCGCAGGCGCTGTTCGGCATTGGTCAGCGCTGCCCGGCCCAGCTGATCGACACGGGTGCCGGTGCGGATCGCGGTGAGCACATCGGCCAACCGGCGGCGGCGGCCATGATGCATCAGCGGCTGGGCGCTGGCGATTGTTTTAAGGCCAAGCGTTTCTGCGGCAGCGGCTATGTGATCAAACCTCGTTTGGTCCTGACCGTCATAGCAGGGGGACATGAGTAGATAGATCTGCCCGTCAAGGCGGCGCGTCAGCTGCTGTGCGGCGCGCCACCACTTTTGCGCGCCGCCGACAAGCGGCAGCACGTGCGGCGGATGCAGTAAAAACACCAGCCCTTCGGCCCGATCATAAAGATCATTGAGCCTCAGCTGGCAGGTGCCTTTGTCCACTCGCAGCCGACCTTTGGATATCAACCGGCACAGGTTTGCCCAACCGCGGCGGTTTTGTGTCAGGGCTGTCAGAGCGACACCGTCTTGAAAGATCAGCTGCGCCGCAGGGAGGAGACGGGGGATATTTGTAACATCTGCAGAAGGCGGCGGCGCGATATGCGCCGGGCGCGGTGGTCCGTGTTCGGGCGCGGCTTGCCGCGCTGCCACCCGCCGCGCAATGTTGTGCGCTTCGCTATGTGCGCGTACAATGCCGGCCACCGAGTTTTCATCGGCAATCGCCAGTGCCGGCATACCCAAAAGCGCCGCCCGCGCGATGTATTCTTCGGGATGCGAGGCGCCTTTGAGAAAGCTGAAATTAGAGGTGGCAGACAGTTCAACAAACATAAACAGCAATATATGTTCTAGTTTTGTTCTTTTCTACTGATTCTTTGGGATAGGGCGCATGAGCTGCGTTTATGCTGTCGCTGCAAGTGTTACAGGCTGGTCTAGGTCACAGACCGGATCAATTTGCGTTCAAGCACCCGCAGCACCGTTTTTAAGTCCTGACCACGTTTGAGCACCTGCCCATCAAGACCGATCACCGCATATTGGCCCTGACGGCCCCGAAGGCGAGGGCGTTTTTCAATGCGGTAAAGCGGGTGCTCGGCTGTGCGGCGAAACACTGAAAACACGGCCACATCGCGTAGGCTTGATATGCCGTAGTCCCGCCATTCACCGGCGGCCACCATACGGCCATAAAGCGATAAAATGATGTTGAGTTCGGGGCGTTGAAAGGACACCGTTTCTGCGGAAAGGGGGCGCGTCGAAAATGCAGAATAATTGCTCATACAAATAGCTTTGCTAAGATTTCGATGCAAATCAAGGCGTTTGATACAGTTGCCCTCAAAAATAAGGATAAAAAAACAACGCCGCCCCGCATTTACATCGGGGCGACGCCATTAAATTCGATGAAGTAGAGTTAGGCTTCTACATCTTCGGGGAGGATTTGGTTCAGCACGATGGCCAAGAACGCGGTTGGCGCCACGGCGGATGTGGCCAGCGTTTTCCAGATGCCGGGCAGGTATTGAACCGCTGATGGCACCAGATTAAGGCCTAGACCGACGGTCAGCGAAATGGCGATGATCACCATGTTGCGCCGTGTCATTTTCACTTCTGACAGCACGTTCATGCCTGCTGCAGCAACCATGCCGAACATCACAATCACACCGCCGCCGAGCACAGGCATTGGCATGGAGGCAATGAGTGCGCCGATTTTTGGCAGCAATCCGCAAATCACCATGATGAGAGCGGCAATGGACACCACATGGCGGCTCATAATGCCGGTCATGCCGACAATACCGACGTTCTGGCTAAACGAGGTGTTGGGAAGCCCGCCGAAAACACCGGCCACGGCAGTACCCAGACCATCAGCATAGGTTGCGCCGGATATTTCTTCGTCGGTGGCATCACGTCCTGCGCCGGCCTTGGTTGTGGCAGAGGCGTCGCCAACGGTTTCTACCGCAGATACGATGGACACCAAAGTCACACCGATAACGGCGCCAAGGTTAAATTCAAACCCGTAGGGCATGACCTGCAAGCCGATAATCCAGCTGGCTTTGGCAACCCCGCCGAAAGACACCATCCCCAAGATAAATGCGAGGATATAACCGGCGACAATACCGATCAAAATGGCGGCATTGGAGAGCATGCCTGTGGTGCGGAATTTGCACACAAGCGCTACCACAATCACCGTCAAAGCCACCGCCCAATGCTTCATGGACCCAAAGCTATCCGCGTTCATCTGGAAATCGGCTGCACCGCCCGCAGCATATTTAATGCCGACCGGAATAAGGTAAAGACCAATGGCCAAAATGACCAAGCCAGTGACCAGCGGCGGGAACCAGCTGCGGATTGAGCTGATGACCGAGCCAAGTGCAAAGTGGATAATCCCTGCGATGACGCATGAGGTCAGCGCAACGCCCAAGCCTTGGGTTGCGGCAATGCCGGCCAGCACGCCGACAAAGGCAAAGCTGGTGCCCTGCATAATCGGAAGCCGCGCACCGACCGGGCCAAAACCCAAGGTTTGGAACAAGGTGGCAATACCGGCAAACAGCATTGCCATCTGGATCAAATAAACCTGCTCAGCGCCGCCAAAGGCCAAACCGGCCGCACCGGCGACAATCACCGACGGCGTTACGTTTGATGCAAACATCGCCAGAACGTGTTGCAGCCCCAAGGGGACGGCTTCGCCCATCGGGGGGGTTATATTGGGATCGCTATACCCAGTTGTTGTGTCACTCATTTCATTCTCCTTTTTGTTGGATGTTACCAACGGTTGGCTGATACAGTTTTATTGGTATTTTTATTGTATGCTGTAAGGTGTATCGAAGGTGTATTCCTCTAGGTTGCTGTCCTTTCCTATTCTGTCAATCACGGCAAAAAGGCCCGGCGCATGAAGCGGTGTCAAAACCCCATGCCAGATATTGCGGTGAAAATTGATGGCTTGTCCGGGGCGGGATAGAAACGCCCTCGGCTGATCCGGAGCGCCGGCGTTGTCTCGCGCCACGGTGATTAAAAACGGCTTATCGGTCATTGGTATAAAGGCTTGCGATCCCAGCGGGTGCCGCTCCATCAGATCAAGCTCATAGGGCAGGGTGCGCGGCGTTGCCTCAAAGATGCTGATCCCTGCACGGCCCGTTGTGAAATCCAGCTTGGCCCGATCATGATAACGCCCGCACATGGCTTGATTGATCATCTGATCCGGAGCGCCATCGCTGTCCAGAACATCGCCAAAGGGTGCAAACCCCTCGGCGGTGAGTGGCTCGGTGTAAATCACCCGGCTCACTGCAAAAGACCTTGCAGCCTTAGCGCTGCAATGCGCTCAACAGCTGTGCAGGCTTGATCAAACTCGACGTCCGAGCTGTTATCGAGCCGCCGCTCAAAGGCCGCAAGAATGCTGGCTTTGGTATGGTCGCGCACCGGAATGATAAAGGGAAAGCCATGTTTTTCGGTATAGGCGGTATTCAAGGCTTCAAATCGTGCCCGTTCATCATCGGTCAGCGCATCAAGCCCGGCGCCTGCTTGCTCAGTGGTGGACGCTTTGGTCAATCTTTTGGCTTGCGCCAGCTTGCCGGCCAAATCGGGGTGTGCGCGCAGCACGGCGAGCTTTTGATCTTTTGACGCTGAACGAAATACACGCGCAAGCGCATTATGAAGCCCGATCGCGGTGTCATGGGCGGGGCCTAGCTCTAATTCATGGGAGCCTTCAGCCACCCAAGACGAGTGTTCAAAGACACTGCCATAGAGCTCTACAAACCGGTCTTTGCTCATCTGCGAGGGGCGCTCAAAGTGTTTTGGCGGGTGCGCCTTTGACCAATGCCGTGCAATATCAACCCTTCGGGCAAACCACACATCGCCATGCGATTTTGCATAGTCCATAAAGCGCCGCAGGGCCATGACGCGGCCCGGGCGTCCGATCAGACGGCAATGCAGGCCAATCGACATCATTTTTGCGCTGCCGTCTTCACCCTCGGCATAAAGCGCATCGAAACTGTCTTTGAGGTAGTTGAAAAACTGATCGCCTGCATTAAAGCCCTGCGGGGTTGCAAAGCGCATATCATTGGCATCAAGCGTATAGGGAATTATCAACTGGTCATGGCCGCCGCAGTCCATCCAATAGGGCAGATCATCGGCGTAGCTGTCCGAAATATAGTCAAACCCGCCAGCCGCAGCGACCAATGAAACGGTGTTTTCCGAGCAGCGGCCTGTATACCAGCCATAGGGTCGCTCGCCGGTCACTTCCGTATGAAGCTTAACCGCCGCATTTATCTGCGCGGTCTCATCCTCGGGCGTCATATCTTTGTGCTCAATCCACTTTAGCCCGTGGCTGGCAATTTCCCAGCCGGCCTGCTGCATGGCGTGCACCTGCTCGGGGTTGCGCGCCAAAGCCGTGGCCACGCCGTAGACGGTGGCCGGTATATCAAGTTCGGTGAACAGCCGATGCAACCGCCAGAACCCGGCGCGCGCGCCATATTCATAGATGCTTTCCATGTTCCAATGGCGCTGATCTGGCCAAGCCGTGGCCCCAACGATTTCAGACAGAAAAGCTTCGGATGCTGGATCGTCATGCAGGATGCAGTTTTCGCCGCCTTCTTCATAATTGATCACGAATTGCACAGCGATCTTGGCCCCGTCAGGCCAGTTCGCTTGGGGCGGGTTTGCCCCATATCCAATCATGTCGCGGCGATAACGCTTCATGCGATGTTCCTTCTTGGTATTTTGTATCACAAGAAAGCGAGCAAGACTTTCAATCAATTTTTGAAACATCTTTTATATTATGGCAAGGTTGCAGAAGTATTTTTTTGGCGCAGAATAGCAGAGTGATGAAAAGAGGGGCAGATGTCTGGATATTTGACCACACATGTATTGGATACCGCGCGGGGCTGCCCTGCTGCGGGATTGAAAATTGATCTTTTTCGGCTTGAGGGGGACGCACGCATCGCGCTTGGCAGCATGACCACCAATGCTGATGGGCGAACAGATAGCCCAATCTTGCCCAAGGAAAAATTTGGCTTGGGCAGCTATGAGCTGGTGTTCCATGCTGGCGCTTACCTTGAAGGGTGCGGCGCACCCTCGGGCAGCAATGGGTTTTTGGACATCATCCCGATCCGGTTTGAAATGAGCGAGCACAGCCACTATCATGTACCGCTGCTGCTTTCGCCGTTTGGATATTCAACTTATCGGGGCAGTTGAACACCCTGCATTATGTTTGCCATTTGGGCGGCGCTGCGCTGCGCCATAAAGTCTATGAAAAGCCGGATTTTTGGATCCTGTTTACGCCGGTGCGGATAAAGGCACCCGAGCTGGATCTCAACTGGGCTGTGCTGCGCTAAGACCGCCACCAGCGCGCCGGATTGCAGATGATCGGCGACTTCAAAATAGGGCTTCATAATAATTCCAAAACCGCCCACCGCCCAATTTGTCAGCACATCGCCATCATCGGATTCAAATGGGCCTTTGACCGCAAAACGCTGTACGCCGTCTTCGGTCATAAGCGGCCATTGAAATTCCGACGCGCCGGGAAATCGCAGGTTCAAACAATCATGGGTGCCGTCGGTCAGCTCTTTGAGCGATTGCGGCGCGCCGCGCTGCTGCAAATAGCTAGGGGCTGCGCATAAAAGCCGTGGGCAATCGGCAATTTTTTTCATCTTAAAGGTGGAATCTTTCGGAGTGCCAAGGAAAAAGGCAACATCTAGGCCTTCGGCGGTGAGATCCACACTGCGATCTGACAGGCGCAACCGCACATCAATCAGCGGATATTGCTCTTTAAAGTCCGGCACTGCGGGGGCAATAAAACGCCGCCCGACACCCAGCGGCGCGGCGACATAAATCGACCCTCTTGGGGACTGGGTGATATCTTGCACCTGCGCTTCTGCTTCTTCGATTGCATCCAATATCCGCACCGCTCCGCTATAAAACAAACGGCCTTGCTCGGTCGGGTTAAGCATCCGTGTGGTGCGCTGAAACAGCCGCACTCTGAGATGGTCCTCCAATTGGGAAATCCGCGCAGAGGCAACAGCGGGCGAAATCCTTTGATCGCGCGCAGCAGCGGACATTGACCCCAGTTCGTAAACGCGCACAAAGGTCCGGATGTTATCGGTATAAGACATTATGTTGCTTTTATTGAAACAGCTTGGATTTTTTCACAATACAAGTAAATCTAGGATTAGACTAGAACTATTAGGGTAAAATTAAGAGAAGAGACCATGCAAGAGTTTGCAATTATCTGGGACTGGTTGGCCTTTGCCATTCGATGGGTACATGTAATTACCGCGATGGCTTGGATCGGGTCGTCATTTTATTTTATTGCGCTTGATCTGGGATTGCGCAAATCGGATGATTTGCCAAAGGGCGCGTATGGCGAAGAATGGCAGGTCCACGGCGGTGGATTTTATCATGTCCGAAAATATCTTGTGGCGCCCGAAGAAATGCCTGCACATCTGACCTGGTTCAAATGGGAAAGCTACAGCACATGGCTGTCTGGCGCGGCACTTTTGATGGTGATGTACTGGGCGGGCGCCGAGATCTATCTGATCGACACTTCCAAAGCCGATCTGTCTGTGTTTCAGGCGATTTTAATATCGGGCGGGTCATTGGCTTTTGGCTGGGTCGTTTATGATGCTTTATGCAAATCAAAGCTGGGCGATAATCCAACACTGTTGATGGTCTTGCTGTTTGTGCTTTTGGTGGCCATGGCTTGGGGATATGACCAGATATTCACCGGCCGCGCCGCGCTTTTGCATCTAGGCGCTTTTACCGCCACCATCATGACGGCCAATGTCTTTTTCATCATTATGCCCAATCAGCGCATCGTGGTGGCAGACCTTATCGCGGGCCGCGTGCCCGATGCCAAATATGGAAAAATTGCCAAACTGCGCTCTACCCATAACAACTATCTCACCCTGCCGGTGATCTTTTTAATGCTGTCAACGCATTATCCACTGGCCTTTGCCAGCGAATATAATTGGCTGATCTGCGCTTTGGTGTTTTTGATGGGTGTTACGATCCGGCACTATTTCAATACCCGCCACGCGGGGTCGGGCAATCCGACTTGGACGTGGCTTGTTACCGCGCTGCTGTTTTTATGCATCATGTGGCTGTCGACCGCGCCCATGGTCAAACCATCGCAAGAGCCAGACGGGTTATCGCAAAAACAAAAGATTTTCGCGGCCGTAGAAGGATTTGATCATGTGGAAGAGATTGTTATCGGCCGCTGCTCTATGTGCCATGCCCGAGAGCCTGTGTATGAGGGCATCCGCTATGCGCCCAACCATGTATTTTTGGAAAGCCGTGCAGATATCACCGCGCAAGCAAAGGCCATTTACCTGCATTCCGGAGTAACCCACGCGATGCCACCAGCGAACGTCACTTGGATGGAACAGGATGAGCGCGATGCCATTGTGTACTGGTATCGCGCCGCGATGGAAAATATGCCACTGCGCCTTGCGCTGCGCTAGGAACTTAAAAACTTTGGTTTAAACAGGCAAGCAAACAGTGCGTTTGCACAAGTAAGACAGATTAATTCAACAGCCCAGCGTGACGCAGCGCATCGCGGATCAGACCTTTGGTGCTATCTGTCAATGGGGTCAAAGGCAGCCGCACCTCATCCGAACACAACCCCAGTTGTGACATGGCGTATTTGGCGCCCACCAGACCCGGCTCGGTGAAAATCGCCTGATGCAGTGGCATAAGTTTATCCTGAAGATCAAGCGCGGTGGCATAATCACCCGCAAGACAGGCGTTTTGCAGCTCGGCGCAGAGCTTCGGCGCCGCATTTGCCGTGACCGAAATACAGCCAATGCCGCCTTGGGCATTAAAGCCATGCGCGGTTGCGTCCTCGCCCGAGATTTGCAGGAAGTCAGCGCCGCAGGTGATGCGCTGCTCGCACACACGGGCCAGATCGCCAGTGGCGTCTTTCACCCCGATAATACGCGGCAGCTTGGCCAGCTCGCCCATGGTTTGCGGTGACATATCCACCACCGAACGGCCTGGGATATTGTAAATCACAATCGGCAACTCGCAGGCATCATGCAGGGTTTTGAAATGCGCGATAAGTCCCGCTTGCGTGGGTTTGTTGTAATACGGTGTCACGACCAAAGCTGCCGTGGCACCGACCTCTTTGGCATGCGCCATAAAGCGCAGCGACTCGGCGGTATTGTTCGACCCAGCACCGGCAATAATTGGCACCCGTCCACCAGCGGCTTTAACCACCTCGGCGACCACCATTTCATGCTCTTCATGGGTGAGCGTGGGGCTTTCACCCGTGGTGCCAACAGGAACCAGCCCATGGCTGCCCTGCTCGATATGCCAATTGACCAGCGATTTGAGCGTATCGACATCCACAGCGCCATC
The DNA here is from genome assembly GCA_965659715.1 of uncultured Paracoccaceae bacterium. Classification (GTDB taxonomy): domain Bacteria; phylum Pseudomonadota; class Alphaproteobacteria; order Rhodobacterales; family Rhodobacteraceae; genus CABZJG01. Next base: position 12,327 of record CBFHXE010000025.1, on the reverse strand, counting down.
TTTAAATGGCGTCACCAATGCTGGCATGGATCCTTTCAACATAGTACGCTCCTCCTGGTTTTTTTGAACACGCGATCATCTAGCAGCAATTTTCTGCCTAAGCTACACAGATCGTTGGCGTTCCGCATTTCTCACGTTACAGTCGCGGCAGTCTATTCAGGTTCATAACGAAAAATGCAAGTAATGTTCCGTATCTTTGGTCTTTTTTTGATCATTTTTACCAATTTCAACTCTGCAATTGCTGCGCCTCGGCCGCTCGAGAACGCGTTGGACGCGGTGCAGCAACAAAATTGGCGGGGTGCCTTGCAAATTGCGGCGCAAGATGGACGCATTGCCAACGATATCATTGAATGGCATTTGCACCGGTCTGGCGCTGGTACGGCGCAAGCGGTATCTCGCTTTATGGCTCGCAACGGCGACTGGCCCGGCTTGCCCTATCTGCAAAAGCAATCTGAAGAAGCCTTTCTGGATGCGCCAACAGATGTGGTTTTGGACTTTTTTCAGCGTCACGCGCCCGTAACAGCGGTGGGCGGCTTTGCCCATGCCGCCGCGCTCCTTGCAGAGGGAAAAACCGAACAAGCCCGCCGGGTGGCGCAGGATTTCTGGGTGGCAGCCCCGATGAGCTATAAAGTGCAGCAGGCCTATCTAGAACAATTTGCCGACCAGCTTAGAGCGCTGCATGAAGCCCGCCTTGCCGAAATGCTCTGGCAGGATGCGCATGCATCCGCCGAGGCGATATTGCCCTATGTATCAAGCGAACAAGCGGCCATGGCCAAGGCTCGTATTGCTTTGCGTAAAGGTGAGCAGGGCGTTGATACGTTGATTGCCGCGGTGGCAGATGAGCTGCAAAATACCCCGCTTCTGGCCCATGCCCGCTTTACGTGGCGGCTGCGCGCCGGGCTGCAAGATGCAGCCATGCCCTTGCTGGTAAAGCATAGTCAATCAGCAGTTCTTCTAGGTAGGCCAGAGGTGTGGTCCAAGGGCCGCAAACTGCTGGTGCGTGAGCTGATTTCTGAGAAAAGGTTTGATTTGGCCTATCAACTGGCATCGAGCCATCATCTGACCAAAGGCGGTGATTTCGCCGATCTTGAATGGCTTGCCGGATATATCGCGCTGCGTCACCATAACAGCCCGACCATTGCCCAAGTGCATTTTGAAAACCTGCTGTTAAAGAGTGAAACTCCGATTTCCTTAAGCCGGGGGTATTATTGGTTGGGGGTGGCGCATCGCGCCCAAGGCAATGATGAACCAGCTGCGCGCTCTTTTCGCTTGGGTTCGGATTATCAGATTGGATTTTATGGTTTGCTCTGCGCTGAACAAGTGGCGGTGCCAATGACGAAAGGCCTGTCGCAAGATGTCTCTTTGCCGGATTGGCAAGATGCGGGGTTTCGGCAAAGCCCTGTATTTCAGGCCGCAATCCTATTGTACGCTGCAGATCAGCCGATTTTAGCCGAGCGGTTTGCAACGCATTTGGCGGAAACCTTGCCCGAAGATCAACTTCCTCAGCTCGTCGATTTTCTCGAAGAAATCAAGCAGCCAAGAGCCTTGGTCCGACTGGGCAAACGCAAAGCCAGTCAGGGCTATGTCTATCCAAGACCGCTTTTCGCTTTGCACCCGTTGAGCCAGAAAACCTATCCGGTGGCCACCGAGCTTATGCTTGCGATTGCCCGCCGCGAAACTGAGTTTAAAGATAGCGCGATCTCTCCTGCGGGAGCGCGGGGTTTGATGCAGGTGATGCCGGCAACGGCCAAAGCCATGGCGCAGAAGCTGGCAGTGGACTATAGCCCCGACCGGTTGATCCGCGACTGGGAATATAACGCCGAACTTGCCGGCCAGTATCTGGCCGATTTAACCCGGCGCTTTGATGGCAATCCAGTGCTTGTGGCCGCGGCTTATAATGCTGGGCCCAACCGGGTCGACAGCTGGATCAAAAGACTTGGTGATCCGCGAGCGCCCGGCGTTGATATTGTCGAATGGATCGAAATGATCCCCTATGTTGAAACCCGAAATTATGTCATGCGGGTGGCGGAAAGCCTCATCAATTACCGCGCGCGACTGGGCAATCCAGCGCAGTCTGAGCCGTTTTCAGTGCAGTTAAAGAGCTCGGTTTTGCAGCCGCTCGCGCCAAAAAGTGAATAGGCCTGCGCTGAGAACAATTCCGGCACCAATGGCCACATTTAAAGCGATGACCTCATCAAAAAACGCAACACCGATCACCGATACGAAAACCAGTTGCAGATAGGCAAAAGGCTGCACAGCGCTGGCTTCGGCTACCTCGTAACATTTGATCAATAGGCCATGGCCCAAAGCCCCTGTTACGCATAGCAAAGCCATCCAGAGCCAGTCGCGACTGCTCATGGGTTCCCACATCCAGATGCCTATGGCGCTCATCAGAACAACGCCGGTGATGCCGGTCCAAAAGAAGCTGGTTTCGGCGCTGTCTTGCCGCGAGCCATAGCGCGTCAGAAGCCCGTACAGCGCAAAAATGACAGCTGAGAAAAACGGGATAATGGCCAGAGGGCTAAAAATACTGGCCGTTGGATTGAGGATAATCAATACGCCGACGAACCCTGCGCCAATCGCAACCCAGCGGCGCCATCCGACGGCTTCGCCCAGAATGGGGCCCGAAAGAGCCGCAATAAGCAGAGGGTAACAGGCAAAGATTGCATGGCTTTCAATCAAACCCAAAAGCGCAAAAGCCGCGACAGTGACGCATATTTCGATCGCCAGTAAGCTGCCGCGAAGGATCTGCAGAAGGGGCTGCGCTGTGGCGGCCGCCTGGCGCAGGCCACCCGCCTTGCGCTTTGCAACGGTCAGCACGAAAGCTGCAAAAAACCAGTAGCGTATCATCACCACCATCAGCACATTATATTCCTGTGCCAAATGTTTTGAAATGCCGTCTTGGGCGGCAAACACCAGTGTGGTGAGAAGCATCAACATAATGCCAAGACGATTATTGCTCTGCATTAAAATCGCCTTTCACGGCATGGGTCATATGCCGTTTGCGGCCAAACCCGGGGCTGCGGTTGACCTTGAAACCAGCCGTTTCAAGATTACGGCGCACAAAGCCTGCGGCTGTATAGGTCGCCGCTGACCCTCCGTCGCAAGTGTTGTCATAAACCGCCTTGAGCAGATCGGCCTGCCAAAGCTGGGGGTTTTTGGCGGGTGAAAACCCATCAAGAAACCAGCAATCCGCTTGTCCTGGCCAGTTGGGCAAGGTTTTGCGCGCATCACCAATGTGCAGGTTTAAACAAAGCTCATCAGTTTCAATTCGGCCATGGGCGTAGAGCTCTGGCCAAAGAGGTGCAAACTCTTTCGCCAAGGGCTCTAAGGGGGTAAAATGTGCAAGGGCGCGGGTCATTTGGTCTGCGGTCATCGGATAGGCTTCAAAGCTGGTAAATTTTAACTGCCCTGTTACGCCGCTGGCGCGCCATAGCGCCAGTGTTGCCAAAAGATTCAGGCCCGTGCCAAATCCCAACTCGGCAATATGAAACCTGTCACGAAACCGCTGAGGCAAGTCATTTCCGGCCAAAAACACGTGTTGAGTTTCTTGCAGCCCGTTTTCCAGCGAATAATAGGGATCATCAAACCGTGTCGAAACCGGCACATCGCGGTCGCGCCAAGAAAGCTGGGGATCAGAAGACGGCATCATCGGACCTTGTGAAGCGTGCAAACCACAATTAGGGATGTTCTATCAGATGCATCAGGCGTGGCAATGGAAGACGTAACAATCCGTGGGGCAGGAATTTTCGGGCTTTCGATCGCCTGGGAATGCGCGCGCCGTGGGGCAAAGGTGAGAGTGGTGGACCCGCAGGGGGTCGCAGCAGGATCAAGTGGCGGTATCGTGGGGGCGCTTGCGCCGCATGTGCCGGAAAACTGGAACAGCAAGAAAGCTTTTCAGTTCGAAAGCTTGATCATGGCCGAAGCGTTCTGGACGCAGGTTGAACAGATCGGTGGAAAGTCGGCCGGCTATGCCCGGCTGGGCCGTGTTCAGCCGGTTTTGGATGCTGCAGCGCTTGAGCTGGCCCATCAACGGGGCGAAACTGCTAAATCCTTATGGCAAGGATTAGCCACTTGGAATGTCACGGACACAGCGCCCAACTGGGCACCGCCGTCGCCGACCGGCTTTTGGATCGCCGATAGCTTAACTGCGCGTATCAACCCTAATGCAGCCTGCCATGCTTTGGCGGCGGCGCTGCAGGTCAAAGGGGTACAGATTGCACAGCAGGCTGATGACCGCGGTGCGGTGCTGTGGGCCACCGGCCTGCATGATCTTTTGCGGATATCGGCATTGCGTGGGCGTGCCTTTGGCACTGGTGTCAAAGGACAGGCGGCTCTTTTTGACTTTGATCGCGCGACCGCGCCGCAGATTTTTGCCGATACCTTGCACTTTGTTCCCCACGAAGATGGCACGCTTGCTGTCGGCTCAACCTCTGAGCGGGAGTATGAGGGCACAGATACAGTGGACGGTCAGCTTGAGCACTTGATTGAAAAGGCGCAGCGCGTTTTACCCGAGCTTAAATCCGCGCGGATTTTAAAACGCTGGGCAGGCGTGCGGCCGCGCAGCCGCAGCCGCGCCCCGGTGCTTGGGGTGCACCCCATCGAAAACGGCGCATTTATTGCCAATGGCGGCTTTAAGATCGGCTTTAGCATGGCACCCAAAATAGCCCAGATCATGGCTGATCTTATCTTGGAAGGCCGCGATGCGATCCCGGATGAATTTCGGCCCAAGGCGTCATTTTAATCTTGCAGAACAAAAACCATTTCGCTCCCAGTGGGGCCAGTGAGGATTAACCGGTCTGAGTCCATCCTAAGTTGGTTCATCGAGCCAAGCGCTGCAAGGTAGCTGTAGTCATCACTAAGATTTTTGCGGGCCATTTTCGTGCTTGCCAGAGGACCGATGGTCATAACAGAGTCCGTGATTTCAACCGCTCCGAAATAGCGGTTGTAGGGGGCTTTGCCACTTACTCTGCCATCTGGCGAAAAGCGCAGTGTGGCAGCGGCGGGAAAAGCGGTGCCATCTAGTGTTTGCACCACCCAAACCGGGCCGACGACGCTATCCAAAGCCGCCGTAGGATCAACCTGACAGCCGCTTAGAAGCGACCATAAAGAAAACAAAAGGGGTCCGAAGTGCGGTGGTTTAGATATAAACGGCATGGGTCAATATTGCTTTACTAAAAAAGATGCGAGACTGAATTAAGCAATATAGTGCCATTGCCGTTGGCCAGTCGCAAGCGCCGCTTGGATTTTGCCTTTGGCTTATTCCAATAAACGGCGGGCAATGACCTGCGCCTGAATTTCTGCCGCGCCTTCGAAAATATTCAAAATCCGTGCGTCGCATAAAATCCGGCTGATTTTATATTCCAGTGCAAAGCCGTTGCCGCCATGGATTTGAAGCCCGTTGTCCGCCGCCGACCATGCCACCCTTGCGCCCAGTAATTTGGCCATGCCCGCTTCTAGATCACAGCGCCGGTCATTGTCTTTTTCAAAGGCGCTAAAATATGTCAGCTGCCGCGCCACCATAATTTCCACCGCCATCATCGCCAGTTTATTGGCCACCCGTGGAAATTCGATCAAGGATTTTCCAAACTGCTTACGGTCTTGGGCATATTGCATCGACACATCCAGCGCGGATTGTGCAACGCCCACGGCCCGTGCGGCGGTTTGAATACGGGCGCTTTCAAAGGTCTGCATCAGCTGTTTAAAGCCTTTGCCTTCTTGTCCGCCCAGCAGGTTTTCGCCTTTGACATGAAACTGATCAAAAGCCAGCTCATACTCTTTCATCCCGCGATAGCCCAGAACTTCAATCTCGCCGCCGCTCATGCCTTTGGTTGGAAACGGCTCGGCGTCCGTACCCGGTGTTTTTTCTGCAAGAAACATCGACAGGCCGCGGTGATCAGTGCTTTCGAGATCGGTGCGCGCCAAGAGCGTCATCACATGGGTGCGCGATGCATGGGTGATCCAGGTTTTATTACCGGTGATACGGTAATCATCACCCTCTTTTGTGGCCCTTGTGCGCAGCGCGCCCAAATCCGATCCGGTGTTGGGTTCGGTAAAGACAGCGGTTGGCAAAATCTCGGCGCTGGCAATTTTGGGCAGCCAATGGGATTTTTGCGCGTCGCTGCCGCCGCATAAAATCAGCTCAGCAGCAATTTCAGAGCGGGTGCCAAGTGAGCCCACCCCGATATAGCCCCGAGACAGCTCTTCTGAGACCACTGCCATCGAGGCTTTTGATAGCCCAAGCCCACCAAGGCTTTCCGGAATGGTAAGCCCGAAAACCCCCATCTCGGCCAGCTCGTCAATGATCTCCATCGGGATCAGCTCATCTTTTAGATGCCACTCATGCGCCACGGGCTCGATGCGTTCACGGGCATAGCGGCGAAACTGATCGCGGATCATTTCCAGCTCTTCGTCAAGGCCAGATATCCCCACAGTGACGTCGGCATTTTTTTCCTGCATCAGCGCGACCAACCGCAGGCGGGCGTTTTGCGTATTGCCGTTCTGGGTCAGAATACCGACTTCTTTGGTGACAAAGCCTTGTGCCTCTGCGTCCGATATACCCATTTCATGCAAACGGATTATTTCGCTTTGGCTGATGGGTATACCACCTTGGATTTGGCTTAGGTATTCCCCAAATGCGATTTGCAGAATAAGCGCTTCAACCTCGCCAAAACGGGCATCTGCATTTAACTTGTCTGCCCACTGCTGCATTTGCTTAAGCGCTTCTGCATAGGTGGCCAGCCACGCCAGCCCATGCGCGGCGGTTTGATTTTGCTCAACCAGCGCCGCCGAAACACGGCCCTCGGTGCAAACCTGATCACGCAGCGCTTGCGCGGCTTGCGATAGCAACTGATCAACCGCCCCAAGGCTGCTCGCCGTCAGGTGAAGAAGATCATCTAGAATGCCCTGCTCGGAAATCCCGATATGCTGTCCTTCATACGCCATGAATCACTTTCCTTTTAATTGCTTTTCTCATAATCACTTTGCACCTGCAGCGCAATAAAAATGCACCTGCAGCATAAATTTTGTTGTAATATTGCGCATCGGATTTTTGAGGCGGTGCATAAAATGCTGTGCTAAAGCATCCCTATGGAATTGATTTGGCAAACCATATCCCCGGCGCTTTGGGCCTACGCATTTATGATCTCGATTTGTGCGGGGCTGATAAAAGGAATTGTTGGCTTTGCTATGCCGATGATTACAATTGCAGGCCTAAGCCTCATCCTGCCGCCTGAAATGGCCCTAGCAGGCTTGATATTGCCAACCCTAGTTGCAAATGGCGTTCAAGCCTTGGCCCAAGGACCAAAAGCGGCCCTTGTTTCCACGCGGCAGTTCAGTGTCTTTTTACTCACTGGTTTGGTTTTTTTGCTGGTCAGTGCCCAGCTTGTCGTGCAAATCCCAAGAGAGGTGTTTCTTGGTGGTATCGGTATTATGGTGGTGAGTTTTTCGCTGTTGCAGCTTAGCGGATATCGTTTTCAGGTGCGCCGCGAGAATAAAGTTGTTGCCTTCTTGGTGGGGTCAGTGACAGGATTCGTCGGGGGGTTATCGGGGGTTTGGGGTCCGCCAACGGTGGCCTATCTGACGGCAATGAATACCAAAAAAGAAGATCAACTTCGGGTTCAGGGCGTGGTTTACGGTCTGGGGGCTGTAGCGCTTGTGTTTGCCCATATCGCATCTGGTATTCTGACTTGGTCAACGGCGCAGTTTTCTGCGGTTTTGGTTCTACCTGCTTTGGCGGGTCTTTGGATTGGGCGCCGCTTTCAAAAACACATTGACCAAGCGCTTTTTTCTAAAGCCACTCTTGCCGTTTTAGTTGTGGCGGGCTTGAATTTGCTGCGTCTTGCATGGGCGGGGTAATGGCTGCTTGGGGTGGTTATCCATCAAATCTGGCTAATTTGCGGGGTTTTTGGCAAAGTTAGCCAATTTTATCCACGGCAGCTTTGGCTCTTTTCAATTGCATTCAACGGGTATATATGAGCTCTCAAGTTCCCCTACACCGGTAACCTGTCTTGAAAAAGACCGCCTGCCCGCCAGGCAACGGGGAAGATGCATGAAGGAGACGAGATTATGGCAAAACCAATTATGGCCCGGGCAACTGCTGTTTGGCTGGTCGACAACACAACACTGACATTCAAACAAATCGCAGACTTTGTTGAAATGCATGAATTGGAGGTGCAAGGCATTGCTGATGGTGATGTGGCCACAGGTGTGAAAGGGTTTGACCCGATTGCCAATAATCAACTTGATGCCGCTGATATCGAAGCGGCTGAAGCAGATCCGCTGCATAAGCTGAAGCTTAAATTTAACCCCGCCGCTGTGGGCGAAGAAAAACGCCGTGGGCCGCGCTATACGCCGCTGTCGAAACGGCAGGACCGGCCGGCATCGATTTATTGGTTGGTCAAGTTTCACCCCGAACTGACCGATGGCCAGATTAGCCGTCTGGTTGGAACCACCAAGCCCACCATTCAGGCGATCCGCGAGCGGACGCATTGGAACATGTCCAATATTCAGCCCATTGATCCGGTGGCGCTTGGGCTTTGTAAGCAGTCCGAACTGGATGCTATTGTTCAAAAGGCAGCCGATAAAAAAGCTGCCGAAGGTGTTGTCATGAGTGATGATGAACGCCGCAAGCTGGTCAGCACCGAGCAATCTTTGGATATGCCAGCCGAGCCAAAAATGCCGACTGCCATTGAAGGTCTTGAAGCCTTTTCACTGCGCGATGAAGACGAAGAAGAAAAATCCGATGATGAATTTCTGGATGCGGACAGCTTCTTTAATCTTCCCGAAGGCGATCAGCCTGAGGTCGAAGAAAAGTAGAGCGCAATTTTTTGGGGCAATCTGGCGCTTTAAAGCGCCTTTCTGGCGCTTAGCGCCGCACTGATGGTGCCATCATCAAGGTAATCCAACTCGCCGCCGATCGGCACCCCTTTGGCCAGGGATGTGACCGTAGCGCGGCCCTCTAATTGATCTGCGATGTAATGCGCTGTGGTCTGACCGTCTATCGTGGCATTGAGCGCCATTATGACCTCGGTTACCTGCTCGCTGGCCACCCGATCGATTAACTTGGGAATGCGCAGTTCTTCGGGCCCGATCGCATCGAGCGCTGACAGCGATCCACCTAGAACATGGTAGCGGCCTTTGAAAACGGCGGCCCGCTCCATCGCCCAAAGATCGGCAACATCTTCAACCACGCATAGCGCCCCGGTGGCGCGCTGCTCATCGCTGCAGATATCGCAAATATCGCTGGTGCCCACATTACCGCAATTAAGGCATTCACGGGCAGAAACGGCAACCTGTTGCATGGTATCAGCCAAGGGGGTCATCAGCAGCCCGCGTTTGCGGATCAAATGCAATACCGCGCGGCGCGCCGAGCGTGGTCCCAAGCCGGGTAGCTTGGCCATCAGCTCGATCAGAGCATCGATATCTTTTGTGCCGCGCATCCTCTGGGTTCCAACAGCTGCCCTAGAACGGTAATTTCATACCCGCCGGAAGACCCATTCCTTCGGTCAGTTTGCCAAGTTCTTCCTGCGCCCGTTCGGATGCACGCTGCTGTGCGTCTTTGATCGCCGCCAAGATTAAATCTTCAACCACTTCCTTCTGGTCTTCGGAAAAAATCGACGGGTCAATATCCAAAGAGGTAAGCTCGCCCTTGGCGGTGCAGGTGGCCTTGACCAAGCCGGCACCGGACTCGCCGGTCACCAAAATCGAATGCATTTCATCCTGCATCTCGGCCATCTTGCCTTGCATTTCCTGCGCGGCTTTCATCATTTTGGCCATATCGCCAAGGCCGCCCAATCCTTTTAACATACCCGTGTCTCCTGTGGTTGCTTGAGCATTACCTAGGCGCTGACCAAAGCAAAAACAAGCAAATTGGCATCTTTGGCTGGCAGGCAAGGGCAAAACGCTTCCCATAAGTCTGCACCAGCTTTGAAACTATGTTGGATTCGGTAAAATCAAACCGGCATCAGGGCCGATCAATAAACCGCCCAAAACCGCGCTAAATTCATCCAAAACTCACATCTGTATCGCGTCGGTATTGCATCGTTATCGCGGGGGTGCGTTTTGCCCCTCTGCAGATCAAAGCATAGCAGGTATGATTTGCACCGCCGATAGCCCGTCGCTCTCGCCGGCCGAGCAGCAAATGCTTTTCAATGTGCGCGGCTCGGCATAGGGCCATGGCTGGCCGCGGTGCAATATCGCCCGCTCGTCCCAGATCAGCACATCGCCGACCTGCCAAGGGTGCGAATAGACATAGTCGGGGCGGGTGCAAAATGCGATCGCCTCTTCGATAAGGGCCGCGCCCTCGGCCAGTCCCATGCCCTCGATGGCAAAGGCGTGTGAGGCTATATAAAGCGCGTCTTCACCGGTCACCGGATTGGGCCAGATCGAGCGCCACGGCCGGTCCGGCCATTGCCGCATTTCCGGCAGTGCCGCCAGCTCATCGGAAATTTTCGCTCGCGAATTTGACAGCCGGTGCCAGATAATCGCGTCCTGCAAGGGGGCCTTCATGTCGGGCGGCATTTCGGCCCATGCGGCGCGGGTCGAGGCCAGCTCGGTCTCGCCGCCCTGCGTGGGCACGACCTTGGCGGTCAGGATATTGACCAATGCCGGAATGGGCAGAAAGGTGCTGTCCGTATGCCACAGCATATTGGCCTGAAGGTTTAGCGTGTGCAGGCTTTCGGCGTCACTGACCGCGCCCTCTTTGGTTTCATTGGACACTTGCGGAATTTCAAAATCAATCGCGCGTCCTGCGGCCATGGCTTCACGGTTTTCCACCGGCCCGAACAGCTCGGCGAGCCGCAGATGCGCGGCATCATCGAGCGATTGGCGGGGAAATAAAAGCGCTGAATGCGCTTCAAACAAGGCGCGGATTTCGGCAAAATCGCCGCTTTGGGGCAGGGCGCATAAATCCACATCATGGCAAATCACGCCAAACTTGGGATGCAATGGGGTGGTTTTCATTGGCAAGCCTCGTGATTGTCTGCGCAAAACGCTATCACAGCAGCCCTAGATGTCTATCATGTTTGCGCCATATCGGTCTGAAAGCGGCAAAGCCTTGGGGTGGCTTACTCTTCTTCAAACGGGTCCCATTCGTCTTCGACCGGCGGTAGGGCGGCGGTTTCGGCCTCGGCGGCGATGGCGTCGGGGGTTCGGATCGAAGTGATGGACGCATTGGGAAATTCTTTCATCACCGCCTGCACCAAAGGATGCTCTTGCGCGGTTTGGCGCAGGCTTTCTTCGTGTGCATCGCGCAGTTCGGCAATGGTTTGTCCGCCGTCGTCATTGACCACACTGACGGCCCAGCGGTTGCCGGTCCACCCCTGAAGGCGGCTGCCAAGGCGTTGCGCCAGATCACGCGGCGCAGCCTCGGTGGGCACAAATTCAATGCGGCCGGGTTGATAGGCCGCCAGCCGCAGGGTGGTTTCCACCTCGACCAAAAGTTTTACATCGCGGTTGGCGCGGATCAGCTCAAGCACATGCTCAAAACTGGGATAGCGGGCAAGCGCCTGTTCCTGCTCGAGCGCTAAAGCTGCACTAGGGGCGGCGGCCACAGGCCCGCCATTGCCCGTCGGCGGCGCAACAGATTGCTGCGGCGGCGTCGCCGCTATACTGCCACTTGGCGCTGCGCCTGCTCCGGAGGGCGCAGGGGCGCTGCTGCCAGTTGGTGGTGGCGGGGTGTGCTGAAGTTTTTTGACCAGCTCATCAGGGCTGGGCAGATCGGCCACATGGGTGAGCCGGATAACCGCCATTTCTGCCGCCATCATGGCGTTGGGGGCGCTTGCGACTTCATCCAGCGCTTTTAAAAGCATTTGCCACATCCGGGTCATCACCCGCATTGGCAACCGGCCGGCAAGCGACTGCCCGCGGGCGCGCTCATCGGGCGACACGGTGGGGTCTTCGGCCGCTTCGGGGGTGATTTTCACAATCGACACCCAATGGGTGATTTCGGCCAGATCGCGCAGCACCGCCATCGGATCGGCGCCATCGGCATATTGCGATCCCAGCTCGCTTAGTGCGCCGCCGGCATCACCCTTCATGACCATTTC
>CBFHXE010000025.1:0-270 GCA_965659715.1 uncultured Paracoccaceae bacterium | reverse complement strand
CGGCCCCGTGGCTAATCGCCTGATCCAGAAGCGATGTGGCGTCACGGGCCGAGCCTTCGGCGGCGCGGGTGATCAGCGCCAGCGCGTCTTGCGCAATCTGCGCATCTTCGGCGGCGGCAATTTTTTGAAGCAGGCCGAGCATAACCTCAGGCTCAATACGGCGCAGATCAAAGCGCTGGCAGCGCGATAGAACCGTCACCGGCACTTTGCGAATTTCCGTGGTGGCGAAAATAAATTTGACGTGCTCGGGCGGCTCTTCCAGCGTTTTGA
>CBFHXE010000024.1:0-29898 GCA_965659715.1 uncultured Paracoccaceae bacterium | reverse complement strand
TTGATAGGTTGCCTTGAACTGGCCTGCTTCGCGGTAAAACATCGGCTACACCCTTTCGATAATTTTTTCGCCAAACAGGCCTTGTGGCCGGTACAGCAAGAAGACAAGGGCAATCACATAAGCGAACCAGCCCTCGACCCCCGAGCCAAACAGCGGGCCCCAGTATATTTCAAAGACTTTTTCGCCTATGCCGATAATCAAGCCTCCGACAATGGCGCCGGGCACAGATGTGAAGCCTCCAAGAACAAGCACTGGTAGCGCTTTAAGAGCGATAATTTGCAGTGAAAAACTCACGTCAGAGCGCGCGCCCCACATAATCCCTGTTACCAAGGCAACTATGCCTGCTGCAAACCATGTAATCACCCAAATTTGATTAAGGGAAATTCCAACGGATAATGATGCCTGATGGTCATCCGCAACCGCTCTTAAAGCGCGGCCAACTTTGGTTTTTGAGAAAAAGAGCGCCAATCCCACGATAAGAGCAGCGGCAATCACAGCGGCAGCAATATCAATGTGTTGGAAAATCACCAAACCTCCGCCTGGTTCCCATACCGACGATCCGCTGGGCAGAAACAATTCCTTGGTGATCATGGTTTTTGTTTCACCACCAAATATCCACTGCCCCATCCCGATGAGAATATTTGTAAGCCCAATTGTGGCCATAAACAAAATAATGTCAGGCTGATTAACAAGATTTCGTAAAATCAAACGCTCAACGGAGTAAGCCAGCACATACATTGTCGCAAGGGTCAACAATAGGGCTAGCCAAGCCGGCACCCCAAGCTCATGCAACCCAACAAGCGTTAGACCAGAAAACACAACCATAATGCCTTGGGCAAAGTTGAATATCCCAGACGCTTTGAAAATTAGCACGAAACCCAATGCGATAAGTGCATATAAAATGCCTGACACAAAGCCTTCCCACAGGACTTGCATCAAAAAGTCAGGCATTTGCCACATCTGAACAAATGGATCGGCGAAAATGCCGTAAATTATATCGCCCATTAGTGCTCTACCCCCAGATATGCATCGATAACTGCCTGATTTTTCTGAACTTCGTCTGGTGTGCCATCCGCCAACATTTTACCGTAGTCTAAAACAACAACGCGATCGGCGAGATCCATCACAACGCTCATATCGTGTTCGATCAGAGCGATTGTTGTCCCGTATTGTTCATTTACATCCAGAATAAAGCGGGACATATCTTCTTTTTCTTCCACATTCATTCCGGCCATTGGTTCATCAAGCAAAAGCAGTTTAGGCTCCATGGCAAGCGCACGCGCCAATTCCACCCGCTTTTGCAAACCATAAGGCAGGCTACCCACTGGTGTCTTTCTAATCGCCTGAATTTCTAGAAAATCTATTATTTCCTCGCACTTACGGCGATGTTCGACTTCTTCCTCAAGCGCTGGACCGACGCGTAGCATTTGCCAAAAGAAGTTTTTCTTCATCATCAACTGTCGGCCAGTCATCACGTTTTCGACCGTGGTCATGCCATGGAACAAAGCAATGTTTTGAAAAGTGCGCGCAATACCCTGCTCGGCTATTTCATAGGGCTTCATCGAGGGTCGCTTTTCTCCACGAAACCACACCTCTCCTTCTTGAGGGTGATAGAAACCGTTAATCACATTTAACATGGACGATTTGCCTGCACCATTCGGGCCAATGATGGCACGAATCTCACCTTCGTGAATGTCAAATGACACATCTTTGATTGCCACGACACCACCGAACCTTAGGGTGATGTTTTTCATCTCCATAATCACACCACCTATGGTGCGACCATCTTCCGTGACATAATTTGTCGCTGTATCTTTCACCTGCTCACCCTCTATTCCGCTGCCATGCTCGTTGACCCGGTTGCCACGGTCACATCGCATATCTCTAGCGTTGCGGTTATTTTGCCTTTTCCACCATCTTCGTAAGTCACTTCTGTTTCGGTGTAGACACTTTTTGAGCCGTCATAGAGCGCCGTTACCAGATCTTCGAACTTTTCGCCGATAATCTTGCGGCGTACTTTTCGAGTGCGCGTAAGTTCGCCATCATCTGCATCCAATTCTTTGTGCAGCACCAAGAACCTGCGGATTTGACAACCAGATAGCATTTTATCCTGCGCCACAGATCGGTTCACTTCTTCAACATGCGTTTTTATGGCAGTCAAAACTTTTGGGTGGCTCGCAAGTTCTTGATAGCTTGAATAGGCAATGTTGTTACGTTCAGCCCAATTACCCACCGCATTTAAATCTATGTTGATAAATGCAACACAGCGATCTTTGCCTGCCCCAAACAGTACAGCTTCCAGAATGCTGGGGTAGAATTTTAGTTTGTTTTCCACATACTTAGGCGCAAACAGCGAACCATCTGCCAGCTTGCCAACGTCTTTTGCCCTATCAATAATACGAAGATGTCCAGTACTTTCTTCGAAAAACCCGGCATCCCCTGTTGCAACCCATCCTTCTGGATCTTTGGTTTCAGCCGTGCTTTCAGGGTTCTTGTAGTACTCGACAAAAGTACCCGGGCTACGATAGTAAACCTCGCCGTTATCACCTATTTTAACCTCTACGCTGGGGCTCGGCACCCCGACCGTGTCGCTCTGAACTTCGCCATCTGGCTGCTGGGTAATAAAGACGCTTGCCTCAGTTTGACCATATAGCTGTTTCAGATTGATGCCCAATGAACGGTAGAAATCAAAGATCTCCGGGCCAATAGCTTCCCCTGCTGTGTAGCCAACTCGCACATTTGAAAAGCCCATGGCATTTTTTAAAGGTCCGTAAATAATCGCTTCGCCCAAAGAGTATTTGATGCGATCCCACATCCCAACTTCTTTTCCATCCAAAATAGCAGACCCGAATTTATCAGCATGCGCCATAAAGTAGTCAAAGAGGGCCTTTTTTATCCGGCCCGCATCTTCCATCCGGATCATGACCGTTGTGAGCTGGCTTTCAAAAACTCTTGGGGGAGCAAAGTAATAGCTCGGACCAATTTCGCGCAAATCAGTGGCCAAGGTTTGGGCGCTTTCGGGACAGTTCACACAAAAACCAGTCCATGGAGCTTGACCCATGCTGAAAATAAAATCGCCCACCCAGGCCATTGGCAAATAGGCAAGCACCTCTTCATTTGCACCAAGATTGTCAAACTCGCTTGAAGACTTTGCTGTTTCTATGATGTTGCGATTCGAAAGAACCACGCCTTTGGGCCGTCCGGTCGTACCCGATGTGTAAAGCATGACGCAGGTTGTATCGTAGGTCAGAGCCGAAATGCCCTTATCAAGCTCCGCTTTGGCTTGATCGCTTGCTGCGCGGCCCTTTTCTTGAACATCGGCATACGCATGAAGACGGGAATGATCATACTTTCGCATACCGCGCGAATCTAGGTATATCATATGCTCAAAGCTCTCTAGCTCTGATTGAATCTCCAAAACTTTATCAACTTGTTCTTGATCGCCGGCTACTACAAAACGAGCGCCACAATGCGATAGAACATAAGTCATTTCTTCCGCAACCGCGTCTTGATAAAGCGGAACAGGTGTTGCGCCTACCATTTGGGCAGCAATCATGGACCAGTATAGATAAGGTCGGTTCCGGCCTATAATTGCCACATAGTCACCCGGACCAACGCCTAGGTCGGCAAACCCAAGAGCAAGATCCGTGATTTCCTTTTCCGCTTCAGACCAAGTCCAGCTTTGCCAAATGCCCAGCTCTTTTTCCCGATAAGCAGGTAAGTTCGCTAAAGTTTTAGCATTACGACGCAAGAGCGCTGGGATGGACTGCAGCCCATCACCGCCTTTAGACGATACTAACAACGATGTTGTCCTCCCTGATTTGTGCGGTTTGCACATATTTTTTCGATAGCGTTACGCTCAAAGATTTCGCAAAGATTTCTGAAATCTTACGAATTGTTACAAGAGGCGACTTTTGCTAGCTGTTGTCTGTCTGCTTTGCTAGCCAGTAAGGGGGAGGTCACAAATGGACACTGACATCGGCAACACAGCTGCAATGACAAGAGCGGGTTTGAACTTGATTCAACAAGCTATGTCTATTTATGATGACAAACTTAAATTGGTTGTTTGCAATCGCCGGTTTGGTGAAATGTTTGACTTACCCGCACATCTTTTGACGGCGGGATCCAATTTCAAAGATTGTATCCAACATTTAGTTGAACATGGCGAATATGGTGACGTTGGTGACGTCGCCAAATTTGTCCAAGACCGGGTCGATACAGCCCGTGCGTTTGAGCCGCATTACATGGAACGTGTCCGGGCCAATGGTCAAATTATCAGCGTCGAAGGTGCGCCACTTTCGCAAGGAGGTTGGGTTGCGGTGTACACTGATATTACCAGCATCAAAAAACAGGAAAACATGCTGCGCGGCCATTCTGAAGAACTATCCGGTCAATTATTAACCTATGCGGAAGAGTTGGCCGCAAAAAACCGTCAGCTAGAAGCGACGAATGCAGCCCTTGAGCAAGCCAAGCGTGAACTGACCGAGATCGAAGCGCGAACGCGGCTGACAACAGAAATGATGCCGGCTCATATCGCGCATGTAGATCTTGACCGCCGCTATACATTTTCCAACAAAAAGTTACCTTCTGTCATGCCGGAAAGACCGTCAAATATTATTGGAAGAACTGTTTCAGAAACGCTTGGCGCAAAGGCCTATTCGCAACTAAATGACAAACTCAATCGTGCCTTCCAAGGGGAGGCCAAAGTTTTCGAATTTAATGACGACCTGAGCTCTCGGCGCATCCGAACCGCATTAACCCCAGATGAAAAGGACAATGAAATTGTCGGCGTGTACATCTTATCAATGGATGTCACCGAAGAAACACAGGCGAGATCAGCCCTTCAGCAGGCAAGCAAACGCCAAATGGCAGCCCAACTGACAAATGGTCTGGCTCATGATTTTTCTAATTTGCTAACCATTATAATGGGCGCGCAAAGCCGGCTGGATAAACTAAACCTGGATCCAGATGCCCACTATTTAATCAATGCGACCAAGGATGCTGCAGCGCGCGGGGGGGCTCTACTCAATACGATTGCAGATATGAGCGGCACTCGAAAGTTGAGCCCAGAAGACACCGATATTCCAACCCTTTTTGAGCGCGTCACAAGTCTAGCAAGGTCAGCCCTTCCAAAGGGCATTGAGTTGGTTATCAAAAATAACCTGCCGAGCCAGAATTACCTATTGGATAACGGAATGTTGCAGGACTCGTTGCTTAATCTAATTCTTAATGCCCGGGATGCGTTAGATGGTACCGGGAAAATCACCCTCGCTGCACAAGAAATTAAAAACACATGGATTGAATTTACGGTTACAGACACAGGACCTGGATTTTCACAAGATGCGCTTAACAATGCAATGAACCCATTCTACACCACTAAAGGCACAGAAGGCACAGGGCTCGGATTATCGATGGTTTATGATATGGCAAAACTTTCGGGTGGTGAGGTTGTTTTGAACAATAACTATGCAGGTGCACGTGTCGTCCTGCGTTTGCCCCAACGCAAAGTAGTCGAACTAATAAAACCCGGTTTGGTTCTTTTGGTCGAAGACAACCCAACCCTGCGGGATCATGTCAGATTGATGCTGACAGGTTTAGGCCATTCAGTCGTGGAAGCAAATTCTGCCGCAGAAGCGCAAAGCCTTATAGAAGGCCTGCCGGAAATATCGCTCATTTTGTGTGATCTACGATTAGAAGGACATGAAACAGGCGTTGATCTCGCAACCAACCTGAGCAGCTCGGCACCCCCAATAATCTTCATGACCTCGCTCCCTTCGATAGATAGCCTGCACCAAGAAGCCTTGCGCCTCGGAACAGTTTTGTCCAAACCTTTTGATGCTGAAAATCTAAAAATTGTTCTTCAAAATGGGCATCCGCTATGACCGAACCATTGGTAACAATTTTGGATGATGAACCCGCAATTCGATCAATGCTTGCCAGTGCGCTGAACGAGGCCGGCTTTAGAACTATGGGATTTGCTCGGGCTACAGAATTTGAAGCTTCACTCAGAACAGCAACACCAGATGTGTGCCTTGTCGATCTTGGTCTGCCTGACCGCGATGGGCTGACACTCGTACACCAATTGGCCTTAGAGCAGGGTGCAATCGTTATTATTATTTCAGGTCGTGCACAGGTCCAAGATCGGGTGACTGGCCTCGAACTGGGGGCTGATGATTATATAATTAAACCCTTCGATCCCAGTGAAGTTGTGGCCCGCATACGAGCAAGGTTGCGCAAAGACAAATCAGCCAATACCACCAGCACAACCGCACGATTTGAAGGGTGGATTGCGCATTTTGATCGTTATATGCTTGAAAATGATAATGGCCAGGAAACCCCCTTTTCTCATGCCGAGGGTGAAGTACTTCGATTATTTTTGGAAAGCCCCAAAAGATTGATAAGTCGCGCACATATGCAAGAAACTCTTGGCGGCGCAGCAGGTGAAAGCTTTGACCGTGCGATGGACGTTCGAATTTCTAGATTGCGCACCAAGCTGAATGAAGATCCCAAAAACCCCCAGCTTATCAAAACGATCTATGGTGCCGGCTATATATTTCTTGGTGATGTCAATTGGGAACGTTAGGCTTTGTACTGATTTTGCGTTAGTGTTTGAACAGTTACTATACTTTGCACCTCTCATCGCTAAAGTTGTTTTAAGTTAGTTGATCAACAGCCCTTGCGAGCACCCTTAGCCCTACAACCAAATCATCTTCTGCTGTATCTTCGGCAAAATCGTGACTAATCCCATTAATTGAGGGCACAAATAGCATTGCAGCGGGCATAAGCGCGGCAACGTTCGTTGCATCATGCAAAGCACCCGAGACCATACTTCGCCAAGCATTTGGCGCTATTTCATCAGCACTTGTTTGTAATGCCTGCTGCAATTTTTCATCCATTGCAACAGGATCAAGTCCACGCATTACCCCAAAAGACAATGCCATTTTTTGATCTCTTGCAATGTCGCCGGCAGTTTCGCGAACAACATTTTCCATTTGCTTTAAGCGTTTTGCATCACCATCTCTCCATTGCATCGAAAACATAACACTGCCGGGAACGATTGAGGCAGCATTTGGGTGCAAGGCAACATGCCCAATGGTCCAAACAGTTTGAGGGGTGACTATATTTCTAAAACGGTCGTTTAGCAGTTGGTTAAATTTGGCTAGCGCCTGAAATGCATCTTGCCGTACGTCCATTGGGGTGGTGCCTGCGTGGTTTTGAGCCCCGCAGAAGCTGATGTTTAGGTCCCGAATTCCAACAATATCTGTAACCACGCCAATTTTTTGCCATGCCCGATCTAAACTCGGGCCTTGCTCGATATGCATTTCTACAAATCCATTGAAATGGCACGGATCGATAAAGTCACCACAACGATCCCCAAGTGCTTTGCGCGCGTCAGAAAAGCTTATGCCAGTCCGGTCAACAAGTTGGTCAGCGCTCTCCAAAGAAAGTTGGCCGCTCCAAACCGCGCTGCCAGTTGTCACACCAAAGCGTCCCTCTTCGTCTTGAAAATTGACCGCTGAAACCGGAGCTCCGCCCTGTTCTTTACTCGCCCTAGCGATTTCAAGCGCGGCCATAACCCCCAAGGCGCCATCCAGCCAGCCACCTTCTGGCTGGCTATCTGTATGGGATCCCAGCAAAAGGCCCTTTTCAGAGGCAAGACCAAAAAGATTTCCAACCGGATCAAACCGTGCATCCAAGCCTGCGCTGCGCATCTGCTGTGCAATCCAATCGCGTGCGGCTATGTCTTGCGGACTATAGGCCGGACGCTCGACCCCTTTGCCCACTCCGGCAGCACCAAACTCGCGCAGTTGGTGCAGGGATTTCAAGAATCGTTCTGGGTTTACTTGAAGCATCATCATCTCCGCTTTCTTTGATTGTGCCCTGAAAGTGCTCTTGCGCAATGATTATTTTAACTTGGGCGGAAAATTAGGATCGCTGCCCGGCGGTGTCGATGGATCAAGGCCAACTTTTGGCGCTTGCGGAAGCTCAAAGGAAATCCCGTGCCGGGCGATGGCAGCGACTGCTGGCTCATCGGGGTCAAAAAACCCCACATCAAGTGTTCCGGCCTCTAGGCCCGAAAATGTAAGCGCTTCATGTGCAGCTTTTGCCAAAGCTTTCTCAGCTTCTGCCTTGGCTCCAACAAAACCCAGAATATGCCCCATCTGCCCATCTTCATAGGTAACGCCCGTCAACCAGACCTGCTCTACCATACCCACAACGCTAACAAGCTTTGCATCCAATGCCGAAAGAAGTATTTCGGGTATGTTTTTTGGCGCATTGAAAGCCACAGGCAGGGCTTTTATTTCATCCGGGCTGTGATCAAGGACGGACGCAAGCCAGTTCAGGGCATCATTTGCCAATAGTATTTCAGAGGTTTCGATACCAAAATTCAACCCCAATCCCAGACCTTTTTCACAGAGCATGTGAACAATTGAGCGCCCAGACAAAGCCACATAGGGCGAGGGCCTTCCTGTAAAATCTACAAGCCGATCTTCTGTATCAAAAGCAAGAACAACCTCGCCGCCTTCCGGTGCAAATACTTCGGGCGAGATATCATTCCCGTCGGGCTCTTTGCTAAGCAGCAGAAATAATTCGGTATCTGCCACACGTTCGAAAAACCGAAGTCTTTTTGCTTCATCGTCTGGCGCAGCCTGCATTGCAGCATAGGCCCGATCTAAAGGTGTGTCTGGACCCATTATAAATTGGCTCGAACTTTTTCGCGCAACACTGGTATCAACTCATCCTCAAACCAAGGGTTTTTCTTTAACCAAGCAGTATTGCGCCATGAAGGGTGGGGCAAGGGCAAAACGTCCGGTAAGTAATCCCGCCATTGGCGCATCACTTCGGAAACGTTTTGGCCTGTTTGCAAATGCCATTTTTGGGCATAGCCACCAATTGCTATAATCAAGGAAACATTGGGAAACTGCGCCAACATTTTCTGTCTCCAAACATTTGCGCAAAGGCGAGGTGGCGCCAATATGCTTAATGATGAATTCCACGCATATAAATATTTCTAGTCTAAAATCTGTTTTTTACGATCTAGGTAAAAAAAACTTGTTAACAGTTTTAGCTAAAATAAAAGTCTAAATCACCCACATTTTGAATAGCCGCAGCTGCCGCAGGTCATACAGCCCTCAACCATCCGCAGATCATACTGGCCGCAACTGGGGCAGGCTTTGCCCTTGCCTCCATCCAAATTGACCACTTGTGATTGCGGGTCTTGCTTTAGGCCAAGCCCCTCACCTTCTAGAAAACCAATGGCGATCATATGCTGTTCGATCACCCCGCCAATGGCTGCAAGGATAGAGGGAATATATTTGCCCTTGATCCACGCGCCGCCGCGCGGATCGAACACGGCCTTTAGCTCTTCGACCACAAACGATACATCACCGCCGCGCCGGAAGACTGCCGATATCATCCGCGTTAGCGCCACGGTCCAGGCATAATGTTCCATATTCTTTGAGTTGATAAACACCTCAAAGGGCCGCCGGTGGCCGTTGATCACAACATCATTGACCGTCAGATAAATCGCATGCTCACTATCGGGCCATTTCAGTTTATAGGTCTGACCATCAAGTGCCGCAGGCCGGTCCAGTGGCTCGGACATATAGATCACATCTGCGCCCTGATCGCTTTCGGGGGCTTCATCGCTGCTTTCGGAAACGCTTAGAACCGATCCGGTAACAGCATTGGGCCGATAGGTGGTGCAGCCTTTGCACCCTAGTTCATAGGCTTGCAGATAGACATCCTTGAACGCATCAAAGCTGATATCTTCGGGGCAATTGATGGTTTTTGAAATAGAACTGTCGATCCAGTTTTGCGCTGCGGCCTGCATTTTCACATGGTCCGCCGGTGCAAGGGTTTGGGCATTGACGAAATAATCGGGCAGTTCTGTATCGCCAAATTTGTCGCGCCACATCTGCACTGCATAATCGACCACTTCTTCTTCGCTGCGCGAGCCGTCTTTTTGCAACACCTTGCGGGTATAGGCATAGGCAAAGACCGGCTCGATGCCCGAGCTGACATTGCCAGCATAAAGGCTAATGGTGCCGGTGGGCGCGATTGAGGTCAAAAGCGCATTGCGAATGCCATCTTTGCGAATCGCATCGCGCACGTCGATGTCCATTTTTTCCATCGTGCCCGAGGCCAGAAACGGCTCGGCCTCAAACAGAGGAAATGCGCCCTTTTCTTTGGCCAGTTGCACCGAGGCCAGATAAGCAGCGCGCGCAATTTGATGCAGCCAGTTTTCGGTTTGTGTGACCGCAGCATCTGAACCATAGCGCAGGCCAACCATCAGCAAGGCATCGGCCAGACCGGTCACACCCAGCCCGATACGGCGCTTGGCGCGGGCCTCTTGGGCCTGCGCTTCGAGCGGAAAGTTAGAGGCATCAACCACATTATCCATCATCCGAACGGCCGTGCCGACCAGATCTTGCAGCGCCGCCTCATTCAGCTGTGCGGCGTCATCAAAGGGATTGTCCACCAAACGCGCCAAATTGACAGAGCCCAAAAGACAGGCGCCATAGGGCGGCAGAGGCTGCTCACCGCAGGGGTTCGTTGCCGCAATTGTTTCGCAATAGCGCAGGTTATTGGCGCGGTTGATCCGGTCAATAAAGATCACACCCGGTTCGGCATACTCATAGGTCGATTGCATGATTTTATCCCAAAGCCCTCGGGCGGACACCGTCTTATAAGTTTTGCCATCAAACACCAGATCATGCTGACCGTCGGCTTTCACTGCCTCCATAAAGGCATCCGTGACAAGCACGGAGACATTAAACATCCGTAGCCGCGCCGCATCCGATTTGGCGGTGATAAAATCTTCTATATCGGGATGATCACAGCGCATTGTGGCCATCATCGCACCCCGCCGCGATCCAGCGCTCATGATGGTGCGGCACATCGAATCCCACACATCCATAAATGACAGTGGCCCCGAAGCATCGGCCGCCACGCCGGTCACAAGCGCACCTTTGGGGCGCAGGGTGCTAAAGTCATAACCAATGCCGCCGCCTTGCTGCATGGTCAGCGCCGCTTCTTTGAGCATATCAAATATGCCGCCCATACTGTCGGGGATGGTGCCCATAACAAAACAGTTGAAAAGTGTCACTTTCCGTGCGGTTCCAGCGCCGGCCGTGATCCGGCCCGCAGGTAGGAATTTGAAATCTTCCAGAGCGTGATAGAACTTTTCTTCCCACTGCGCGGGATCTTTTTCAACCCGCGCTAGGTCGGACGCAATGCGCCGCCAGCTGTCTTCGACCGTAGTATCAATCGGTGTACCATCGGCTTCTTTCAGGCGATATTTCATATCCCAGATTTGTTCAGCGATAGGGGCAGCAAAGCGCGTCATAGGGGCTCCAAATTATACACATTGGTTGCTATTGGGCAGGGTATAGACTTTAGGGCGTTACATCCCACAGGTCAACTTGCCAAAAAATTATTTGCGACTAGATTGAGCAGGGCGAAGGGGAGCCTATGGCCGACAGTATTCATTTGATAAAATTAAGTGTCGGCAGCGAAACCGTCGAAGACATGATTGCGTGGCAAGCCACGCGCAGAGCCCAAACCGATGACGGGCTTCCGCGGCATATCACACGCATGTGGCCCAAGCGCGAGGACGCCTTGCTCAACGGTGGCTCGATTTTCTGGGTTATCAAAGGGTTTTTGCAATGCCGCCAGCGTATCTTGCGGCTCGATGAAGTGATAGGATCAGATGGCATAAGGCGCTGCGCGATTGTACTTGATCCAGAGGTTATTCGCACCACAACGGCCAAAAAGCGCCCTTTTCAGGGATGGCGCTACCTGCAGGTATCAGATGCCCCAGTTGATCTGGCTGCACAGCGGGAAAATGAAGACCAATTGCCGCCTGAATTGGCAAATGCGCTGGCTGATATTGGGGTCGTATAATGCAGGTCGCACTGTAAAAAGAAAAAGCCCCGTTAGGTATTGAACCCTTACCCAATAGAAAGTTTGCTCAGCAAATTCTGCAGGACAAGTTTTTCGTCTGGGTTTAAATCTTTGCTTTTAGCGCAAAACAGTGTCGCTTGGGACTTGAGTGCCAAACCGTCACTCAAAACTTTCAGATGGTTGGCACGCAAAGTATTGCCACTTGACGTTATATCGGCAATTGCTTCTGCTGTTTGGTTTTTCACCGTGCCTTCGGTGGCGCCTTGGCTATCAACAATTTGATAGTCTGCCACACCGGCATTGCGCAGAAACTCACGCACCAGCCGGTGATATTTGGTCGCAATCCGCAGCCTAAAACCATGGGTTTTCCGAAATGCAGCGGCGGCGGCATCAAGATCATCCAATGTGTCCACATCCACCCAACAGTTCGGCACTGCAATAATCAAATCAGCGTGGCCAAAGCCCATTTCTGCAAGCGCGTCGACCTGCTGTTGCCAATTGGGCAGTTTTTCCTGCACCAAATCGGTACCGGTGACCCCAAGGTGGATCCGTCCTGCCGCCAGCTCGCGCGGAATTTCCGACGCAGACAAAAGCACAAGCTGCAAGCCGTCAAACCCTTCGGCGGCGGCGGCATATTCGCGATCAGCTCCGGTCCGGATCAGTTTGAGCCCGCGCGTGTCGAACCAGTCAAAGGTCTTTTCCATCAACCGGCCTTTGGAGGGTATGCCCAGCTTGATCGTCATGGATCACCTTTAAGCTGCAACAAAACATCTGGCCGGATGACCCCGCCCACCGCCGGAATGGTTGCCCCCTGCCCCAATTGCCGTGTGAGCGCATCATACCGCCCACCGGTTGCAACAGGGGGTAAATCAGCGCGACCTATGGCGTGAAAGCCGAACACAAACCCATCGTAATATTCCATTGACGTGCGCCCATAGCTGGCTTCAAACTCTAGGGGCTTTATATCCACACCTTTACTTTCCAAAGCACCCAGGCGGGCTTCAAACCCGTCCAAAGCCGTTGATATTGCGGGCATATCTACCGCAATGTCCCGCAACTGCTGCAAGGCAAATAAACAGGTTTCGCGCACCGCAAGCAGAGCGGACAAAAGTGTAACTTCAGTCTTAGAAATTGGCGGCTCGGCGGCATCTTCTTGTAATGCGCGAATGCGCGTACGCACCTCATCAGGGGACCGCAAACCGATCTGCGTGCCTGCCAATGCAATTGGATCAGCAGAGTGCAGCAACGCACTGCGCGCCTCGGGGATCGCAAGCTGTCCGGAAAACCGTTCCAAAAGCGCACGAAACCGGCGCGGCCGCCAGATGTGCCGCAGCAGCGCTGCCTTGCGGGCCTCAGTGGTGCGCAGACCGGCAACACCGGCCATCAAAATGCCGATATCCCCTGTGGCAGGCTGCACCGGAGCATCGCCCAGCGCGTCCTGTATCAGGGCAAAAACCTCAGCATCCGAGGCCGCTGGGGTATCCCGTTCGAAAAGCTCATAGCCGACTTGAATATACTCATTCGACCGCAGCAGATCGGTTTCCTGACGGCGAAAAACCTCACCTGAATATGTATAGCGCGCCGGCTCTGCCCCATGGGCCATGTGCATTTGCACGACCGGAACCGTAAAATCGGGGCGCAGCATACGCTCGCCGCGCAGCGGATCCTGGGTCACATAGGCGCGGGCGCGAATGTCTTCGCCGTATAGATCCAGCAGCGTGTCCGCCGGCTGCAACACTTCTGCCTCTAAAGGCGCAGCGCCAGCTGCAACAAAAACACTTTGAATGCGCTTTGCCTCAGCCCGTATGTCTGCAGACTGCGTCATTTTTTCTGGGCATCCAGAATTTCGCGCACCTTGGCGACCAATTCATTGCGGCCAACTGTAAACTGGCTTGGCCGGGCTTTCCACTCTTCCAGCGTGGCGTTTTGCGCAATCTGCGCACCGAGGATTAGGTCCTTAATCTGAACCTGCCCTGCTTCTTTTTCGTCCCCACCTTCAATCACCGCAATAGGGGCATTGCGTTTATCAGCATATTTCAACTGGTTGCCGAAATTTTTCGGATTGCCCAAATACACCTCGGCGCGAATACCGGCCGAGCGCAACTCGGACACCATGGCTTGATAATCGGCCATCCGGTCGCGGTCCATGACCGTGACCACAACCGGTCCCACCGGCGTTGCATCTATGCGGCCTTTTTCGCGCAGGGCCGCCAATAATCGGTCGACACCGATGGATATCCCAGTGGCTGGCACCGCCTGACCGGTGAAGCGCTTGACCAGATCATCATAGCGGCCGCCGCCTGCCACGGACCCGAACTGGCGTTTGCGTCCCTTTTCATCCAGAATTTCAAAGGTCAGCTCTGCCTCGAACACCGGACCGGTATAATAGCCCAAGCCGCGCACCACCGAAGGATCAATATCTATGCGGTCGGCGCCATATCCCCCGGCCAAAACCAATTCGGCAATTGTTTCCAGCTCTGCAACCCCTTCGGCGCCAATATTAGAGGCCCCGATGGCATTGCGTAAATTAGCCAAGGTTGCCTCGGCTGTGGCGGCTTTTGAGGTTAAAAAGGCCATTACCGGCGCAATTTGACCTTCGCTGAGCCCAACCCCGTCAATATAGGCGCCCGAGCTGTCGAGCCGGCCTTTGCCAAGCAATTCGGACACGCCAGCTGCACCCACTTTGTCAAACTTATCAATGGTGCGCAAAACTGCATCACGCTCGGTAATTTCCGAAACGCCCATTGTTTCCAGCACCCCGTTCAGCACCTTGCGGTTATTGATCCGAACAATGTAGTCACCGCGCGGAATTCCAACCGTTTCAAGCGTATCGGACAGCATCGCGCAAATTTCCGCGTCGGCGGCCACGCTCGCCGCGCCCACAGTATCAGCGTCACATTGATAAAACTGCCGGTACCGACCAGGCCCGGGTTTTTCGTTGCGCCAAACAGGCCCCATTGCATAACGCCGGTAAGGCGTTGGCAGATCATTGCGGTACTGCGCATAAACCCGCGCCAGCGGCGCAGTGAGATCATAACGCAGCGCCAACCAGTCGGCATCCTCTTCCTGCCAGGCAAAAACGCCCTCATTCGGCCGGTCCACATCGGGCAGAAATTTGCCCAGCGCTTCAACGGTTTCCACCGCGCTGCTTTCCAAAGCCTCAAAGCCGTAATGATGATAAACCCCCGCAATATCTTCGAGCATCTTTGTCCGCTGGGACACTTCTGCGCCAAAATAGTCGCGAAACCCTTTCGGGGTCTGCGCCTTTGGGCGGGGTGTTTTCTTGTCTTTGGCCATGGTGCCTTTCCTTAGCTGAAAGCCTGAAGGCGGTGTAGCCGAGCAGGCGAAAATGAGCAAGCAATGGGAGACAAAGAAACCAAACTTCTTGATTGTGTTCGCTTTGCCGCTACGTGGCGCCTTATGAAAAATGTTTTACTAATCGGACACAGTGGCGGCATCGGCAGTGCCTTAAACAGGGCATTTCTAGACCAGGGTGCAAGCGTTACAGGTATATCTCGCTCGACCGATGGGCTTGATATTACCAATGAAGACAGCATGAAAAGCGCGTTCGCGGCATTAGATACCCAAAGCTTTGACACGGTAATGATTGCCAGTGGGGCGTTGGAAGTTAATGGCGCTCAGCCGGAAAAATCACTTTCTCAACTCACGCCCGACGCGATGATGGATCAGTTTAAAGTCAATACAATTGGCCCTGCACTGGTGTTAAAACATGCCCGGCGGGTGCTGGCCAAAGACCGGCGCTCTGTGTTTGCTGCCCTCTCCGCCCGCGTGGGTTCGATCGAAGACAACCGGCTTGGGGGGTGGTATTCCTATCGAAGCGCCAAAGCCGCCCTTAACCAAATGATCCGCAGCGGTGCGATTGAGCTTGCCCGAACCCATCCAAAAGCGATCTGCGTGGCCCTGCATCCGGGCACAGTGCAGACAAATTTCACCCGCAAATACCTTGGACGTCATCCAGCTGTTGCGCCGGATGAGACCGCAGAAAACCTTTTGCAGGTGCTTGAGGGCTTGACCGCCAATGAAAGCGGTCAGTTTTTTGACTGGGCCGGTAAAAAAATCCCGTGGTAAAAGGCTATTCTTCTTTCACAACGCCATCTTGATCAGTTGAAACCAAAGCGCCGTCTTTCCAGCTTCCGGTGGCCTCTTCTCCACTGGCAAACTTAATTGTGCCTTGTCCCTGACGCTTGCCTTTCACAAAGGTGCCCTCATAGATATCACCATTGGCATAGGTGGCGATCCCCTGTCCTGTGATTTCGCCATTTTCCCAATCGCCTTCATAGACAAATCCATCCGGCAGCTGGATTTTTCCTGTGCCATGACGGCGGCCAGCCAGATAGTCACCTTCGTAGACCATGCCGTCGGCAAATGTGGCTTTGCCTTTGCCGTTGCGCATCCCGTCTTGCCAATTGCCTTCGTAGATGTAGCCATCGCTGTAACGCATAACACCATAGCCATGGTTACGGGCACCTTTGAAACCGCCTTTGTAGGTGATGCCGTTGGGATAGATCGCCAGCCCTTCGCCTTCGATCACACCGGCCACCCACGCGCCTTGGTAGCTTGAGCCATCCGGATAGGTTATTTTGCCCTCACCCTCGGCAAGCCCCTTGCCAAAGGTGCCAGTATAGACAGATCCATCTGGATAGATGACCCGCCCCTGACCTTGGATTTGGCCATTTTCCCAGTTTCCAGTGTATTCATACCCGTCGGAGCCGATAAAACTTCCTTTGCCGTGACGTTGGTCATTTTCAAAATTTCCGTCGTATATGTCGCCATTGTCATAGGTCACCCGGCCCCGGCCTTGCCGGCGGCCATTGGCCAGCATGCCTTCGTAGACATCCCCGTTGGGCTGGATCAACTTGCCTGAGCCGTTGATTTCGCCATCTTTCCAAAGTCCGTCAAACACCAAACCTTCGGGCATTTCCAAAACACCGCGACCTTCACGAGCGCCGCGCACAATGCTGCCTTTGTAGATCGCGCCATCGGGATAGGTCACCTTGGCGTCGCCCTCTTTGACGCCGCTCACCCAGTCACCGTTATAGATATACCCGTCCGGGTTGGACATGGTTCCAAGTCCATGATGCATCGCATTTAGGAAACCGCCCTCATAGCGCGCTCCATTGGCATAGGTTGCAACCCCCTGACCGGTGATTTTGCCGTCCTGCCAAGTGCCCTCATAGGTTCCCTCATCGGAAAAGGTTATTTTGCCTAAACCTTCGGGTTTGCCGTTTACAAAACTTCCTTCATAGATCGATCCGTTGGGAAACTCTGCAATACCCTGACCGCGTATTTCACCTTCGACCCATTCACCGGTGTATTTATACCCGTTCGGCAGACTGTAGGTGCCCTTGCCATGTTGTAGGCCGTTTTTAAAGGTCCCTTCGTAAATACCGCCGTCGTCATATTGCTTTGTCACCACCCCAGCAGTCTGTGCCAGCGCGGCCCCAGATGTTGCGAGTAGTAAGATCATGACCCCAGAAATGATCAGTTTATTTTTCATTGCACTTGCTGCCTCTTATCCTCAGTGGACACGCGAAACCTAAAGGACGCGTTAGCATCTGACAATTGAAAATTAAGATATTTCTGTATGTAAAGCGTTTGCAGGATGGTCTAACCCTCGAGACAGGGCAAAACACTTCGTAAATCTAGGCTCCGCAGCGGCTTTGAAAGCCCGCTACATTAGTCTTGGTATGAGGTTCCATTGTCAAGCCGAGCTGAGGATTATCAAACTGCATAAATCTGTAAATCATTGGATTATATTACTAATTTAAGGGACAATACTGAACAGGCGGCTCTGATATTATCCCTAAGAAAACCAATCTTTGCTTCAAATTTGTGCGTAAAGGGGGAAATTCAGCGAAGTGTGGCTGTTTTGTCAAAGACCCTTGGCACTAAACAAGCGCGCGCGCAGATACTATCAAAGGGTGATATAAAATTTAAAGAACCCACTTATGATTGTTTCCCACACCCTGCGACACTGTTTGCTGACCTGTCTCAGTGAACGGGTCACATGAGATGCACACTCATGTGACCTTAAAAAACTCTCTCGCCCGCTGCCTAGCCCAATAAAGCGTGGAAGAAGATTTTTGGCAGTTTGAACCAGCTTGGCTTGTATTGGAACTTGGTCAGTGCCTTGCCAAGCTTATGTTGACGTTTGTTGGTGATGAAGAAAGGGGGCCGCGGCAATAGGGTCAACTGCCCCGACAAAAGCCCCCGCGGAAAAGGACGCCAAGGGGCCTTTACAACCACTTTCTCAGTCCTTTCCAACATGAAAGCATTATGGACCGTCCCAATGCCAGAGCCAACATCTTCCAGTGTGCTACCCGGATAGGCGCCCCAAGGGCAATTCGTGATCAAAAATCCAAGAGCGCACCAGCCATTGATGCCGACAGTGCCGTATTTGAAATCGGCAAGAATTTCCTCAAACCGCTTTTTGCCAATCTGGCGAATGGTTTTCGGATGGATGAGGATATTGGCGCCCAACGTGCCCCAAAGCTCATTATTTGCATAATCTATTGCAGCAATCAGATATGCTTCGGCGTCTGATCCATCCAGTTCCTTGATCCCAAGGGCCGGGCCAAACACCTCGCATAACCGATTGTGGCTGTCTTCGCCGATCTCGCCGATGACCATCGGCGATGACGCATCGCCGCGCGCAATTTTTTCAATCTTTCCCCCATGTTCTGCATAGCTGTCCAGACGTCCAAGGGCCCCTGGATACCAGGTGGGGCGGGTCGATGTGCTGATAACCTTCTTCAGCTCATCCATAAGCGCGCCAGCTTTGTCCCACCCGCTCGGCATGAGCAGCGCCTGTGTGGAAACGCAATTATGGCCCGCGTTATGCAGCTTCATCGTGGCAATGTTTTCCGCCTGATACCGGATGTCGGCAGCGCTCCACGGCCCCGGCACAACGATGGTTGGGCTAACCGAGCCCAACTCGGATGTGATGCGCTTGATGTTTTTGGGCGCGCCTGCTTCTTTGTTGGCGATCCCTTCTTCGCCCACGCCCCAGACAATGGCATCATGCGTGGCATCAGATCCGGTGATATGCACCTCTTCCACGATGGGGTGTTCGCAGAGATAAGCGCCGCCCTTGGCGTCACCCTTTACGATCCGCAAAAAGCCGCCCTCGATAAAGGGCTTCATGGCGACCTGAAAATACTCCGTGAGATAATCATTGATCGGGTTGATTTTTAAAATGACAACCTGATTTTCAAGGATCAGCTTTTGTAGAACGTCAAGTGGGGTGATGGCCGCAACATTGCCTGCCCCCAGAACCAGCGCGACCTTGCCCACGCGGTCATTGACCGGCACATCATAAGCCAAAGCGGTATGTTTTTTTAGATTGGACGCCGTGATTTCTTTTTGCATCCAGACCTCGGCTGATACCCCACTTAACAGCAGGTGATCCCAGATGGTATGCGGCAGCACACGCACACCAAGCTGACCTGTGGCAAGCTCACGCGTGCGCAAATGATCAATGAACGTCTTGCTGTCCATCTGGGCAAGCGTGCCCATCAAAGCATTAACCCCGGCCAGTGTGGCATAGGGCCCTGCAATCCATTCTTCACCCGCAATGGCTGTGCCCGGGATCAGACCCTTTTTGCGCGCTGCGGTTTCTGCCCAACCTTCGGCAACCTTCATAATGTCGTCCTTCATTCCCGTCAGCAACGCGATACGTTTAGCAGGGGGCAAGCGTGCCCATTTATGCTTGGCCGCATCAAGCTCTGAAAGAGCAATATCATAACCATCATAGAGAGCGTCTTGGCCCTCAAAACTTAGCTGTGCACCTTCGGGCATATCACGCTCCTTTCTATCGGTTTTTGGTTTGTTCAATTCGCATAGGCTGCTTTGACCAAGTCAGACGCTTTCTCGGCAATCATGATGGTCGGCGCATTGGTATTACCAGACACCAAAGTGGGCATGATCGAAGCATCAACAACCCGAAGGCCCTGCATGCCACGCACCTGCAATGTGCTGTCCACCACGGCCATCTCATCATGGCCCATCTTACAAGTGCCCAC
The DNA here is from genome assembly GCA_965659715.1 of uncultured Paracoccaceae bacterium. Taxonomy (GTDB): domain Bacteria; phylum Pseudomonadota; class Alphaproteobacteria; order Rhodobacterales; family Rhodobacteraceae; genus CABZJG01. The sequence continues at coordinate 9,949 of CBFHXE010000024.1, read as the reverse complement.
CGGATGATAGACCGTGTCAGAGCGGTTGCGGATATGCTGTTCCCATTCAGCATCTGTTGTGTCGTCGCTGACACCAAAGAGTTCTTTGTGCTTATATTTGGCCATTGCGGGTGCAGCGAGCATCGCGCGCGTCATCTTAGCGCCGCGGATCAAGGTCTGAAGATCGCGTTCATCAGACAGGTACTTGGGATCAATCCCGGGCGCAGCAAAGGGGTCTGCAGACTTTAAAAAGACTTCGCCCCTCGAGTAGGGGCGCAACACGCAGACGTGACAGGAATAACCGTACCCCAAATGCAATTTGCGGGCGTGGTTATCCACAATTGCAATCACGAAATGGGTTTGCACATCGGGACGATCTAGGCTCGGGTCAGTTTTGAAAAAGCTGCCGCACTCGGTAAAGCTAGATGCAATCATCGAATTGCCGTGTTTGCGCCACTTGAGCATTTCTGCGATCAATTTTACAGAGCCGCGCAACCCGATACCAAAATTGTCGGTATCCTTGGATTTATAACCTATGATGAAATCAAGGTGGTCTTGCAGGTTCTGCCCGACACCGGGCAATTCATGCACCATCTTTATGCCGTGCGGCGTGATATCTTCAGACCTCCCCACCCCAGAGAGCTGCAACAACTGCGGCGACTGAAAAGCCCCGCCGCAAAGGATAACTTCTTTGTTGGCGCGCACGTCCATGTTTTGCTTGCCCCGACGACAGGCGACACCTACTGCGCGTTTGCCATCAAAGATGATCCGGGTTGCATGCGCCTTGGTGATAACGGTCAGGTTGGGCCGCTGGTCCATCACAGGGAACAGATATCCCGCCGCCGTTGAGCAGCGCTCGCCGTTCTTTTCCGGACTGTGATGAATGGTGGTCTGCCAATAGCCTGCCCCTTCGTTATCACCGGTGTTGAAATCTTCATTTTTGTGGAGCTGTGTCTGGGTGCAAGCTTGGATATAGGCCTTGGAAATTGGCCGAGGCGCTTTCTGGTCAGATATCTGTAATGGCCCGCTGTCACCATGCGCGGCATCAGCGCCGCGCACATTATTCTCGGCCTTTTTGAAATAGGGTAGCACGCTGGCCCAATCCCAACCTTCGTTGCCAAGATTGGCCCAGGTATTATAGTCTTCCTTTTGGCCGCGGACATAAAGCATGGCGTTGATCGCAGAAGAGCCGCCCAGCGCTTTTCCGCGCGGTTGATAGCCGCGGCGGCCATTCAAACCCGGTTGTGGTTCAGTGTTAAAGGCCCAGTTGTTAATCTTGGGGCGCCCAGGAAGCATCGCAACCACCCCTGCGGGTGCCCTCACAAGTATACCGTTTCCGTCGCCTCCCGCCTCTAAGAGGCAGACGCTTACATTCGGATCCTCGGTAAGATGCGATGCCATAGTTGACCCCGCCGAACCACCCCCCACGATTACAAAATCATAGCTCATATTTTACTCCCTGTTTGCTTCGGCAGGTATGGAATGGATATCGTCGATGGCAAACCGTGCTGAAGAATACAGTTATCTAACAAAAATCCAGTCATCCCGTCGCGCGAGGCTTGCCCTGTCACAAACAGCTAGCACGTTACTCTTCAAGATTTTGGAATAACTAAAGACTAGAATTATATGGTCTTGAGGCTACCATACAAAGATCTGGTATCAAGCCTGCAAAACACAAATCATGAGGCGTGACGTAAGATCATAAGCCGCCAAGGGCAACTGAGAGCTTAAAGAAACCAGGGTTTCGCACTCAAAGACACTCGAATCATAGAATCAATGAAAACAGACAATACCCAATTGTAAGATGGGATGATTAAGCCAATCACGAGATGCAGCGCTGGGATAAGGGAAGTGGCTGGGATGGTAGGATTCGAACCTACGGTACACTGTACCAAAAACAGTTGCCTTACCACTTGGCTACATCCCAACGTCGAAACGCTATTTAAGGTGCTATGATCCTATGATCAAGTGCAAAAAAGACCTGTACCCAAACTGCCCAAAACAAATCCAATAGTGCATGTGCGATGGGAAATTCGACTACCTGATACCTCGATACGAAATACAGCCAGAAAACCCGCCGCGCTTCTTTCCCCGATTAAGACATCTTTCGTTTCTGGCCCAATACATCAACGGCCGTGATTTTATCACTGTAAACAAACAACGGGTTTATCTCTAACTCTGCGATGTGCGGGGCTGATGTTTGTATTTTGTGACACAGCTGCAGGATTTGAGTGGACAATGTCTTTAGGTCAGCAGGCTTGGCACCGCGAAACCCACAAAGCAGTTTGCCAATCTTGAGACGACGAAGCGCGCGTTCAATAGCTTCTGCAGTGGTTGGCAGCAGTAAATGTTTTACATCATTCATTAATTCCACAAACACACCACCGCTGCCAATCGTGAGTACCCAGGAAAATTGTGGATCCTGTCTTATTGCAATGACAAGTTCCGCTAGGGGTGTATCCGCCATGGCTTCGACCAGAAACTGATCTGTCAAACGGTCTGGGTCATACTGACGAACAGATTTTATCATTCTATTCGCTGCCGCGACCAAGGCGTCTTTGGATACAAGATTAACCGCCACGGCTCCGGCTTCTGTTTTATGCTCCAATCCAGGGCCCATCATTTTAAGCGCCACCGGATAGCCAATATCCTCGGCTGTCGACGTAAGCGCGATAAAATCTGTTACGGTGCCTTTTGGAACGTCCAACCCAAAGCGCTTTACAATGGCCTTGCCTTCTATTTCGTCCATTGGCGACATGTCATCGAAAGGCAGGGAGGACCGCAGAGGGTCATTTGGGTTTTTACGAAGTTGATTGCATCGCGCACGCCACCAAGCTGCGGCAGAAACGGCGTTAAGTGTTTCGTGTATCCCTTGCATCGGCGCAACGCCTTGCGCGATCAGAAATGTACGTGTTTCGATGTCTAAATTCTCTGGGATTGTGGCGCATATGGCGGCCGGAATACCAAGGGTCTTGGCTGCCTTGGCAAAGGCAAGCGCGTCATTTTGATAAAAAATCTTGCTCTCATCAATCCCCTGTGCCGGATAATCCTGCACCAAAACAGCCGCTTGAACATCATTATGCTCAAGTGCTGCACGAAAGACCGGTTCGGTGAATTCAGGCTGGCCCCAAATCGGGGTGGTATAATCCAAGGGGTTTGACACCGTTGCGATCGGCGGTAGCTGCTGCTCAAGGAGTTGTGTTGCGGCCCTGTCAAACCGTGGGAATTCAAGCCCGATCTCTTCACCGTAATCGGCAAGCATCGTTGCGCCGCCGCCCGAGCAGGTGAAACCGGCAATATTTATACCTTTCGGAGGCTCGACGACGCAAAGATATTTTAGCGTTTCCAGAAGCTGCGCAGGATTGGTGACACTGATAATCCCTACACGCTCGAAAAGCGCCTCATAGAGGGCGTTAGAGCCAGACAAAGATCCTGTATGGCTAACTGTCAGTGCGCTGCCAATTTCCGACTTACCCGTCTTGAGGGCCACTATTGGTGTGTTATGGGCCAGTGCTTTTAGCGCTGCTTTTTCGAACTTTGGTATATCTGAAAGGCCCTCGATATGAAGCCCGATGGCCTTGGTGGCAGGATTTTCACATAGGATATCAATGAAATCCTCTATCCCCAAAACTGCCTGATTACCCGCCGAAACCATGTGGGTAAGCGGCAGCGAGCGCTGGCTCATTGATATATCCGACGACAGCATACCGCTTTGGGTGATGATCGCCGCCCCATATCCGGGGCAGCTGCCACCATGGGCAAATGGCCAGAGGGCGCTATTGTCGAGATAGTTGATAATGCCGTAGCAATTGGGCCCGATCAAAGCCATATCACCGACGGCTTCTAGCAAGTCTTGCTCAAGCTTTTGACCATCAGGCCCAGCTTCTTTGAAGCCTGCTGTGTAACAGGCAATACCGCCGGCGCCCATGTCTCGCAAAGTGTTGATTGCAGCTACAGCTGCAGGCGCAGGAATGGCTAGAAACACCGCATCCGGCGCTTCTGGCAGATCGCCTATTTCTGAAAAGCAGGCGAGACCGCCCAAATGTTCGCGTCGCGGATTGACCGGCCAGTATTCACCAGAAAATCCGCGCCTGCGTGCTTCTCCAATGGCAATGAGTGCGTCTTGGCCACCAATAAATGCAATATGGCGTGGTGACAAAAGCCGATCAAAGTTTTGCCGTTGCTTCGGGGTCATGCCCCCAGAGGCCTTAGGATCGACCGCGTCACAATATGTCTTTGAATTTCGGAAGTGCCATCCCAAATGCGCTCTAACCGGCTGTCGCGCCAAAGCCGCTGAATGGGCAGCTCTTCCATAAGTCCCATACCGCCGAATATCTGCACAGTGTCATCCGCAACATTGTTCAGCAGCTCTGAGCAATAGACTTTGACCATGGCCGCATCACGGTCTTCCATGCGGCCCTCATCGGCGCGGCGCACCGCATCGGCCACAAGCAGGTCTGCTGTGCGCAAGCCAATGGCCATATCGGCCAGACGAAACCCAGTTGCCTGAAACTGGCCAATGGGTTTGCCAAACTGTTTACGGGTTGCGGCCCAATCTGTGGCCATATCCATCATGCGCTCAACCTTGCCGCAACACGATGCGCCGACCCAAATGCGGCCCATCCCCAGCCATTTGCCCGAAAGCTCAAGCCCACGCCCTTCTTCGCCCAAAATCTGATCTGGTCCAAGGCGCACATTATCAAAGCTCAGCTGAAAGGTTTTATATCCGCGGTAACTGACGCATTTATGGCCTTCTTTGCACTCAAACCCCGGCAAGCCGACATCCACAAGGAAAGCCGTCACGCGTTTGCGCGGACCGCGGGATGTTTCATCTATGCCAGTTGCCGCAAAGACAATGGCAAAATCCGGCATCACGGGTCCGGAAATGAAATGCTTTGAGCCGTTTAATATCCAATCCTCCCCGTCTTTTTTGGCATTGGTTTTCATACCCATGACATCCGAGCCTGCTTCCGGCTCTGTCAGGGCAAATAGCTCACGTTTTTCGCCCACCACACAAGGATCAAGGTAGCGTGCGATCTGATCGCCTTTGCACGCCAATAAGATTTCCGTGGGACGCGCAATCCATGAGTGCAAAGCATGCGTGGTTTTTCCGTATTCGCGTTCCACCAGCGACATGGCTTTATAATCCAATCCACCGCCGCCAACCGCTTCGGGCAGGTTGGATGCAAAAAGACCCACCTCTTTCGAGCGCGCCTCTATTTGGCGGCCAAGCTCAATCGGCACCTCACCGGTGCGGTCCACCTCGTCTTCATGCGGGTAAATTTCCGCCTCTAGAAAAGATTGGACAGTTTTAAGTAACAACTCGTTTTCATGCGAATGTTCAGAGGTCATTTTTCTTCCTGTGCTCAGCGATCGCTGTACCTAAGGCACCTATTCATCGGCGCCTCTTAATTTCAGTTTATTGCGGGCCTCTTGCGGTGTCAGCGCGCGCGCGCCCATTCTTTCAAGAATTTCTACGGCCCGGGTCACCAATTGACCATTGGTGGCCAAAACCCCCCGATCAAGATAAATATTATCCTCAAGCCCCACCCGCACATTTCCGCCCATGGCCACAGCTGTGGCGGCCATTGGCATTTGCATGCGCGAAATGCCAAACCCCGCCCAGCTTGCACCCGATGGCAGATGATCTTTCATCACTTTCATCGTATCGACGCTTTGATCTGCGCCCCAAGGAATACCAAGGCATATCTGAAACATCGGCGGCTCTGCGATTAAACCTTCTGCAATCATTTGCGTGGCAAAGCGGATATGCCCCAACTCAAACACCTCTAGCTCAGGTTTCACACCCCATTCTTTGGTCAGCGCAGCCATTTGCCGTAACATCGGCGGTGTTGATATGTAAATCTCGTTTCCATTGCCAAAATTCAACGTTCCACAATCGAGAGAACATATTTCAGGCTGGCATTCATACACATGGGTCAGCCGCTCTTCTGCCGAAATCATATCGGTCCCGGGTCCGGGCATAGAGGGATCATCTTCTGACGGTACCCAGTCGCCGCCCATGCCAGCTGTTAGGTTAATGACAACGTCCGTGCCGCTATCGCGGACACGGTCAACCACTTCTTTGAACAACTTTGGATCCCTCGATCCTTGACCCGTTTGCGGGTCGCGCACGTGGATATGCGCAATCGCTGCACCTGCTTTTGCGGCTTCGATCGCAGCATCGGCAACCTCTTTTGGCGTTAACGGAACATGGGGGCTTTTGCCTGTGGTATCTCCGGCACCTGTGACAGCACAGGTCACAATGACATCGTAATTCATGGTCAAAAACCTCCCTTGTTTCGATCACCATCTTGAAGCCAAGGCGAATCCGAGTTGTCGGTTTTTCGCCATCTTTTGATCTTTACTTGTCGAAATTTAGTGTCCGTGGCATGTTTCGAGAAACTTATTTAGACACAAAATAGCGTAGAGGGGTCATGACACAAAACATATTTTGTCTGCTGCTGCCGCGGTTCAACATGTATTCGCTGATGAATATTGTGGAAGCGCCGCGCATTGCCAATTACCTCTCGCCTGCACCGCTTTATGCTGTGCACCATATTTCCTTTGATGGCGCCTCTATCGCCGCCAGCAACAATATGTCCGTTGAATGTGCGCCACCTCCAGAGCGGCTAGATCGCAACGACATGCTTTTTGTGGTCGGCAGCTGGGGGGCAGAGCGCTATGCCAACAAAAAGCTGTTTTCATGGATACGGGTTCAGGCCCGCTTGGGCGTGAAAATTTACTCGGTTGAACAAGGGGCTTATTTGCTGGCGCGGGCTGGGCTTCTGAACAACCGCAAAGCCACAACCCATTGGTCCTATATCGCGGGCTTTCAAGAACAATTTCCCGACATAGATATCGCAGAGCAGCTTTTTACCGAAGCCGGGCAAATCACCTGTTGCTCTGGCTCAACAGCGGGGATTGATTTAATGCTCAAGGTCATCAGGGATCATCACGGCGAAGCCTTGGCCGGAGAAATTTCAAACCAAGTCATGCATCATCCGGTTCGATCGGGCAAAGACCCGCAAAGAAAAAGCCTTGGCCGCGGCCTAGAGCGGCTTGGCCCGGACGTCAGAGCCGCGATTGAAATTATTGAGGCAAATATCTCGGACCCACTCAGCGTGCCAGAGATTGCACGGCAGGTGGGGCTTTCGCAGCGGCAATTGGAACGGCAATTCAACAAATCGGTGGGCTGCAGCATCGTGCAGTTTGGATTGTTGCTTCGGTTGCAGCACGCCCGGGTGCTGCTCATTTCAACCGATTTGGGCGTGCGGGAAATTGCAACTGCCTCGGGCTTTAATTCGCTTTCGCACTTTGCCCAAGCCTTCAAAAAATGCTTTGGCCGCAGACCAAGCGCCAATCGGCAAGCCTGGCCCGAAAAGGACGCCGCACCACACTGGCCCGGCACATTAGGAGGCTTCCTTGAAACGCTGAATGCACAGCACAAGGCGAAACTGGAAAACCAAAAAGCGCTTTAGCCGCTGTCTCGAATGGCGCGTAGAACTGCAACGATCTGTTCGTCGCGCTTTGCCGCCATGTCCTCAAACCGCTGATCCCCTGCGATCTCATTGCATCCGTCAACCATCCTGTCGCGCAACTCTTGTGTGAGTTCGGGTGCCTCTAGCCGTGTCCACGGCAATTTCAGCGCCGGGCCAAACTGATCAAGATTGGTGGCCATACCGCCTTCGCCGCAGGCCACATGAAAGGCCATGCACTGGCCCTGAACCGCCATGCGCGGCGCGGGACCATTCATGAGGGCATTGTCGATATCGGCAGGCGATGCTTCGCCGTTTGCAACCATATGCAAAGCCTCGCGCCAAAGCGCTTCTTGCAGCCGCGTGGCCACAAATCCGGGGATTTCCTTTTTCATCACCAAGGACGATTTTCCGGCGATCTCATAAAATGCGCTGGCCCATTGAACCGCTTCAGGTTCGGTTTGATCACCGCCCACGATTTCCACAAGAGGTAGCAAATACGGCGGGTTAAACGGATGCCCGATAATACATCTTTGCGGGGTTGGGCATTTGGCTTGTATGTCGGTCATGGTCAGACCCGAGGTTGATGAGCCGATCACGATATCTTCGGAAACCAGCGTGCCAAGCTCTTGGTAGAGCTTTTGTTTCAGCCCAAGGTTTTCCGGCGCGCTTTCTTGAATAAATTCAGCGCCGTCCAACGCATCTTTTAGATTTGTGACGATCCGCAAGCGATCAAGAGAGGCTGCGGGATGCAAGCCGAGCGCGGAAAGGCTTTTCCATGCGGTTTCCAATATTGTCTGAAACGCGGGCTCTTCTGAAGTATCGTGCAGATAAAGGTTCACATCATATCCGCGTGCCAAAAAATGGGCCGCCCACCCCCCACCGATTGGTCCGCCGCCAATGGATGCAACGCGGGACACTTTTTCAGGCGCTATGTACCCCATCATTCCCCCTTGAAGTTCGGTTCTCGTTTTTCAACAAAAGCCGCCACACCTTCGGCAGCGTCATCAGATTTGAGCATTTTGCGATAGGTCGGCATTGGGTCAGTGCGCATTTTATGAAAGGCTTGCTCAAGCGGCACGCATTCAATTGTACGCAACACTTCTTTCACGCTTTGCATTGCAAGCGGCGCCGACCACGCAATAGAAGCGGCCCATTCATAGGCGGCCTCCATCAGCTTTTCTTTGGGAACAACCTTGTTGACCAAACCGTAATGCGCCGCCTCATCTGCGCTCATGCGCCGCCCCAAAAGCAGCATTTCCATTGCGATGTTATGCGGAATACGGCGCGGCAGGCGCTGCAATGCACCCGCATCGGGCACAATGCCCAAAGGCATTTCGGGCAAGCCAAACTCAACATGATCCGCGGCGATTAGCAAATCACACCCCATGGCCATTTCAAAACCGCCGCCAATGGCCAACCCGTTGATTGCGGCGATCACCGGTTTGTTCAGGCTCCAGTTTTCCGTAAGACCGGTAAATCCACCTTCGCCGTAGTCATCAGTTTCCCACCAGTTATCGAGCTGCATCTCGCCATCATTAAGCGCTTTAAGGTCCCAACCTGCAGAGAATATTTTATCCCCACCGCCGGTGAGGATCGCAACGCGAAGGTCTTTATCGTCACGAAACTCGGCAAAGGCGGCCGCGAGGGCCTGCGATGTGGGCACATCTATTGCATTGACTTTTCCGCGTGCCAGCCTGACCTCTAGGATATGGCCATCGCGTTTTACTTCAACACCATCTGTCATGGTTTTCATCCTTATTGAAATGCGGGAACGACTTCATCACAGAAAAGCTGCAAAGAGCGCTTTTGGGCCTCTATGTCCATTCCCATGCTTGCGTAGAAAATAAATTCATCCACACCTAAAGCCTCATATCGTTTGAGCTTTTCAATCACCGTGTCAGGTGATCCAAAAAGAAGATTTTCTTCCAACATTTGCGGATTGTATTGTTCGCGCCCTTCCAGATCTTCAAGAGATACTTTTTTTGGAAATCCGTTGAGCACATCATCCATATTGCGAAATAGATTTTCAAACTGCCCAAGGACCCCTTGAATAGCTGATATCGCTTCATCGCGATCATTATTATTCGTATAGACAGCAGCATGGCGCATCATGGCGAAGGTTGGTCTAAACCCATTATCGGCTTTCTGAACCGCCTCATCGAGCTGCTTTTTATAAAGCTCGGCCTCTGAAAACGGCCGGGTGAGGGGCCAGCTCATGACATTGCATTTTTCACGAAGCGCATAATCAAACGTGATCGGTGAGCGCGCCGCAACCCAGACCGGCACTTCACTTTGCAGCGGCTTGGGACAGGAGGTCGATGTAGGAAATTTCCAGAACTGTCCGTCATGTTCAACATCGCCCTGCCAAAGCGCCCGCACGATCGGCAGCATCTCTTGCATGTATTGCCATGCATCAGATTGTTTTAAACCCGGGCGCATCCGGTCGAATTCACGCTGATACGCCCCCGAACCAATCCCGAATTCCAGAC
>CBFHXE010000023.1:0-31578 GCA_965659715.1 uncultured Paracoccaceae bacterium | reverse complement strand
GCGCTGGGCCTGCGCACCGGGTTTATCGGCCGTGTGAATGATGATGCCTTGGGACAGTTTTACGCCGATACGATGATTAAAGACGGCACCGATTTTTTAAATCCACCGATTGCTGACGGCGAATTGCCCACCTCACGGTCAATGATTTTTGTCTCGGCAGATGGGGAACGCTCGATGAATACCTATTTGGGCATATCTGCCGAGCTGGGCCCCGACGATATAACGGCGCAAGCCGCCGCAGAGGCCGAAACAGTCTTTTTAGAGGGCTATCTTTTTGACAAAGACAAGGGCAAAGATGCCTTTATCCATTTGTCCAGAAGCTGCCGCGCCGCTGGCGGCACGTCCGGGGTTTCCATCTCTGATCCGTTCTGTGTCGAGCGGCACCGGTCGGATTTCTTAAGTCTCATTGCCAATGAGCTTGATTATGTGATTGGCAACGAGGCCGAGGTAAAATCGCTGTTTGAAACAGATGATTTAGAAGAGGCATTGGGTAAAACCGCTGCGATGTGTGATCTGGTGGTTTGCACTCGGGCAAGTGATGGGGTTAGCGTCATCCATAGTGGGAAACGCATTAATGTGACTGTCACGCCAGTGGTTCCTGTTGATGCCACCGGTGCGGGCGATCAGTTTGCAGCAGGCTTTCTTTATGGTCTTTTGAGTGGATACGATACCGAAATCTGCTGCAAAATGGGCAGCGTTGCCGCCGCCGAAGTAATTAGTCATATTGGCCCAAGGCCCGATCAGGACGTAAAGGAATTATTTATCCAACGCGGCTTGCTTTAGCTCTATTTGATCACTTTGGCCCAAGCTTGGCATGAACTTCGTTGAGATCAATCTCGCCGATGGGCATTTTATTACCCGGGTTTTCAAAATCATATTTAAACAACCGAAAATCCTTGTGGTAAATTTAATACATTAAATGCATTGAAAGATCATCAAAGTAATCTTCGACGGGATGTGCCCTTTCAGGCCCGTGGATCGCCGATTCGTTAAAGCGAGGGATGTCGGCAATTTTCACTTTATTGGCCTTGGGGGTGGCATCTAGAACCTCAGACATGCCTTCATTAAATTTTTCAGTCCAGAAAATTTTATCGTAGCGCCCGCCATTCGTTACTAATGTTGCCACGTGACCCGACATTGCAGACCAGTGGATATCCGGATCCATCGGTTTGCGCCAGCGAATGGTATCGCGGACAAACAATAAAAACCTGCGAAAGGATTTGATCTGATAAAAATCCTGCTGACCATCCGGACCACCGACTTCGACGCCATATTTTTAAATAACCAAAGGCACCAAGTTTCCGCGATATCGGTTTCCATTGCGCTGGATGCCGCAAATTTTGTCGAAAAACGAGGATAGAATGCGCGTATAGGGATTACGCACACAGGTAAATGTATAGGTCTTTGGGGACAAAACATTTTCGGTAATTTTTTCCTGACTTGCCTCTATGGCCCATTTGTGAATGCCGCCTTCCGCATCATGGATATCTCCTTCATAGAAGCTGCCGTGATCTGAAAAATACATAATCTGCCCGATTGTCGAGCACGCACATTTTGGAACAACGCGGTAAACCACGCTTTCACTTTCTGTCATCCATGTTCCTGGGAAACCCAAATCAACCTTACCTTGCTGCGGCCGATAAACTTAACTATGTTCAAATTTATCGAAACTCGCTTTAAATTAATTTAAAATACTAATGCGGCACCTGTGCCAAATAACCGAATTTCTTTATAATGTTTCTTAAAGATAGGTAAACTATAATTGGCAAAAATAGCTTTTATATTACTGTGCCATAAAAATCCACAGGCCATTATTGATCAGGCACAGCAATTGACGGCTGTGGGTGACTATATTGCAATTCACTTTGATGCAAGCGCCCGTTTGAATGACTATCAACAAATTCGGCGTTCCCTTGCAGACAACAAAAATGTCACTTTTGCGAAAAAGCGACTCAAATGCGGGTGGGGAGAATGGTCGCTTGTTCAAGCGACACTCAACGCAATACAAACAGCCAGTGACGCTTTTCCGATGGCCTCGCATTTTTATATGTTGTCCGGTGATTGCATGGCGATAAAATCTGCCGGATATGCCCACCAATTCCTAGATGATCGGGATGTGGATTATATCGAGAGTTTTGACTTTTTTGAAAGTGACTGGATCAAAACCGGTATGAAAAAGGATCGGTTAATCTATCGTCATTTTTTCAATGAACGTGCGCGAAAGTGGTTATTTTATAAATCATTAAATTGGCAAAAACGCTTGGGGTTATCGCGGCAGATACCTCGCGATTTGAAAATTCAAATCGGCAGCCAATGGTGGTGTTTGCGCCGCCGTACCATCGAGGCCATTTTGGAATTCACCAAAACCCGAAAAGACGTGTTACGTTTTTTCCGCACGACATGGATCCCTGATGAAACCTATTTTCAAACTATTGTTGGCCATCTGATCCCCGCGGTTGAGATAGACTCGCGTACTCTGACTTTTTTGGTGTTTTCTGATTACGGTATGCCGGCCTCATTTTATAATAATCATTATGACTTTTTGGTAGCCCAAGATTTCCTTTTTGCGCGTAAGATAAGTCCAGGGGCCGCCGACCTAAAAGAGCAGCTTGGACAGCTTTATGCGAGTGATAAAACCAATTTCGAAATTACTGACGATGGAAGAAAGTTATATCTTTTCCTGACCCAAGCGGGGCGAAAAGGGCAACGGTTTGCGCCTCGTATTTGGGAAAAAGAAAGTCAGATAGGGCATGGCCGGACACTTTTCATTATTGTCTGCAAAAAATGGCATGATGCTAAGCGCCTTATGGATATTTTGCAAACCCAGTTAGAGATCCCAGCTTTGGGTTATCTTTTAGGCGAAGACCCCGAAAGTCTTCCTTTCCTAGGGGGAATTCTGTCCAACCAGAACAAGAAAAATCGTCACCACCGTTTGTTGATGCGTTTGCTTTTTGGGCATTTTAAAAGTGATCGAATGATGATCTGTCTTGATCCCAGTGAAATAGAATCGTTAAGAGATTTTCAGTCGGATCCAGTTGAAACCCGAATTCTTGAAATCAACTGCTTGCTTGATGATCAATATCTTCTGGGCCATGCCCAGCGGATAGGGCTGGTAAAAGGGATCGCCGAAAATAAATCAACCGACCGGGTTCTGCCGAGTATTCGCAACCAAATTCGCCAGGAAAGCGAGGCAATAAGGCAATCTAACTTTGAAAATAGATTTGTCGTTGCACAAGCCGGGCGGGATGATGACAATACCGGGCAATTGATGGCATTTTGTGATCTTGACCAGTCGGAAGCAGCCCGCATTATAAAGCAAAAGTGGATCTTTTCAGATTGAGGACCGAAATGAGCTATACCTATGATACAGATAATGTTTTTGCCAAAATCCTACGCGGCGAAATACCCAATAAAACCGTTCTGGAAACAGAGCATTCGCTGGCGTTCGAAGATATTCAACCCGGCGCGCCCCTGCACGTTCTGGTAATTCCCAAAGGGCCTTATGTCAGTTATGATCACTTTGCCTTAGAAGCTTCAGAGGCTGAAATTGTTGATTTCACCCGCGCTATTGGCAAGGTTTGTGAACTTTCGGGTGTGCGACCCAGCGCAGGCGGCGGCGGCTTTCGCCTTATAGCGAACACAGGGCCGGACGGGTTGCAGGATGTGCCGCATTTACATGTGCATGTTTTGGCTGGGCGTCATTTGGGGAGAATGCTGTCCCAACCTAGTTCATAATTTGCAGAGCAGGCCATACTAGGGCTTGCTGATCTTCTCGCTTGAACTGTCACTGTTTGCTTGTGCAGAGGTCAGAGCCAAAAAGACATCTTCAAGATCTGATTGTTCGGTTCGGACATCACGGATGGCAATTCCGGCATCGCGGACAGATTTTAGAACCTCTTCGGCGCTGATTTGTGCCGAGCGGTAGCTGATCACCAATGTCCCATCCGGCCGGAGGCTAACCGAAGTATCGCGGTGTTGGGGCAGCGCGCCTATGGGATTGATCGGCTGAATAACAAGCGTTTTTGTATCCAGATATCCCAGCAAGTTTTTCGTGCTGTCTTGCGCCACGATCTGACCTTTGTTCAGGATTGCGATCTCGTCGCACATTTGCTCGGCTTCTTCGAGGTAATGCGTGGTCAAGATTATCGTCATCCCATGATCGCGGTTAAGCCGGCGGATGTTTTGCCACAGCATTTGGCGCAATTCGATGTCCACCCCGGCTGTAGGCTCATCAAGCACCAAAATCGGCGGAGTGTGAACCAAAGCCTTGGCCAGTAGCAGGCGGCGGCGCATGCCGCCAGAAAGAGTGCGCGCATAAGCCTCAGCCTGCTCGCTGAGCCCAACCATTTCAAGGATTTCGTCACTGCGTCGCTCACTGGCTGGTACCCCATAAAGCCCTGCCTGTACTTCAAGCGCACGGCGCGGCGTAAAAAACGGATCAAGGTTAAGCTCTTGCGGCATTACCCCGATGGCCGCGCGCGCTTGGCGCGGGTTGCTGTCCTGATCAAAGCCCCAAATTTTCACTGACCCAGCGCTTTTGTTGACCAGTCCAGCCAGAATATTGATCAAGGTTGATTTGCCGGCCCCGTTAGGGCCCAAAAGCCCGAACACCGAACCGGCGGGAATTGTTAAATCAATGCCGTTAAGCGCCGGGCGTGTCTGGTTGCCGCGGCGCTGGGCATAGGTTTTGTGAACCCCCCGAATTTCGATAGCGGTTTGCTGTAACACGCTCTTGCCCCTTGTTCGCTAATCGCTCATAAGACAGGTAAAGCACAGACAGCCAAAAGGGAATGGGTCGATGACAACTCCGGCACCTCAGACCAAGATTGTTGATAGCTATCGTGTGGCATGTGACGGCGGCGAGGGCGCGCTTGGGCATCCTCGTGTTTGGTTGCAAATCCCCACTGACCAAGGGTGGGTGGAATGCCCGTATTGTGATTGTAAAATGATCCACCGAGATTTTGCCGATGAAAGCTGACGCCGGTTTCTAACATCTTTACCGACAGTCAGACCAGCGATTTTGCGCCAGCTTCCTGCACAAAGGCAATGGCCAAGAGCTTTAGGCTGATGTAGAAATTCAGGTGTAGCAATTTGATCAAGGACACCGCGAAATGAATTTTGGCAAAGGTCACCACCTGCACTTGATCGACGGCTCGGCATTTATCTTTCGCGCTTATCACGCATTGCCGCCGCTGACCCGCAAATCCGACGGGCTTCCCATCGGGGCGGTTAGCGGTTTTTGCAATATGCTGCAGCGCTATGTGGAAACCAATACCGGGCCCGATGCGCCCACCCATGTTGCAGTGATATTTGACAAGGGCAGCCATACCTTTCGCAACGATCTTTATGACCAGTACAAAGCCAACCGCGATGAGATGCCCGAAGATCTGCGCCCGCAGATGCCGCTGACCCGCGATGCCACCCGCGCCTTTAATATCGCCTGCGAAGAAATGGAAGGCTATGAGGCAGATGACATCATCGCCACGCTTGCGGTGCAGGCCCGTGATGCGGGCGGCAGGGTGACTATTCTAAGTTCCGACAAAGACCTGATGCAACTGGTGGGCGGCGGCGTTGAAATGTATGACGCGATGAAAAGCCGCCGCATTGACCGCGACGGGGTCCATGAAAAATTTGGTGTCTTTCCGGAAAGCGTTGTGGATGTGCAAGCGCTGGCGGGCGACAGTGTCGACAATGTCCCCGGTGCGCCGGGCATCGGGGTGAAAACCGCTGCCCTTTTGATCAATGAATATGGCGATCTTGATAGCCTTCTGGAACGGGCCGGTGAAATCAAACAGCCCAAGCGCCGCGAAAGCCTCATGACCAATGCCGATCAAATCCGGCTCTCTAAACAGCTGGTACAGCTTGACTGTGCAACGCCGCTTGCCTTTTCGATTGATGATCTGGAAGTGCGCGATCCTGATCCAGAGGTTTTGCTTGGCTTTCTTGGGGATATGGAATTTCGCACCCTGACCAAGCGGATTGCCGATAAGCTGGGTGTCGAAGCGCCGGTTATTGCCGAGCAGACAGCTGCGGCGGATGACGGGGTGAGCCAACCTGAAAAGGTCGCCTTTGATCCCAGTGCTTACGAGTGCATCCGCGATCTGGATGCTTTGCAAAAATGGATTGATCATATTCATGAACGCGGCACTGTGGCTGTGGATACAGAAACCACTTCGCTGAATGAAATGCGCGCCGAACTGGTGGGCATATCGCTTTGTGTGGAGGCCGGCAGTGCCTGCTATATTCCGCTAACCCATAAAGAGGGCGCAGCGGATGATTTATTCGGGTCCTTAAAGCTGGCTGAAGGGCAATTGCCTATGGATGCGGTGCTGGATGCGCTTAAGCCTTTTCTTGAAAGCCCATCGATTCTGAAAATCGGTCAGAATATGAAATATGATGCGAAAATATTTGCCCGCCACGGCATTCGCATTGATCCCATCGATGACACTATGCTGCTGTCTTATGCGCTGCATGGCGGGCTGCACGGCCACGGGATGGATGCGCTGTCCGAGCGCTATCTGGATCACAGCCCGATCCCGATCAAACCGCTGCTTGGATCAGGCAAATCTGCAATCACTTTTGATCGGGTGAGCATCGAAGAGGCTGTACCCTATGCGGCCGAGGATGCCGATATCACCCTGCGGCTGTGGCAAACCCTTAAGCCGCGCCTGCATCAAAGCCGCGTAACCCGGGTCTATGAAACGCTTGAGCGGCCTTTGGTGCCGGTCTTTGCTGAAATGGAAATGGCCGGAATTAAAGTTGACCGCGATACGCTGTCACGTATGTCCAACGCCTTTGCCCAGAAAATGGCCGGGCTTGAGGCCGATATACATGAACTTGCTGGCGAAAGTTTCAATGTGGGAAGCCCCAAGCAACTGGGCGAGATCATGTTTGACAAGCTGGGTTATGAGGGCGGCAAAAAAGGCAAAACAGGGGCTTATGCCACCGGGGCGGATGTTTTAGAGGATCTTGCCACGATCCATGATTTGCCAAAACGCGTGCTGGACTGGCGTCAGCTGAGCAAGCTGAAATCCACCTATACCGATGCGCTACAAGACCACATCAACGCTGAAACCGGCCGCGTGCATACATCTTACGTGATCGCGGGTGCTAATACTGGCCGCCTGGCGTCAACGGATCCCAATTTGCAAAACATCCCCGTGCGCACCGAAGATGGCCGGCGTATTCGCGAAGCTTTTATTGCCGAGCCGGGAAAGGTTCTGGTCAGTCTTGACTATAGCCAGATCGAGCTGCGTATTCTGGCCCATGTGGCGGGGATCGACAGCCTCAAGGCCGCCTTTCGCGAGGGTCAGGATATTCATGCCATGACCGCATCGGAAATGTTTGATGTACCAATGGATCAGATGACGCCGGATATTCGCCGGCAGGCCAAAGCGATCAACTTTGGTGTTATCTACGGCATTTCCGGCTTTGGACTGGCCCGCAATCTGCGCATTCCGCGCCGCGAAGCGCAGGGCTTTATCGACCGCTATTTCGAGCGTTTTCCAGGCATACGTGAATATATGGATGCAACGGTGAAATTTGCCAAAGACAACAGCCGTGTTGAAACCTTGTTTGGCCGCGTGATTCATACGCCTGAGATCAATGCCAAAGGCCCCGCTGCCGGATTTGCCAAACGCGCTGCAATCAACGCGCCGATCCAAGGCACTGCAGCCGATATTATTCGCCGCGCGATGATCCGCATGCCGCAGGCAATTGCCGGACTGCCCGCCAAGATGTTGCTGCAGGTGCATGACGAGCTTTTGTTTGAGGTGGATGAGGATCATGTTGATCCGTTGGTTGCGGCGGCCAAAGCGGTGATGCAAGAGGCGGCTGATCCCGTTGTGCATTTGGATGTGCCGCTGGTGGTTGATGCCGGTCAAGGCGCCCATTGGGCCGCCGCGCATTAATCGCAAAAAACACAGCCTAAAAAACTAAAATAGCGCAATTGTTGTCTATTTCGGCGGTTTTTGGCACACCTGCGCAAAAATGACGTGATACCGACGCGATACAGTCACCTGTTTTTGGCTGGTTTATAGAGTCAGAATTCCCAAAGATATGGGTTTGACGACATAGGGTCACCAGTGCATGGTGGCAAAGAAAATTTAACAAAAGGACGCCCGATGGGAACGCTTCACAAAAATTTTATCTCTGGAGATTGGGCTGATGGGGAAAGCGAAATTGAAAACCGAAACCCGTCGGATTTATCCGATCTGGTCGGGCTTTATGCGCAGGCCTCAACCGATCAACTTGAAGCCACATTGGATCAGGCAGCAGCGGCCCAAATCGAATGGGCAAGCTACGGGATTGAACGCAAATATGCAGTTTTAAACGCCATTGGAACCGAGATGATGCAGCGCGCCGAAGAGCTTGGCACATTGCTGTCGCGCGAAGAAGGAAAACCCTTTGCCGAAGGCAAGGGCGAGGTCTATCGCGCCGGTCAGTTTTTTACCTATTACGCAGCGCAAACCCTGCGGCAGATGGGCGAAAATGCTGAATCTGTGCGCCCGGGCATTGATGTTGATATTCGCCGCGAACCTGTTGGTATCGTTGCCATAATTTCCCCTTGGAACTTTCCTACAGCCACTGCGTCCTGGAAAATTGCCCCCGCCTTGGCTTACGGCAATGCAGTGGTGTGGAAACCGGCCAACCTAACCCCGGCATCGGCCGTTGCGCTCACTGAAATCATTGCCCGTCAGGATATTCCCAAGGGTC
Source organism: uncultured Paracoccaceae bacterium (assembly GCA_965659715.1). Lineage (GTDB taxonomy): Bacteria > Pseudomonadota > Alphaproteobacteria > Rhodobacterales > Rhodobacteraceae > CABZJG01. Next base: position 22,863 of record CBFHXE010000023.1, on the reverse strand, counting down.
TCTTTAGTCTGGTTATGGGGGCTGGAAGTGTCGTTGGCCAGCGTTTGGTTGATAGCCCTAAAGTGAATGCGATTTCTTTTACCGGCTCAGTGGCCGTTGGCAAAGGGATTGCGCAGTCCGCCGCACAAAATCTGACCAAAGTGCAGATGGAAATGGGCTCAAAAAACGCGCTTGCCGTGATGGAGGACGCCGATCTTGATCTAGCGGTTTCTGCGGCGCTGGGCGGCGCATATGGCGGCACAGGTCAGAAATGTACCGCCTCATCGCGGCTGGTGGTGCACCATGCGATCCATGATGCCTTTGTGGACAAAATGATCGCCGGAGCCAAAGCAATGGTGGTGGGCCATGCGTTGCAAGACGGCACTCAAATCGGCCCCGTCGTCAGCGCCCAGCAGTTGCAAGAAAACCTTGATTACGTTGCTCTTGGGCAATCAGAAGGCGCGGAATTAGCGTGCGGTGGGGCGCGTTTGGAAATGCCGACAGACGGCTTTTATATGTCGCCCGGGCTGTTCATCGGCAGCTCAAATAGCATGCGTATAAACCGCGAAGAAATGTTTGCGCCTTTGGCATCTGTGATTAAGGTGGGCAGCTATGATGAGGCCTTGCACGTTGTAAATGATACAAATTTTGGGCTGACATCCGGGATTGTGACCAAAGACCTCGCCCGGGCAACGCATTTTAGGCAGCACGCGAAAACCGGCTGTGTGATGGTTAATCTGCCCACTGCTGGCACGGACTATCACGTGCCGTTTGGCGGGCGCGGCGACAGCTCGTACGGGCCGCGCGAACAAGGCAGCTATGCGGCCGAGTTTTATACAACCGTGAAAACCTCTTATATCTTTTCGGGGCAGCCTTCATGATGATCGTCGACAACCTGCAATATGCAAATTGGTCGGAAAAGATTTTCCGCCAGATGCGGCAGGGGGGTGTGGATGCCGTTCACGTTACGATTTCGTATCACGAAAACTTTCGCGAAACGGTGTTGAACTTTGAACAGTGGAACCGTTGGTTTGAACAATACCCTGATCTGATTATGAAGGGTCTGTGGGCTGAGGATATTGATCGTGCGCGAGAAACCGGCCGGACTGCTATTTTCTTTGGCTTTCAGAACCCAAGCCCGATCGAAGATGATATCGGCTTGGTGGAAATTGTGCATAGTTTAGGTGCACGTTTCATGCAACTCACCTATAACAACCAGTCGCTGCTGGCCACCGGCTGTTATGAAAAAGAGGACACAGGTATCACCCGTATGGGCCGTCAGGTGATAAAAGAAATGAACCGTGTGGGCCTTGTTGTTGATATGAGCCATTCCGCAGATCGCTCAACCATCGAAGCGGCAGAGCTTTCCGAACGGCCTATTGCAATCACCCATGCCAACCCTCACGCTTGGCATCCTGCGCTGCGCAACAAGCGGCATAAGGTTTTAAAGGCGGTCACAGATGCGGGAGGTTTGTTGGGTGTTTCGCTATATCCGCATCACCTCAAAGATAAATCAGATTGTACGTTACAAAGCTTTTGCGAAATGATTGCCCGCGCGGCAGATTCATATGGTGTTCACAGTTTGGGAATAGGATCGGACTTGTGTCAGGATCAGCCGGACAGTGTTGTTGAATGGATGCGGGTAGGGCGCTGGAGCAAAGAAATAGATTATGGGGAAGGATCGGCCACTGCGCCTGGATTTCCCCCGATGCCCAGCTGGTTTAAAGACAACCGGGATTTTGGGAACATTGCCGAAGGCCTCGCTCAGACCGGTCTTTCACAATCCGAGGTAAACGGGATTATGGGGGGAAACTGGCATCGGTTTTACAATGAGAATTTTGTGCCCATGTAAATGTTGTTTCAAACTTTCTAGATGAATGCCTCGGCAGCACGATTTGAGATAGGAGTAATATTCATGAACTGTCTTCATTCAATTCCCGCGAAGGAATGATGGGAAAAAATTCACCCGATGAATATACGCCAAACCATTGCTCTCGGTTATGTGCTTCATGGATGCCAAGGTCAATGAGCCTATAAAAACTCTTGCGGTCAATCAAAGCTTCAAGTCCGGCTCTTATGTGGACATATGGTGACGGCTCCCCAGTTTTTGGGTCGCGCACGATCCGGATTGGATTGGCTCCACTGGCAGTTGAAAAATCACCAACCTGCGTTTCAAACTTTAGAGTTTGCTCTTTGCCCTCTCCTACAACAGTGAAATCAACTGCCACAAAAGGAGCGTCATCCACTTTTATCCCAACTTTCTCAACAGGCGTAACGAGAAAATATTTATCTCCATCCTTGCGAAGCACTGAAGAAAAAAGCCTGACCAGCTCAAACCGTCCGATGGGCGTACCTAGATAAAACCATGTTCCATCGCGCGCAATGCGCATATCAAGATCACCGCAAAACGGCGGGTTCCATTTTTCAACTGGTGGAAGTCCACGAGTATTGGTCGCGGCCATTACCGTTGTTGCTATTGAGTCAGCCGAGGCAGGATCTAATTGTTTTGCGCTCATTTATATTGCCACTCCAATTGGTGAGATAACCCTCTTAGCAAAGGATTTATTTTTCAAGCGAGATTTTTCACGAAAAAGGTTGTTGGAAATCAAAAAATCCTTGCAGTTCGGCGAAATTGGTTATAAATTATTACCAATAAGGAAGCTGCCATGGAAATGCCCACACCCGACCAAAACGTGTTAAATCGGAAACCGGAACTGGTCAAAAGGTTGCTGAGCGTTTTACCGCGAGACGCCGTGATCGATCATGAAGCTGAGACCAAAGCCTATGAATGTGATGCACTTTCGGCATATCGTTGTCCGCCAATAGCCGCTGTATTGCCCAGAACAACAGAAGAAATTTCAGCTATTTTGAAAATCTGTAATGAAATGCAAGTGCCCGTTGTGCCTCGGGGGTCGGGCACTTCATTATCAGGCGGTGCCTTGCCCACAGCAGACAGTGTCATACTGGGTGTTGCCCGTATGAACGCTGTCTTAGAGACCAATTATCCAGACCGCTATATCAAGGTCCAGTCCGGCCGGACAAATTTAAGCGTCACAGGTGCGGTTGAGGCGGATGGTTTCTTTTATGCACCTGACCCGTCTAGCCAGTTGGCCTGTGCCATCGCGGGCAATATCGCAATGAATTCCGGCGGAGCGCATTGTTTGAAATACGGTGTGACATCAAACAACCTTCTGGGGGTCAAATTTGTGACCATGCAAGGGGACATTATAGAAATTGGCGGCCCGCATCTGGATGCAGAAGGGCTTGATCTATTGGGGCTGATTTGTGGCTCAGAGGGTCAATTGGGCATCGTAACCGAAGCCACTCTGCGCATTTTACCCAAACCAGAAGGCGCGCGCCCTGTGTTGATCGGATTTGATAACAATGAAACCGCAGGCGCCTGTGTGGCCGATATTGTAAAGGCGGGTGTTCTTCCTGTTGCGATCGAATTTATGGATCGGCTTTGTATCAAAGCAACTGATGCTTTTGCAGACGCTGGATATCCACTTTGTGAAGCCTTGCTGATCGTTGAAGTCGAAGGCAGCCAAGCGGAAATTGACGAGCAATTGGAAAAAATAACAGAAATTGCGCGCAAGCATGATCCGGTCGAATTGCGAGAGGCAAAAGATGAAGATCAAGCAACTCGAATATGGCTTGGCCGAAAATCGGCGTTCGGCGCCATGGGCCAATTGAACGACTATATGTGTCTTGATGGAACAATTCCTGTCACTCAATTGCCTTATGTTCTGCGGCGCATGAACGAATTAAGCGAAGAATTTGGGTTAAAAGTCGGCAATGTTTTTCATGCAGGGGACGGGAACTTACATCCTTTGATTTTATACGATGCCAACAAACCCGGGGATCTTGAAACTTGCGAGGCATTTGGGGCAGAGATTTTAAAGCTCTGCGTTGAAGTCGGCGGTTGCCTGACCGGTGAACACGGGGTTGGCATTGAAAAAAGAGATTTAATGCCTGTTCAATTTCAATCTGTGGACCTTGAGGCGCAAATGCAGATTAAAGATGTATTTGATCCCCAATGGCTTTTGAACCCGGCCAAGGTCTTTCCCTTGGACAGCTCAGCAGAGCGGCGAAATGCAAGCGGATCATTTAGTTAAGCAAAAAGACAGATGAATATTTTCCAGCCAAAAACCGAAGCTGATGTGGCGCAGGTTATCCGCGAGACAAACCAAGGATTAAACGTCCTAGGGGGCGGCACGCGCGGCGTGTGCCAACGCGGCGGCAACTCTCTTGAAACAACAGGTCTGAGCGGCATCATTGACTACCAGCCAGCGGCATTAACAATGATCGCTCAAGCAGGAACACCCCTAAAGGAAATAGCAGAAACATTGGGCCAAGAAGGCCAACGATTGCCATTTGAGCCGATGGATTCCCAAGCGATGCTGGCTTTAGGAGGATCGCCTACAATTGGTGGCGCATTTGCAGCAAACATAAGCGGGCCGAGGCGCATTCAAGTCGGGGCAGCACGCGATTTTTTGCTTGGGGTTAGATTTGTGGATGGCAGTGGCAATATCCTAAAATCAGGCGGAAGCGTGATGAAGAATGTCACCGGATACGATCTGGTTAAGTTGCTCGCGGGAAGCCATGGCACATTAGGTGTGATCACGCAGGTTGCGTTCAAAGTTCTACCGGTCGCGGAAACCCAATCCACTTTGATTTTAGAGGGTTTGGATGATGAAGCTGCCATTGATGCTTTGACCACGGCTATGAATTCGCCCTTTGATGTATCAGGAGCAGCTCATGCGCCAGGCAAAAATCAAACTTACCTAAGGTTTGAAGGTTTTAATAAGTCGGTTCTTTACCGTACCGAAAAGTTGCAGGCCTATTTGAAAAAATTTGGTGAAACACAGGTGGCAAACGCCACTCAAAGCGAAAGCATCTGGTCCGAAATACGCAACGTAGATGTTTTTGCAGATAAAGATGCAGATATTTGGAAGTTATCGGTCAAACCAACAGATGCCCCCAAAATTGTTTCAGCCATTGGATTTAATCAGCATCTATATGACTGGTCAGGCGGTTTAATTTGGGGGACTTTACCTAAAGGTAGCAACCCTCGGCAACCATTATCAAAGTTCGGAGGTCATGCGACCCGGGTGCGAGGCAACAAGGGCAGCATTCCCAAGTTTCAGCCCCAATCGCCATTGGTTGCAGATTTATCAGAAAAAATTCGCAATAAATTTGATCCGCGGGGCATACTTAATGCGGGGCTTATGGGGTAAATATGCAGACATTTTTTGAACCAGAAAGCCTTAATGACGCAGACATGAGCCGGTCTAATTCTATTTTGAGGTCTTGCGTACACTGCGGATTTTGCACAGCGACCTGTCCAACCTACCAAGTGTTAGGGGATGAATTAGACAGTCCAAGAGGCCGCATATATTTGATCAAGGACATGCTTGAAAACGAGCGGGTGCCAGATGAAAAAACAGTTCAACACATAGACAGATGTCTGTCGTGCTTGGCCTGCATGACAACATGCCCTTCCGGTGTGCACTATATGCATTTAGTTGATCACGCACGCTCGTACATCAATGAACACTATAAACGACCTCTTTTTGATCGTATGTTGCGGTTTGCCTTGTCTAAAATTTTACCCTATCCAATACGGTTTCGACTGGCTCTTGCCGCCGCTAAATTGGCGCGTCCTTTTGCGCGATTGATCCCCAGCAAGCGTTTGCGCGCGATGATTGCTCTGGCGCCAAAAAACATACCGCCAGTGAGCCGAAATGATGATCCGCAATCTTTCAAGGCAAGTGGGGTAACCAAAAAAAGAGTTGCCCTCATGACTGGCTGTGCCCAACGCGCATTGAACACGGATATCAACGACGCAACCATTCGTTTATTTCAGCGGTTGGGTTGCGAAATTGTGATCGCAAAGGGTCAGGGGTGCTGTGGTGCATTGACCCACCACATGGGCAAAACCAATGAAAGCCATACGGCGGCGGCCAAGAACATTAAAGCCTGGCGTTCAGAAATGCAAAATCAAGGACTGGATGCGATTATCATAAATACCAGTGGTTGCGGTACGACGGTCAAAGATTATGGCCATATGTTTCGCAATACCGAGCTGGCAAAAGACGCTGAAGCGGTCTCTTCTATTGCAAAGGATGTCACTGAATTCTTGGCTGAATTAGAGCTGCCCGAATGCAAGACCCAAGACTTGAAAGTCGCCTACCATGCGGCCTGTTCTCTGCAACACGGTCAACAAGTTAAAACCACGCCTAAAAAGCTTTTAAAACAAGTTGGTTTTGAGGTTGTAGAGCCTGCAGACTCGCATTTGTGTTGTGGTTCAGCGGGCACATATAATCTTCTTCAACCAGAAATCTCAACGCTTTTACAGTCTCGAAAAGTACAAAAACTGGAAGCAACAAAGCCCGACGTCATTGCGACTGGAAACCTTGGCTGTATGATGCAAATTGGCAATGCTGCATCAGTGCCGATTGTCCATACCATTGAGCTTTTGGATTGGGCAAGCGGTGGACCGGTTCCACCAGCCTTGGCCAATGCTTTAGAAACGTCACCTTGAAATCCTAAATTGCTTTAACAAGCAAACAGCTCTAGGAATTAACACATTGGGTTAACGCGCGGCAAGGCGTCGCTTGCGGAGGCGGTTTGGTGCGATTTTTTCTAGCATTATTTTTGCAAATATTTTGGGTTTCCGGATCTCTGGCAGACACCAGTGACCTTACCAGTTTGGAAACCTTGGATCAGGGCCGTGGCTGGATGGCTGTTGGAAGGCTCTCTTATCAAAATGGGCAAGGGTTCTGCACTGCTACACTCATTGCACCAGATTTAGTTCTGACAGCATCGCATTGTCTATATGACCTTGATTCTGGTGAACTTCTCACTCTAAACAATCTAGAATTTCAGGCAGGTTGGCGAAATGGACGCGCTGAAGCCTACTCGATCATCGGTGGGGCAGTAACTTTTCCAGATTTCCAACCCACGGAAACCCCAAAAATCGAGAGCGTCAGAAATGATGTCGCTTTGCTAAAGCTTTTACACCCCATCAAAAAACACTCAGTTCAGCCTTTTGCAATTGCTGCGCTGCCTAATGATCAAAAGTCAGTGGCCGTTGTTTCATATGCGCTAGGCCGGATAAATGCGCCGTCAATTCAAAGCAGCTGTGATATTTCTGACCAGACAGAAGATATACTTTCACTGAATTGCGATGTGGATTTTGGGGCCTCGGGTGCTCCGGTTTTCTATTTTTCCGAACAGGGACCAATGATTGTATCTATTGTATCTGCCGTGGTGCAAACAGCTCAGGAAAAATTAGTTTTTGGCCCCTTGCTTGAACGGTCATTGAACCGGCTTCAAAATATCTTGGCCAATCAGGATGGGTTGTAGGGTGGTTTATAGAAGAACAGCCTAAATTGAAATTTCTGATAATATCTTCAACAGAATAATCTTGTAAAAGTACTTTTGGTTACCCATGTATTTCGTGCGAGCGCCAAGATTGGGCTCGTAAATCACTGCCTGGTCTACAAAGACAGGTTTAACTTTTGTCGCTCAATGGAGGGCCCTATGAGACATTTTGACTTTACACCACTATACCGTGCGAGCATTGGATTTGATCAAATCGCTGATTTGATAGACCGTGTGTCGTCGACTGATAGTACAAACACAACTTATCCACCCTATAACATCGAAAAAACAGATGATGACGCCTATCGTATTTCCATTGCAGTTGCTGGCTTTTCTGAGAAAGACCTAACCGTCGAGGTAAAAGAAAACGCTTTGGTGGTTTCGGCTAAAAAATCTGAGACCAAAGATGCAAAGAGCTATTTACATCGAGGTATCGCCACAAGAAGCTTTCAGCGAAAGTTTGATTTGGCCGATCATGTAAGGGTTGCTGCGGCAAGTCATGCCAATGGTATGCTTAACATTGATCTTCAGCGAGAAGTCCCAGAGGCTCTAAAGCCCCGTCGGATCGAAATTGCATCTTCGAGTTCATCCATTATTGATGGAACATCAATAAATTAAAGGGCCGATGCTTTGCGCTTTTCCCGGTGGCTCAAATCAGTGGGCTGCCGGGGATACAACACCAATAATTGGTCCCAAAGATCGTCCATGGCCTACATGGTTAATGAAGGGTGCATACATCTGGGACACATTCCCATCCAAGTACAAAGCCGAATTCAACCCCAGATGATCTTTGAATAACCTTGCAAATTTATGAAATATGATCGGCCTTTTTGTTAAAACAAAGTGAGCCCACTGGCCTTCCTGTGATGTCCCGACACCGTTTCTGATAAACTGAGATGAGCTATTTTCTAGGAATCTTGGGTGTAATTTTCCACCGATTACCAACATAGGCCCAGATTGAGTGGCGAAAAGGCAGTTTGGGTTTTCTTGTAGGTAAGCGTTGGTTTCCAAAACCTGCACCGAGTGTTCTGAGATACAAAAAACTCCATTGGGCAACATCCCAAAATTTCCAGGCCCTGCCTGAGAGACCGCCTTGCGCAATATCTTGCCATCTTCAATATAGAGCCCCACTGGGGTAAGGTCTGGCCGGTACATGCCGCCATTCATTGCAAAGTCTAAAGTTAAGCCTTGGCTTTGAAGATATGTATCCAGTGTTTGAAAGCAACCAAACACATCATTGTTATCATTTTTTAGAAAAATTCTAAGGTCATCTTGTTTGATATTGGCGCTGCATATCGAGAAAGGAATATCTTCAAACTGGTCATTTTTGCACTCAAGCGCATATATAGGACTTGCCAAAAGAAATAATAGCGCGAGGCTACGGATCATTTATCATCCAAATCTTGACGCACCGCGTCTTGTGAAAAAAGCCGGCGTGTCTCATCCATGCGGTCAAAGGTTTCATCCAATCGAAACCTCAGATCAGGTGTGAATTTTAAAGTTAGTTCCTTGGAAATTGCCCGGCGGATTTCGGATTTGTTTTTGGCAAGCAATGCAATCAAATTATCGCCGCCTTGCCCACCCAAGGGGCAAACATAGGCCGTGGCTACCTTTAGGTCTGGGGAGGCGCTGACTTCACCTACTGTGACTGAAACCCGATTTAAGTCCGGGTCATGTATATCGCCCCGCGCCAAAACCTCCGATAAAGTACGCCTGATAAGCTCGCCAACGCGTAATTGGCGTTGGGATGGACCTGGGCCGTTATAAAACTTATTCTTTGCCATAAGTTTTCTCTACGCGCTTGATTGGGCTTTGCCAAGCCGCTCTGGTGGCGTAAAGACAGAAAAGACTTGTAAAATGGAGTTCTGCGTTATGCCCGATCCAATTGGAGTTGTTATTACAGGCGCTTCTGGCCGGATGGGCCAAATGCTGATAAATACCGTTGCCCAATCCGACCGACTGAATTTGGTTGGGGCTATTGAACGCTCAGGGCATCCATGGCTTGGGCAAGATATTGGTCTTTCAATGGGGATGGCGGAAATTGGTGTAACGGTTGAGGAAGACCCGCTCCCTTCGTTTTCTAAAGCCAATTGCGTGATCGACTTTACATCCCCAGATGCGACCATGGAATTTGCTGCGCTTGCTGCGCAGGCCCGCATCGTGCACGTTATTGGAACAACAGGCATGGACGACAAACATTTTGAAAAGATTGCGAGCGCGGCACGCCATGCCACAATCATCAGAGCTGGAAACATGTCTCTGGGTGTTAATTTGTTGGTGAAATTAACAAAATTAGTTTCAGAAGCCTTGGATGATGATTTTGATATCGAGATTATTGAAGCGCATCATAATCAAAAAGTTGATGCCCCTTCGGGCACAGCCTTGATGCTGGGAGAGGCCGCAGCAGATGGTCGCGGTGTCGCACTGAAGGATGTCACAGATGTTAATCGAAACGGGATCGTTGGACGCAGAAAGACCGGCGATATTGGATTTGTATCTGTGCGCGGTGGCGACATCGTTGGCGAACATGATGTGATGTTTGCAGCAACAGGTGAACGCATACATCTTCGCCATATTGCCACGGACCGGTCTGTTTTTGCCCGAGGGGCGCTAAAAGCAGCCTTGTGGGGTCAAGGAAAGCCTCCGGGTGAATATACAATGTTCGATGTTCTTGGGTTGTCTTAATGCAGTAGGGGAATATCTAAAACCATAGCAGGATGGTTTGGGGTCTTTGCGTATGCGTATAGTATTATTTTTCTTTTACTTTGCTCTTTTCAGCGCTGTCTCTTCGGTCGCATGGTCTGAGTATCTAGTTATTACAGACAAAAATGCATTTATCGCGGCGATTAAAGACAAAACCCTAAAACGGCCCCTTATTCGGCTGGAAGTAACCGAAGATGGCAAAATAAACGGAAGAGCCGCAATGCTAAACGTCACTGGGCAATGGAAATGGGAAAACGGCTATTTTTGCCGTGATTTATTCTGGGGTTCTCGAAACTTGGGTTATAATTGTCAGCAAGTTTCCCGCAGCGGAAAAAAAATCCGTTTTACGTCTGATAAAGGTGAAGGTGATTTTGCTGATTTCACAGTTAAATAATTTTGAGTGCAAAGAACATCAAAAAGCAAATTAAGAAAAGCTTATCTCATGCATAAGTTAGATTTTTGCCGTTTATGGCGGAGTATCTTTAAATGGCGCCATGCCTTGCCGAGCTAAGGCATCCGCACGCTCGTTCTCAGGATGACCGGCGTGGCCTTTAACCCATTGCCAAACGATTCTATGAGGTTCGCAGGCTGCGTCCAATCTTTGCCAAAGCTCAGCATTTTTAACTGGCTTTTTTGCAGCCGTTCGCCATCCATTTTTTTTCCAGTTCTTTAGCCAAAGAGAGATGCCATTTTTGACGTAATTGCTATCTGTTACAATCGTAATTTCGCTTGGTTTTTCAAGTGTCTCTAGGGCATGAATTGCTGCCAACAATTCCATCTGATTATTAGTGGTTTGCGCCGCGCCACCTTTCAAAGTTCGCTCTTTTAAAACGTCCTTCTGTTTTTTGGCTTGTAGTAAAACGCCCCATCCACCAGGGCCCGGGTTGCCCGAACAGGCACCATCAGTATATGCAAAAAAATCAGGCATGCGCAAAAATTGAAATCCATTTTGAAGTTTTTCCATCCAAACCTTTGCTGCTGCCATTGAGATGGTTTTGCCATGTGAAACCCGCTGCACCCAATAATGCTTCAAGTTCCTCTTGCTGATAGTATGTGTAAAGTCGCCCGAGCGCATCCCGCGCTTCGCCCTTTCCCAGTTTTACACTGAGGCAAATCTTGCCCCCTACCTTAAGGCTTTTGTGGATTGCGACCAGCAAGCCCTTCATATCACTGCGAGGTGCATGCAAAAGAGAAAAGCTTGCCCAGACCCCATCATAGGTATCGATTTTGTTAAACTGATGAAATCCTGCTTGCCATACTTTAACCAAAGGATGGCGGCTGGCCAATTTTACCATTTCATTTGAGGCGTCAAATGCATGGGTGACCATGCCCTTGTTCGCAAAATATGCAGCAGACGTGCCTGGCCCACAGCCATAATCAAGGACGTGTGCCTTGGCTGGCAATGTGTTAGTGAAATTCTCTAATCGGATGTCTTGATCAACATCTGTCGAAAGCTGTGTATATTCATCAGCCTTTGAATTATAGATATCAATTGTCGTGGCGTCTGGTTTCATAGGTAAAGTCCAACAGCTAATAGAGATGTTACAAGAAAAGTCAGAAGAAGCCTAAGCTTCATCCACCAAGAGGGGGCAAAGCCGCGAGACCAAAAATACCAATCGATTACCAAGAGGCCAAAAAATCCAATAATTAGATTTTGACCAGTTTGTTCTAGACTGTCGCTTGCCGAAAAAAAAGCCCAGAGAGCAGGAAGAACGGAGAGCGAATATCCCACTATCGCGGATTTACCTTCCAATTTTGTGGAATACCCCCACAGAACTCCAGACATGAAAGACAAAATTACGGCACCATAAAACAGCTGCACAAAGGGTCCAACGAAGCGTGATCCTGCATATGCGAGGGTGAATTGTGATACCGCATCAATTTGCATAGTCAGAACGCCCCAACCAAACGGCAAAACACCTGCTAAGCCAAGAAGTAAAGCCGTTCGGGGAATTCCATTCATTAGTTTTTCTCGCGCCTCAAAAACTGAATAAAGTAATTACTGGTTTATTTTCAAACTATGGTTATGCCTCTCTTAAAATTTTGGGTACCTTAAAGCTAATGTTTTCTTGTGCTGTTTCGATCTTTTCTATGGTGACCGAAAAGCGCTCTTGAAATGCTTCAACAACCTCATTCACAAGTACTTCAGGAGCAGAAGCTCCAGCGGTTACACCGACAGAGTGAATATTATCTAGTGAGCGCCAGTCAATCTCATTAGCCCGTTGAACAAGTTGTGCATACTTACACCCGGCCTTTGAGGCCACTTCCACTAGGCGCTTTGAATTTGAGGAATTAGGAGCTCCAACAACAATTAATGCGTCGACTTGGGGGGCGATTTGCTTCACCGCAAGCTGCCGGTTGGTTGTAGCGTAACATATGTCTTCTTTGTGCGGCCCAACAATTGCAGGAAACCGTCTGCTTAGAGCAGAAACAACGGCCACTGTATCATCAATCGACAAAGTTGTTTGTGTTACATAGGCCAATTTTTGGGGATCGCGGACGGTTAAAGCTGATACGTCATTTGCTGTTTCAACCAAAAGCACTTCTCCATCTGGAAGTTGTCCCATCGTACCAATTGTTTCTGGGTGACCGTCATGGCCAATCATGACTATTTGAAGACCAGCTTGATAATGTCGATCTGCCTCGATGTGAACTTTACTGACCAAAGGGCAAGTGGCATCAACATACACCATGTCTCGTTTGGCTGCTGCTGCAGGCACTGCTTTTGGCACTCCATGGGCCGAAAAAATGACCGGTCTATCATCAGGGCACTGTTCTAATTCGTCGACAAATATAGCTCCCTTACGCCGCAAACCATCAACAACAAATTTATTGTGTACGATTTCATGCCGCACATAAACTGGTGCGCCCCATTTTTCCAAAGCCATATCCACAATTTGAATGGCGCGATCAACGCCCGCGCAAAATCCACGAGGGGCTGCCAAGTACAACTGTAACGTTGGAAGTGTCATGCATTCTCCGGTTTCTCAACTTCGGCCATTGAGGACTTGAAGCATGTTTTACGTAGCAATTAAACATTCTACAAACATAATCTCAAATGGTTGGAAATCCGCAGCCTCAGAGTATTTTTATCCAATCAAAGGTTTGGTAACTAATTACGAAAATGGAAATTATGTGAGTAAATTAAATAAGCCCCCTCTGATTTACAGAGGAGGCTTCATCAAATTAGACGGCATACTCCTGCTCTAATTCCGAATCTTCTCGTGGGGGGCGCCCAATGACATCACGCAGACCATCTAATTCTATGAAATTATCCGCTTGGCGGCGCAATTCATCTGCGATCATTGGTGGCTGGCTTCGAATTGTTGAGACTACTGATACTCTAACGCCCTTGCGTTGGAGACTTTCAACAAGAGGCCGGAAATCGCCATCTCCTGAGAATAACACAATATGATCCACATAGGGTGCCAGTTCCATAGCATTAACGGTCAACTCAATATCCATATTGCCTTTGACTTTTCGGCGGCCTTGGCTGTCCGTGTATTCCTTGGCTGTTTTGGTGACCATGGTAAAGCCATTGTAGTTTAACCAATCAACAAGCGGCCTAATGGGTGAGTATTCTTCATTATCCAGCAAAGCTGTGTAATAAAATGCTCTAAGCATTTTACCACGGCGCATAAATTCTGTGCGAAGAAGCTTGTAGTCGATGTCAAACCCTAAGGATTTTGCGGCTGCATAAAGGTTCGAGCCATCGATGAACAGCGCAAGCCGTTCGTCCTTGTAAAACATTTATATTCCTTTCAAATACACACCTGCCTATCATCTGTGAGTAAATTCGGACTAGGCAGATTACGGTAAACTAAGCATTTTTGGGATTGTCGCAAGTAATGCTTTTGGACTAAGAGGATGTTATTTTGATCCATAAGGGTACAAAGTGCTTGATTGCATTAGGAAGCAACCAAGAATGGGAAGGAGATACTCCAACGGACCTGATTCTAGGGTCGATTTTAGAATTGTCAAAAAACGATCTAACTGTCTCTAAGGTGAGCCAGTTGTTCAGAACACCGTGTTTTCCAAAGGCAGCAGGGCCAGACTTTGTGAATGCAGCCCTGATGATAAGCACTGCGATTTCTCCGGATGACCTACTATTGATTTTGCATGATATCGAAGCAAAAAGAGGGCGCATTCGCAGAGAAAGATGGGGCACTCGCACATTAGATCTGGACCTGCTTAGCTACGGTGATTTGATCTTGCCCGACAGGCAAACTTTTAAAAAATGGCAAAATTTAGATATTGACTTGCAAGAGAAATCTATGCCTGAAAATCTAATTTTGCCGCATCCTAGGCTTCAAGAGCGTGCATTTGTTCTAGGGCCATTGATGGATGTCGCACCCAACTGGTGCCACCCGGTTCTTGGAAAAACTGTCGAAGAGATGTTTTTCGCTTTGCCGGTTTCCGCGCGCAATGAATTAGAAGTATTGTGATTATAGACTTGTAATTATTTCTATCGGGGCTTAATACCGCCTTTTCTAAGTGCTTTTAGTTTGGAGAAGACAATGGCAAGAGTGACGGTTGAAGACTGCGTTGACAAAGTGCCTAACCGCTTTGAGTTGGTGATGCTTGCATCCCACCGCGCTCGTGAGATTTCCTCAGGGTCGCCGTTGACGGTGGACCGTGACAACGACAAAAATCCTGTGGTTTCCTTACGCGAAATTGCTGATGAAACCCAGTCGGCTGACACGCTTCGAGAGCGTTTGATAGAGTCAAACCAAACTCAAATCGAAGTTGATGAACCAGAAGATGACTCCATGGCGATTTTGATGAGTGGCGAAGCAGATAAGCCGCTTGAGGACGACATGTCGGAAGAAAAGCTTTTGAGGGCATTGATGGCGGCGCAAGGCCAAGGATAATTTCAGCATAAGGTTTTAGCATATGATTACTGCTGAAGACCTTGCAGCTAGAGTTAGTAAGTATAATCCTAAGTCAAATAGCGCGATGATTATCGCGGCCTATGACTATTCGAAGAGTAAACATGACGGTCAATTACGGAACTCAGGCGAGCCCTATTTTTCGCATCCATTGGCTGTTGCAACCATATTGAGCGAGCAAAAGTTAGATGATGCAAGCATCATCACAGCTTTATTGCATGATACCATTGAAGATACTGGGTCAACAAAGCACGAAATATCTAAAAACTTCTCAACAGAGATTGCAAAGCTTGTTGACGGTGTCACCAAGCTGACCAAAATGCAACTGAGTTCAACTGAAACCAAAGAAGCTGAAAATATACGCAAGTTACTAATGGCAATTGCCCAAGACATGCGTGTTATTTTGGTGAAGTTGGCTGATCGATTGCACAATATGCGAACCATACGATCCATGGCCCCAGGGAAACAGGCGCAAAAGGCCCGTGAAACGATGGATATCTTTGCGCCGCTTGCTGGGCGGATGGGGATGCAATCAATACGAGAGGATCTTGAAGACCTATCATTTAAAGTTCTCAACCCAGAGGGCCGGGCATCCATTATGCGTAGGTTTATCACCTTGCAAAAAGAAACTGGCGATGTTGTTGACCGAATAACAGGGGATATGAATGACGAGTTAAATGCCGCGGGTATCGAGGCAATGGTTATTGGGCGCGCAAAGAAACCCTATTCAATTTGGCGAAAAATGCAGGAAAAAGGGTTGGCCTTTTCCCGCCTATCCGACATTTACGGATTTCGAATAGTCGCGATTAATGAAGCAGATTGCTACCGAATACTTGGGATTATACACCGGCGGTGGCGTGCGGTTCCCGGCCGCTTTAAAGATTACATTAGCCAGCCAAAATCAAATGGTTACAGATCTATCCACACAACGGTATCAGGCCGTGATGGAAAACGTGTTGAAGTGCAAATTCGAACTCAACAAATGCATGATGTCGCCGAAAGTGGTGTTGCCGCACATTGGTCCTATCGGGACGGTGTGCGCAGTGAGAACCCATTTACGGTTGACCCTTATGACTGGATAAAGTCCCTGATTGAACAATTCGATGCAGAAGAAGATCATGATGCATTTCTCGAAGCTGTTAAGCTTGAAATGTATACCGATAAAGTATTCTGTTTCACGCCAAAGGGCGATGTAATCAAATTGCCCAAAGGCGCGACCCCAATAGATTTTGCCTATGCAATTCATACCCGGATTGGTAACCGATGTGTTGGGGCAAAAGTTGATGGATTGAGAGTTCCATTATGGACAAGATTAAGAAATGGGCAATCTATCGAAGTGATTACAGCACAAGGTCAAAATCCGCAGGGCACTTGGTTGGAAATGGCCGAAACTGGCAAGGCGAAAACGGCTATTCGGCGCGCTTTGCGTGAGGCTGACAAGCAAAAGCATATTGTGATGGGCCAAGAATTAGCGCGAGCAGCTTTTGAGCATGTTGGGAAAAAAGCAACTGACAAGGCACTTTCCACGGCAGCGAAGAAAATGCGTATACCGAGCAGGGAAGAATTGCTAGCAAGGTTAGGCAGTGCTGAACTTCGGTCTCGTGACGTCGTTCAATCGGTTTACCCTGAATTGGCATCCGACCAGCAGCCTGTTGTAGACAGCCGCCGTGCTGTGATTGGTTTGGCGCCGGGGCAATCTTTTGATCGATCGCCGTGTTGTCAAGCTCTCCCCGGTGAACGGATTATTGGTATCGCCGCCCATGGTCAGGGTGTTGCTGTGCATACGATTGATTGTGAGGTTTTGGTAAACTATGAAAGCAAACCGGATCTTTGGCTTGATTTACATTGGCATTCAGGAAAACATGCAGCGGTATACCCTGTGACATTGGATGTAACAATCAGCAACGATGCAGGCGTATTGGGGCGAATTTGTACTTTGATTGGGGAGCAGTTAGCAAATATTTCCGATTTGGAATTTGTTGAACGCAACCCAGATTTTTACCGTTTGAACATGAATGTTGATCTAAGAGATATTGAGCATCTTCACGCCGTAACAACAGTTCTGGAAGCAGAAGGGCAAGTGGCTGCAGTTGCCCGTTTACGCCGAGGTCTAGCTAGCGTAAGTGAACCTTAGAGAAAATAGAGGTTCTTTTGGTATTCAAGCGTCGCGATAAAAGGTCTGCTTTTAAAGTCTTGTTTGGCACATTATGGCCAAAGGGCGGGTGGTCGCGTGCTTTCCAGTATGTACAGCATAGACTTCGCCGGTTGCCAGACACCCCAGAGCGCATCGCACGCGGAATATCCGCGGGAGTTTTTGCAACCTTCACACCGCTTTACGGGCTTCATTTTATTGTTGCAGCGGTTATTGCACGTCTTTCAAATGGGAACATTCTAGCCTCACTCCTGGGAACATTTTTTGGAAATCCGCTCACCTATTTTCCCATTGGAGTCATATCAATAAAAACTGGAAATTTTTTATTAGGCAATCAAGCTGACGATCTAGAAAATGGTCGGTCGTTCGTTGGAAAGTTTGTTGATGCAGGTCGTGATTTGCAGACTAATATTGGGTCTGTATTTTCTGGAAAGCCTGCAGATTGGTCCAACGTATTCCTTTTTTACGACGAGGTTTTCTTTCCTTTTCTAATAGGTGGGATAGCGCCGGGCGTGGTCATTTCTATAATCGCTTACTTTTTGACTGTTCCAATAATTCGCGCCTACCAAAAACGTCGTAAGGGAGCTTTGAAAGAGAAATTTCTGCTCTTGAAAAAAAAGAAACCTAAATCAAATGATGAAAGAGTATAGGCGCGATAGAGTAACCAAGGAAGAAAAAGGGAATTAGCGGCATGCGGTATATTGGAAAACTCAGACTCGGTGTGAATATAGATCATGTCGCTACGGTAAGAAATGCACGAGGATCGGCCTATCCGGATCCCGTTCGTGCTGCTGTTCTAGCTCAGGAGGCAGGTGCCGATGGGATTACAGCACATTTGCGAGAAGATCGCAGGCACATTTCTGATGAGGATATCAATCGTTTAGTGGAAACACTGAGCGTCCCTTTGAATTTTGAGATGGCTGCAACTGATGAAATGCAAGAAATTGCGTTGCGCCACAAACCCCATGCAGTCTGTATTGTACCCGAAAAACGAGAGGAAAGAACGACTGAAGGCGGGCTAGACGTTGTGCAAGACGACAATAGGTTGGCTCATTTCATTGCACCTCTACGTGAGGCTGGTAGCCGCGTTTCGATTTTTATAGCTGCAGACAAAAGGCAAATTGATGCAGCCAAGCGAATTGGTGCGCAGGTCATCGAACTTCATGCCGGCGCATATTGCGACCTGCATGCAGAGGGTAGATTTAAGGAAAGTGATGCAGAGTTAGAGCGTTTGCGGGAAATGTCAGCATATGCTCATTCCTTGGGGCTTGAAGTACATGTTGGGCATGGGTTGACCTATGAGACTGTAAAACCAGTGGCGGCTTTTTCAGAAGTGATGGAGCTGAATATCGGACATTTTTTGATTGGGGAAGCGATTTTCCTTGGGTTGCAACCAGCAATTTCTGAAATGCGCCGCTTAATGGATGAGGCACGTGATCTGCTATGATTCTTGGCGTTGGAACTGATCTTGCCAATATTGAGCGCATCGCTGGCGTGTTAGACCGACATGGAGACAGGTTTCGGGAAAGAGTATTTACAGAAATTGAACAGAAAAAAGCGGAACGTAGACAGGATACAGCAGGGACATATGCCAAGCGCTGGGCGGCAAAAGAGGCCTGTTCAAAAGCCCTTGGCACTGGCTTGCGAATGGGTATCGCATGGAAAGACATGGCTGTTAAAAACTTAAAAACGGGGCAGCCAGTAATGGAAGTTTCGGGATGGGCAGCCGAGCGATTGCAGGATATGACACCCAAAGGCTATGAAGCTATCATTCACGTTACATTGACGGATGACCATCCTTGGGCACAGGCTTTTGTGGTCATTGAGGCAAGACCTCTGGCTTGACACACGGGCGCCAAATGACCATGTAGCGATTATCTTATACCGGAGAAGCCGATGGCAACTGAAGCCAAAAAAAAACCAAATGCCATTTTAGAGACAATTAAAACCATTGTGTATGCATTGCTCTTGGCTGGTATTTTTAGATCCTTGTTTTTCCAACCGTTCTGGATTCCATCTGGCTCAATGAAAGAAACGCTGCTTATTGGTGATTTTCTATTTGTGAATAAAATGGCATATGGATACTCATATGCCTCCTGCCCTAGTGTTATTATTCCCAGATTTGGCATTAATGTAGATGCGAAAGATATTTGTGGGTTTTTGAGAAAAGACAACAAGCGCTTATTCGCGGGTACGCCGGAAAGGGGTGACGTCGTTGTTTTTCGTCACCCAGTTACTGGCAGGGATTATATCAAAAGGTTGATTGGACTTCCGGGCGATAAAGTTCAAATGAAAGCGGGCCGTCTTCACATCAACGGAAAGCCGGTCGAAATGAAATCAGATGGCATCTTCAAAGAAATAATGGCGCCACAGGGGTCTTTTGGTAATCGGCCGCGATGTTCAAATGGTGCAGTTGGAGCCGGCGGGATATGCGAAAAGGAAAGGTTTGTCGAAACCTTACCAAATGGCGTTACGCATACTACTTTGAACATAGGAACAAGGTCCAATGACACAACGCCTGTCTTTACTGTTCCAACTGGTGAATATTTTTTCATGGGGGATAATCGGGATAACTCAACCGATAGCCGCAGCCGCCAGAAAGCTGGAGGCGTTGGGTTTGTGCAGTTTGAAGATCTGGTTGGCCGTGCAGATCGGGTCATGTTTTCGTCGGGAGGGCGGTCGATGTTTTTCTTTTGGACTTGGCGCAGCGATCGGTTTTTTAAGAGGATAGAGTGAAGCTTTCCGCCGATCTCGTCAGTTTTCAAAACCGTCTGGGCTACACGTTCGACGATCCCAGTTTGCTCGTGGAAGCTGTGACTCATTCTTCTATGAGTTCGCAGACGCGTCGCGACAATCAAAGGCTAGAGTTTTTAGGGGATCGCGTGCTCGGTTTGGTAATAGCGCGAGCACTTTTTGATAAAGATATTAACGCCAAAGAAGGATTGCTGGCACCAAGATTTAATACTCTTGTTCGCAAAGAAACATGTGCGGGAGTGGCCCAGAAAATAGATTTAGGTTCGGTTCTAAAACTTGGCCGCTCTGAGATGGTTTCAGGTGGGCGCCGTAAAGAGGCATTACTAGGCGATGCAATGGAAGCGATAATTGCAGCGATCTATATAGACGCAGGTCTTGGCGCCGCTGAGAAGATAATTCTCACACTTTGGGGTCAGCAGATTGAAGCTGTTAAATCTGATGCCCGCGATGCAAAGACGGCATTGCAAGAATGGGCCCAAGCTCGGGGTTTAAAACCACCGATTTACGAAACTATGTCTCGTAGGGGCCCTGATCATGCCCCTGTTTTTGAAATTGAAGTGTGCCTTGAAACCGGTGAAAAGCAACAAGCAAGTGCCGGAACCAAAAGGAAAGCTGAACAAGCTGCCGCAAATGCGCTGCTGCAAAATTTAGGTGCTAATAAATGAAAAGAGCAGGTTTTATAGCTCTCATTGGCGAACCAAATGCCGGAAAATCGACACTATTGAATCAAATGGTTGGGGCTAAGGTATCAATTGTAACCCATAAGGTTCAAACAACACGGGCCCGAATAAGGGGAGTTGCCATAGAAGGTGAAGCGCAACTTGTCTTTGTCGATACCCCTGGTGTGTTTAAGCCCCGCCGCCGCCTGGATCGCGCAATGGTTGCAGCAGCTTGGAGCGGTGCGGCAGACGCCGATATAGTTGTTTTGCTTGTCGAGGCCCATCGCGGTTTAACCGAGGGCGTTATGGCAATTATTCAGCAGTTGAAGGAAACTGCTCAGGAGCGGCAGGTTATTTTGGCAATTAATAAAATTGACAG
Source organism: uncultured Paracoccaceae bacterium (assembly GCA_965659715.1). Classification (GTDB taxonomy): domain Bacteria; phylum Pseudomonadota; class Alphaproteobacteria; order Rhodobacterales; family Rhodobacteraceae; genus CABZJG01. Next base: position 1,962 of record CBFHXE010000023.1, on the reverse strand, counting down.
AGTGAAATCTGAGGTTTTGTTGAGCCTAACTCAAGAAATGAATGCGCAATATCAGTTTGAGCATACGTTTATGATTTCCGCTGAACATGGCCATGGGGTTATAGATTTACGTAAATCGCTTGCAACCAAAGTTCCCGTCCATCCGTGGCTCTACCCTGAGGATCAAATTGCGGATTTGCCGCTTAGGATGATTGCCGCAGAAATGACCCGTGAGAAACTGACGCTAAGATTGCATCAGGAATTGCCCTATCAACTGACCGTTGAAACTGACAATTGGGAAGAAAAAAAGGATGGTAGTGCAAGAATTGATCAGGTGATCTATGTTGTTCGAGATGGGCACAAGGGTATTGTTTTGGGGAATAAGGGCGAAACAATAAAAGCAATTTCCAAAGCTGCACGTCAAGAATTAGAAACTTTTCTAGGGCGGAGAGTGCATCTGTTTTGCCAAGTCAAAGTGCGTGAAAAATGGCTCGAGGATGCGCAGCGCTATTCGGAAATGGGCCTTAATTTCAAAGATGGAAATATATGACGAGGCTGGCCACAAAATTTTGGGTGCATGCGTATATTAAACGTTTAGAACTGCAAAACATACCTGCCTATGTGATCGCACATGGCGATAATACGGCAGGAGCAGTTTTGGTTAAGGTGGCAACATTGGACGGCCAAGCGCGCCTTATGCATCGCTCGTATGATTTGCAAAACGGAGATATTTCTTGGACCGAGCTGTCTTCAGGGACTGAGAGCGATTTAGATGAAATGATTGCGAAACAGCGCAGCTTTGACCCTGACTTGTGGGTGATCGAGGTTGAGAGCTCAAGTGGCAAGCATTTGCTTGGGCAAGACTAGTGATTTTCAGGTGCGAACTATTTGATTTCAATTCTGCTGACAATGGTAGGCTTTCGCATTAGGTTTGTGTTATGGAATGGCGCGACCACGGTATATTACTTTCAACAAAAAAGCATGGCGAGACATCTGCCATAATTGAAGTTTTTACGCCGTTGCACGGACGGCACCTTGGTGTCGTAAGAGCCGGTACATCAAGAAAGCTTGCGCCTGTTCTTCAGCCAGGAGCGCAGCTTGAGATCACTTGGCGGGCCCGTTTACAAGATCATATAGGTACATTTACCGTTGAGCCTTTAAGGAGCAGAAGCGCAATTGCAATTGCAAATCGGTTGGCTTTATCCGGCCTTAATGCAGTGGTTGCAATGTTGCGCTTAGTGTTGCCCGAGCGGGAAGTAATGAAAGAGTTATATATTGCAACAGAGCAACTTTTAGATCTCCTTGATCGGCAAAAAATATGGCCGTTGGCTTATCTTAATTGGGAAATGTTGCTTCTTGAAACTTTGGGATATGGGTTGGACCTTCGAAGCTGTGCTGTGACCGACAAAACTAACGACTTACGTTATATTTCCCCAAAATCTGGCCGTGCAGTGTCAACACAAGGGGCAGGGCAATGGGTAGACCGTTTATTGCCCCTACCAGATGTGATGTTGGGAAATGGGGAAGCCACACAATTGGACATCATTGATGCCCTGCACGTGACTGGTTTCTTCATAGAAAACCACTTGTGTGAGGGTCTAGGTTTGAAAAGCCCACCGGCCGCACGAGGAAGGTTGCTTGAACTTTTTCAAAACAGTTAAGCTTAGAGCCAAAAACTAGAAAAATTGGTGAATCCCTCTGGACACTCTGATCTGCACACCATAAAACGCGATCACCCATTTTATAATAGCTTTCCCTTGCCCGGGTAGCTCAGGGGTAGAGCAGTGGACTGAAAATCCTCGTGTCGGTGGTTCAAATCCGCCCCCGGGCACCACTTTCCAAAGCAATATCAACGACTTAAATTTTGCACATTAACTCTATGCGTGTGTGATTCAAAAACACACCAAACACACACTTTTTGAATTGTTTATTTGTTGGGATGCCGGGGTCCAACACTGTGTCTACAACCTAGTGTAAGAACAC
>CBFHXE010000022.1:0-32675 GCA_965659715.1 uncultured Paracoccaceae bacterium | reverse complement strand
GCAAGGTGGTTGACGCCTATCAAGGGCCTCCCCAAGCCTAAAGCCAGCCCTTTGGCGCTCATAACACCGGACAGAACGCCTCCAATCAAACCTGGCCCAGCAGTAACCCCTATTACATCAACATCCTTTAGGGTTTTTCCCGCCTGCTTCAAAGCATCAGAGACACATATATCCATGCGCTCAGCATGCGCGCGCGCCGCGACTTCAGGGACAACACCGCCAAACTTTCTGTGTAAAACGGATTGGCCCATAACAACCGAAGATAACACTTTTGCTTTATGGTCTGGCAAAACCTGTACAATAGCAGCGGCGCTATCGTCGCAGCTGCTTTCCAACCCAAGATAGAGGCCACCACTCGCAACCATGATTTCTTCCATTGTGTGACGTGTCTAAGGCAGGTAGCATCCCAGAGCATGACAAACAATCCCACAGCTCAGATGCCATCTGTATTGATAACGCGGCCGCGCCCTGCTGCAGAGCGGTTTGAGGCGAATCTTTTAGCGGAATTTCCCCAACTAAATGTTGTCATAAGCCCTGTTCTAGAGATTGTTCAAAAAGGTGAACTTCCTGAGTTGAGCCAATACCAAGGAGTGATCTTTACCTCGCCCAACGCTGTTGAGCGATTTTCCGCCTCAAAGAGTGTGGATGGGTGTCATTGTTTTTGTGTTGGCGATACGACGGCTGAAGCAGCGCGGCAGATGGGATTTTCAGCTATTTCTGCAGGAGGTAGTTCCCAGGACTTGATCGATCTAGTGAAAAATTTCCCCACAAAGGGCCGTTTGGTGCATGTGCGCGGCGTTCATAGTAGGGGAAAAATTGCGCAGCGCTTGTCTGACATGGGACGGCCATGTGATACGTCTATTGTTTATGACCAAATTGAACAAACTCTCAATCATAGCGCCCAGCAGCTCTTTAATGAAAAGAAGCCGGTAATTATTCCGATCTTTTCACCGCGAACAGCAGAGCTGTTTATCAAACAGGTACAGCCCTCTACAAAGACCTATATCGTTGCAATGAGCCAATTGGTCGCCCAAGTATTTACAAAAATACCCAATATATATTGCCGCATCGCCCATGCCCCTACTCAAGAAGCGATGCGGCACAGCGTTGTTCGGCTGCTACGTGATGCAAACTTGCTTGAGCCGTCAGCAAAGCGTCTTTAAACTACTAATTAAGGTATTATCTGTGATCAAAGAGGTCTTAGATGACGAAAAAACAAGATAGCAGTGAAAATATAGAGGCAGAAAAGCCAAAAACGTCTGTAAAAAAGCGATCAAAAAAAGAAGTTGCTTCAAAGAGCGCTCAGCAAAATAACAGCAGCGTTGATGAAGCCGAACCGAAAACCAATCATCAGGCTGATGATGGCCCTGAAGTGGTGGATGTCTCAAAAGACGACATCATAGATCTTGAGCGGCAGACCCAGGATCAAAAACAGACAATTTATTCCCCAAAAAAAGCAGCTAACCGTACCAATTTGGTGGTTTTAATGACTGGCGGTATTTTAGCTGTCGCTATTGGATTTGGCGCAGCAATTGGCTTATACAAATACGGTGTTTTGTTTTCGCCGGCCTCGCCCAATGAAGCACAGATAGACATTAAAACAAATATTTCAAAACAGAATGAACAATTTTCAGAACTTGAAAAAAAGGTGTCGAGCGTTCAGTCCAAATTAGAGTTGCTTATTTTGCGCACCGGAACTGACAACACATCAGGAAAAATCGAGTTTTTGGGCAAAGAAATAAATCAATTTACCGCCGAATTAGAGACTATAAATTTGCAGCTCTCAAAGCTTTCAAAACGTACAGATGATTTAGAAAAGCGCCCTGTTCTGAAGGCAGTTCCTGAGGATATAATTGAAAAGCATAGCAGGGAATTGGAAGCCCTACAGGAAACTTTAACGCAGCAACGAGAGCAAATGCAGGCGGTCATGCAGGAGGCCGAGGCAAAAGAAACTATTGCGAAACAAGCGGCTCGTGAAGCGCGTATATTTTCGACGGTTTCCAGACTTTCTACAGCAATAAAAAACGGAGATAACTTCGCAGCAGTCCTTATTGATTTTGAAGCCGCTATTAATTTTAAGGCCCCTGATATTTTGCATAAGTATGCAGAGACTGGCTTTGTTAGCAAAGAGCAGTTAATCAAAGATTTCCCAATAGCGGCGCGCTTGGCTCTAAATTCAGCCCGGTCAGAGGCAAAGGATGCGCAGGGTAAAACCTTTGCAGATTATTTGAAAACTCAACTCAAAGCCCGTTCTGTTATGCCCAGAGAGGGTATGTCTGCAGATGCAATACTTTCACGAGCCGAAGCTGCAGTGAAAGACGACAGAATGACGGACGCGTTGTCAGAGCTTGACGCGCTGGACTTAATTGCGAGAGACCAAATGGGTGATTGGATTTCTAAAGCCAGGGAACGCCATGCAGCGGTTGCCTATATAGACACAATCATGGCACAAATAGAAAAATAGGGCGCTTAGATGTTGCTTTCTTTGTTGAAAATTCTTGTTTTTCTGGCGCTCGTTGCGGCTCTGGCCATGGGCATTACGTATTTGCTCGATGCTGAGAATATTGTTCTTGGGGACGTGCAAACAACAATTGCTGGCACTGAGTACACCATTAGCCCACTACAAACGGTGATACTTATTTTAATCTTAAGTGTTGGTGTGTGGTTGGTTCTCAAATTATCTACTCTGCTGGTGGCAATATTGCGGTTTATAAATGGGGATGAAACGGCCGTATCACGGTATTTTTTCCGCAACCGTGAGCGGAAAGGATACCAAGCCTTTTCAGAAGGGATGCTGGCCTTGGCCTCAGGCGAGGGAGGCGTTGCAATGTCAAAAGCGACTAAAGCCGAGAGATATTTGAAAAAACCGGGTCTCACTAACTTGTTGGCAGCTCAAGCTGCAGAAATGTCTGGCGACCGGCAAAAAGCCACTGAGATTTACAAAACTTTAATCATGGACCATCAGACCCGATTTGTTGGTATTCGGGGCATTTTAAAGCAACGACTGGAAGATGGTGAAACCGAGGTTGCTTTAAAACTGGCTGAAAAAGCATTTCTGATAAAACCCAAGCATGAAGAGACACAAGATATTCTTTTATCTTTACAAGCCCGATCCCAAGACTGGGAGGGTGCGCGAAAGACGTTAAACGCCAAGTTAAAGCATGGCGGTCTGCCACGCGATGTCCACAAGCGCCGCGATGCAGTTTTAGCCCTGTCGCAAGCGCGCGGAATTTTAAACGACGGCGAAACCATCGAAGCTCGTGAGGCGGCAATAGAGTCAAATAGATTGTCCCCAGACCTCGTACCGGCAGCGGTGATGGCGGCGCGGAGTTATATTGAACAAGACAAGCATAAATACGCGTTACGAGTTATCAAGAAAGCTTGGGCTGCCCAGCCGCATCCAGACTTGGCGGCTGTCTTTTGTGAAATAGCACCTGATGAAACGGCTTCAGAGCGGCTAAAGCGGTTTGAAATGCTGAGCAAACTTGCACCTGAGCATCGTGAAACAAAGCTGACATTGGCTGAATTGCATTTGGTGGCAGAGGATTTTCCGGGGGCAAGGCGGGCTTTGGGTGCGCTTTTGGATCATAAGCCTGATGCCCATATCCTTACGATCATGGCCGCCATTGAACGCGGTGAAGGAGGAGAGGACCACGCAGTGCGCGCATGGCTTGCAAAAGCGCTAAGTGCCCAACGCGGACCACAGTGGGTTTGTGAAAATTGTCAAACGGCCCATCCAGAGTGGGACCCTGTTTGTCCAATCTGTGATGCCTTTGATACTATGTCTTGGAAAGAGCCACCTGCAACCACATTCAATGCTTCAACGCATTTCGAAATGCTGCCTCTTTTGGTTGGAAAGCGTGCCAATGCAGAGGTTTCTCGACCGGTGGACTATATTGAACGCGATGCAGAAGAAGATAGTGACACCAAAGATCCAGAACCGGAAAACCCAAAAATATAAGGCAGAATAAAAATCAAAATCTATCGTGAGAGATACCGGAAATGCCAATTTCAGATGACGAAAATGAACCAATTATAAAGGCAAAGGTTATTGAGGGTGATGCAATAAGCCTTTCTCCAAATTGGAGTGTGGATACTGATTTGACAGATATAATCGCCAACTGTTCAAACATATTAAAGGACTGCGGGTACAATGATTATTCCTTGGCAATCCAAGATGGCCGTGAAGATCGAACAGTATTTCATTATGCGGGATTAGCAATCTTACACGCTGAGCAAACCCAAGCAAAAATTGAAAGAAAAGATACTGAAGACGCAGTATATAATGCAATGCGCGCGGTTCAATTTCAAAACCTCGCAATCATGCATCATAAAGATTTAGGAAGCGATAAGTGGGCAGACAGAAAATCTAAAACTGGTGCTTTGCTGATCGGAAAGTTTTCAAGCGAAGAGCTACTGGAACTTCGCACTGAAATGGTGATTAGGCTGCGTCTTGAAAAAGTTATGGAAGCGATGATACCACGGCACTGTGCTAAAATTGAGGGCAACTATCTCAGCACGGGCATGGTTCCCAAAAGTAAAGTTGATAAAATGCGAAAGTATCTTTCTGCTCAAGGTCTGGTAAAAACTTCTTAAGTGCCATTATTCTTTTATCTTTAGAAAAATTATTTACTCTCTTTTCGTGCGGCATAGCAAAAGATATGGACACCCCCCCGAAAAGCTCACAAGCCTTTGCCACCCACTAATGGATTTATTTCAATATGCTAGACAAACACTAAAATAAGGAAACTTAATTTTTAAGAGCCCGTTTCATTTTTTCCATCTCCAGTTCAAGGTCTTTTCTACCAGTCCGCAAGCTCTCGATTTCTGTCCACATTTCAACTTTTTGCTCGTTTGCTTTTCTAAGCCGTATCGCCAGCGCTCGAAACATACCATTTATCGCAGGATCAGAATTCTTAAATTTCTCATCCAAAACATTTCGCGGGATATGCTTAAGCTGACAGTCCGTTCTTGCAATTGCTGTCACACTTCGTTGTTCGTCAACAACTTGCCCAAGTTCACCAAATAGCTCGCCCTCGCCGAGAGTAACCAAATGAAAGTCCATGTTTGTATAAAGGCTGACAGTCCCAGACTCAATTATGAAGGCACCATTGGAATTTTGGCCAGCCTTGTAAATTTCTTCACCAGCAAGAAAGCTTTTTTTAAACGCCACGCAACCAGTCCTTTTAATTACCTTGCCAGACTTATGTTACATGAAAAAAGTTTTAAACCCAGTTTTTGTACTTTTAACAGTATCTGCCCGAGTTTGAGTGCGAAATATCAAAGTTAAACGTGATTAAAACGTTGCCGCAATTCTTTAGCACCATCAACAACCATAACTAAGTCAACTCCGACGGCGGTGAAAAGTGTGCCAAGCTCTATGCAGCGCTTAGAAAAATTTTCGTTCAGTGTGAGGATCCCTGCCGGACATCCTATTACACCTAGGCGCGCAATAGCATCTTCGCAGGCTTTTACTACGTCCGGGTGGTCAGGTTGGCCGACAAATCCCATGCTAGCGGCCAGATCAGCTGGCCCAATAAACACCCCATCTACCCCGTCTACAGAGGCGATATCCTCAAGGTTTTCCAACGCCTCAGCTGTTTCGGCTTGTACAAGTAAACAAATTTCTTCATTGGCGCGCGTGGCGTAATCTTGAACTTGTCCAAAACGGTTTGCACGTGTAATTCCGGCCATTCCGCGCATGCCGTGTGGCGCATATCTTACGGATCTCACGGCCTCTTCTGCTTCTTCGCGATTTTGTACGAAAGGAATTAAAAGAGACTGTGCACCCATATCTAGTAATCGTTTTATAACGCTTGCGCTGTGATCCGCAGGCCTGACAATCGGCGTAACTTTGGGATACCCTGAGATGGCCTGAAGCGCTGGCAAAACATCGATGGGCTCCATCGGGCTATGCTCAGCATCAATTAGAACCCAATCAAATCCGCAAGTCGCTAATATTTCCGGGGCGGTATGTCCGCCCAAACCGCTCCAGATGCCCAATTGATGGCGACCCTCCTTTAAGGCGGCTTTAAAACGATTTTTTGGTAGGTCCATGTTAATTCCTATCAGGTGGCTACATGTGAAACATTGCCCTCTGGCGTGTAAATGTCCAGAATATTCCAATGCCCAGTGGTCGGCGTTGGGTTATTGATCATCGGCACATCCAATACTGTCGGCTTGCCGGATTTGATCGCGGCGCATAAGGCCGGATAAAGTTCGTCTGCTGAGCTAATTCGGATGCCATCTGCCCCATAAGCTCGTGCAATATCTGCATAACCCGGACCGTTGGTGGGGGCCTCTGCTGAGCCCGGAAAAGTAGTGCCGTAGGTTAGCCCGTAGTGGGCCTTCTGTAATCCGGCAATGGTGCCAAACGCGTTGTTGTTCATGACCAACCAAACAATGCCCAAACCACGCTCAACAGCCGTGGCAAGCATCGATGGATTCTGTCCAAACCCGCCATCCCCCACAAGTGAAATAACCACCCGGTCGGGCGCCGCCAATTTTGCGCCAATGGCAGCTGGCGGCCCAAACCCCATTGTGGCAAACCCACCGGGTGTCAGGATTGATCCGGGGGACAATATGTCGAACTGTTGCCCAACCCCGTTTTTATTCCAGCCAACATCCGTGGTGATAATCGCATCCTCAGGCAGGGCGCGACGCGCCTCTGCTAAAATGCGCTCAGGCTTCATAGGAAAGGCGTTGCTGACGGCCATTTCTGAATTTCCCCCATTAAATTCTTGCCTGAAAGTTTCTATTCTTCGTGAAATTTCAGTGCGCTTAAATCCCTGCGGATATAGATCTTTGGCGACACGGGTAAGTGTTGCCAAGGTCATTTTGGCATCTGCAATCGCCCCAATTTCAACCGGATAATTCCGCCCGATTTCCGAAGGCTCTATATCTACATGAATGACCTTCGTTCCGGGAATATTAAAGGTATAGCCCGGATACCATGATGAGCAGTCGGCCTCTTTGAAACGTGTTCCGATGGCAAAAAGCCAATCTGCGTTTAGGCAGGTTTGGTTTACCAACTCGGTGCCCCAAAACCCGGTCATGCCCAAGACCATTGGATGGTCATCGCGCAAGGCACCTTTGCCCATTAATGAATGGGCTACAGGAATTTGCATATGATCTACAAACTCTTGAAGTTCGTTTGACGCCTGGGCAAGTAAAATTCCGCCCCCCGCATAGATCACTGGTGCTTTGGCCTGCGCCAATTGCGTCACAATATGACGGGCGGTTTCGTCATCTATAGACGGTTTTATAAGGTTGCGGGTGTTTGATTTTATCCGATCAAAAGTCGCGGATGAAATCGTTTCAGAAAAAATATCCATTGGCACATTAACAAGGACTGGACCGGGTTGCCCGCTTTCGGCCAAGTGAAATGCCTTTTCCAATATCTCGGCCATCAACTCGGCTCGATCTACCCGCCAAGCCCGCTTTACAAAAGGCCGATAGATTTCATACTGCTGGGCATCTGCATGCAAATTCACTTCCTGATGCGGATGCTTTCCATAATAGTGGCTAGGAATATCGCCTGCTATAACCACCATAGGAATGCAGTCCATTGCCGCATTGGCCACGCCCGTTGCGCAATTCGTCAGCCCAGGTGACAAATGTGACAGCACCACCGAGGCCCGACCGCTCACCCGCGCATAAGCGTCTGCCGCATGGCTGGCAATTTGTTCATGTCGGACAGTTACGAAATCAATGGGGCTTTCCGCCATCGCAGCAAGCACTGCGATGTTTGTATGACCGCACAGTCCAAATACATGTTTTACATCACGCCGTTCCAAAAAATCGACGATGTGTTCAGCAACGGTCTTTGTAACTCCGGTTACGCTAGCTTTTTCCATTACACGACCTCCTGTCCAAAAAACTCTCCAAAGAGCTCTTGTTCCGAGGGCCGGTCCTCTGGAATTGGGCGGCTGACCCATGTGTAGTTTATCATATGCTTCATGGTGACATTTTCGTTGGTGATATTGCCGCCCCAGATGCCGCAACCCAAACTAGATGTCATTGGCATGCCGTTTGTCCAAGAACCGGCATTGGCTTTGGATTGGGGTTGGCGCACCATCATGCGGCTGACAGGTGCAACGCGGGCAAGAGCATCAATATGGCCATCATTATGACTGTAGATGCCGCAGGAGTGACCAGTTCCGGCAACCTTATAAATTGCCCGAACTTTTTCAAGAGCATCCTCAAATTGATCAAAGTGATAAAGCGCCATCAGCGTCGTTAGTTTTTCGCCAGAGAATTTATGTTCCTTGCCGATTTGACCTTGATTTTTGACCATTAAAAACTTGCGGTCTTCAGGGATTGTGAAGCCAGCGACCTCAGCGGTTTGTTGTGGCCTGCAGGCAATTGTTGGAAAGGTCCTATTGCCTTTTTCATCCCACATAGCCTGCCTCAGCATTTCCTTTTCTTCTTCGCTGCACAGGTAACCACCCTCTACAATCAAAGCCTTGACCATATCATCGTATATTGATTTTTGTATGATGATATTTCCATCTGCTGAGCAGCCCGATCCAAAGTCGGATGTTTTTGAAATTCGCGTATTTTCTGCTGCAATTGAAATATCTGCGGTCTCGTCAATTACGATAGAGGAATTGCCGGCACCTACACCGTAAGCAGGCTTTCCTGAGCTGTAGGCAGCCTTAACCATTGGCTTGCCGCCAGTTGCCAATGTTAGATCGCAAATCTCCATCAAATGCTGTGTCAGCGGAATTGAAGGTTTGAGTATAGCTTGAAACAAATCCTCAGGCGCACCAACGGCTTTGCAGGCAGACCGCATAACCTCAACCATTTCAAAAGTGGTGCGGGCCGTGCGGGGATGTGGCGAGAAAATTACCGCATTTCGGGCATTTGCTGCAGAAACACCCGTCACTGGCGGTGTCATTGCTGGGTTGGTCATTGGAATGAGAGAGGCTATAACGCCTGCTGGCTTGGCATATTTTACCAATCCGCGCGGCTCATCTATTTCCACGATGCCAGTTGACGGAGTGCGTAGAACGTCACGCAGAACCATATGTATTTTAAATCGTTTCGCTGGTCTGCCGGAACGATCCCCGATCTCACTTTCATCAACACCTTGCTCAGCCAATCTTGTAAATGTTTTTTCATTGCCCGCATACCAAGCAATAGCTTGTGAAAGGCGGTCTAAGTCTTTTTGGCTCCAATCTTCAATCTCGGCCATTGCCGCGCGCGCGCGGTCCAACATCTCCTTGGCCAGATTGCGTTCTTCTGCAGACAGTTCTTTGCCCATATTTATCCTCATATTATAATATTCCTAAACCGCCATTGCCGTCTTTTGACGGCGCTCAGAGCGGGCCGCACCAAATGTGCGCTTCGCGTGCTGAAGGCAGCGGCGAGCATGTTCTTCGTACCCCAGCTCTTTAATCCGCGCTTTGTTCGGCAACTCAATTGAGTAATCAACGGGTGGCATGCGTTCGATGATGCCCTTGAAGTCGATCCACCCTTCTCCTGGATAAAGACGGGCGTCACGGGCAAGCTGGATCATTCCTTCTCTTGTGTCGGCAATACCTGGCAGGCAATCTGAAACATGCAAGAAGTGGAAAAGCTCGCTCGGTATATGCAGCAATTCGGCAAGATCAACTCGGCTAAGATGCAGGTACAAGGTATCTACCAAAATACCGCCATTCGGCCGGTCTGCAGCGCGCACGATATCTAGCGCTTCATCAAGCGTTCTAAGTCGTGAAAAGGTTGGAAATTCCAAATCAACGGTTATTCCATAAGGGTGGGCCAGATCACAAGTTTCTGCATAAACGTCGATTAGAAAATTTCGATCATCTCTTGTTTTTGTCCAAGCTGACATAATCATCCGCTGGGCTTCTAGTTCCCCGCCGAGTTCCAGCGCAGGAACGAAATTACGAGGATCTACATCTTCCGTTAAGCGGGCAAGCTCAACATCGAGAACTTTAAGGCCTGTGGTTTTCAGAGCTGTTTTCGTTGCTTGAATCTGTGCTTTTTCGACCGGAGACTGGGTGAACTCTCCGGGTACATGCATCGGTATAAATCTTGGGCTAACTGCGTCATATCCAGCGCGCGCTGCAATATAAACAAGCTCGGGTGGTGTCACACCTATCAAAGTCAGATGGGCCAAAGAATAAAGGTTCTTGGGCGCATTATTTTCCCGTCGCTCGCTCATCAGATAGGCCTCGGAATCAATATGATACAAGTTGTTTAATATGATGCATTATAAAATATATGATATTTTAACTTATATCAACTATAAATATATCGTGGGAATATTTGGGCTCTAAATTTTCTCCCAGCTCCCACCATTGTCGTTTGAAATAACCGTTGCCTCTATAAACCGAACGCCGTCAGCTCCATCCTTGACAGAGGGCAAAGCCAACCAATTATCTGGTATTGCCACGCCATCTTTGCCAGCCGCCACAGCCATTGCAAATTCTGTATATAGGTTTGCCCAAGCTTCAATTATGCCTTCTTGAAAACCCCGAGCGGTGCGAATTAAGCGCTCTGTCGCTGGTGAAACACCATGACCATTTCCTCGAGAGATAACGCGATCTGCTTCGCCAAACCGATTAAATTTCAATTGATCGGCATTTTCGAGATCCCATTCAAGCCCACCTTCGCTGCCAAAAATACGTAATCGCAAACCGCCCCTGTTGCCGGGTGCAAGGCGGGTTATCATCAAGGTGCCGGGAATACCGCCCTCAAATCGCGTCATCATAAAGGCTGTATCTTCTAGGGGTTTAGGAGATCCGCAGACGTGAAATTCTGCGCGAAGGTCCGTCATCTTCAATCCGGATACGAAACTGGCCAGATGAGCGGCATGAGTGCCAATGTCACCCACACAGCTTGTTTTACCGGATTTTGCAGGATCAAGTCGCCATTTAACATGTTCAGCGGTGCCCACATCTTCTGGTGTCATCCAATCTTGTAGAAACTCAACATGTACTTGGTTGATTTTGCCAATAGCACCAGAGCTTACAAGTTCGCGTGCTTGCCGGATCATTGGAAAACAGGACATCACATAAGAAACTCCGAACACCACACCGGCTTGCCCGCTTAGGCGCACCAATTCTTGGGCCTGAGAAAAATCATTGGTCAAGGGTTTGTCGCACAAAATATCTATACCGGCTTCAATGAAAGCCTTAGCGCCTTCAAAATGGACATGATTGGGCGCTGTGACCATGACCGCGTCAATCCCATCAGGACGAGCGGTCTCTGTCCTTGCCATGTCTTCAAACGAAGCATAACTCCGATCCGGACTAAAGAACCAGTCTGAACCTTGAGCGGCTGCTCGTACTGGATCAGATGACAAAGCTCCGGCGACAATGTCCCAATGGTTGCTCATACGAGCTGCAGCAGCTTGCATGGTTGACACGCGACCCCCGCCCAATACACCCAATCTCAACCGTCGATTTAGTTTCGGAAAGGGCCCGTCAAAATTTATGTGTTTTGGTAAAATATTCATAGCGTTAATTCCTAAAACGTCGGTGGTGATGCGCCCTCGGGGAGCATTTCCACTGCCATGAAAATGCTAGGCGTGATAGTTTCATATTGGTGCCAAGGGTAATTTCCCTGTGCATCATACATCGGCCGGTGAGTGCAGCCTGGCGCCATAGTTTCTTCAAGATAAAGCGTGCGCAAATCTTTCTCTACGCACTGCTGCATTTTACCAAACCCAACAATCTGGGTATGGACTTCACGAAATCCTGGCACAGGGCAAAAATCATGAAATTTATGCAGCCCGACCTTAAGCGGTACGGAGGCTGAGTGATACATTGAAAGTCCCAGTTGGTTGATCCAAACCTTGGGAGACATATAGTGGCTTACCCCTTTCAAACGTGGCTCTTTTCGAACATCCCAGGCAGAGAGCCATGTCTTGCTAACGTCTTCAAACAATTCCTCTTGGTTTGGGTTTTCATCAAATCGTTCTATCACAATGCAGTGTTTCAACCTGCGGATAGGTGTATTGCACAAGATGATTGAGCTCAAATAGCCTATTTTCTGATCTTGCACAGCGATGGATTCCTCGGAAAGATTGAGGATAATTGATCGACCTGATACGTTATAATTGGCTTCATCCATCAAAAGGCGAACAGTGAAAAACGGTTCTGCAAATTGAAGAGTTTCGACGCTCATATTCCATGCCTTTCATGATCTTGGTTCTCAGAAGCCGGAAAATTTTCTGGGAGAATTTCTGGGGCATCACAGGTAGATTTTACGGAAATAAATCCGCCTTGACTTGGCGCATCTAGAATACCGTGCATGACCTCGCAGACATGGGCCGCTAACTCTGCGCTTGCGCGCACGGCGCGGTCATCACGTACAGCATAGTATAGGTCTAATAATCCTACGCCTCGGCTGTCTTGATTAAAGCCATGGGTATTTTCTGCCACTAACCAATCCCCTCGATCCTTTGGACGTGGCTGAAATTCCCAGCGCGACTCACTGCGGGTTCGGTACAAAACGGGACCTTGAAAAATATTGGCGCCATGCACAGGATCGGGGTCGGGAATGCAGATTGTTCCATCCTCGCCATAAATTTCAAACCGCGGAGTTTCACTATCCCAGATGTCGAAACTAAGGGTCATAGAGCCGATGGCACCATTCTGAAATTCGAGCATAGACAGGGAGTGGGTATCGACCTCTACTTTTATTTTTTCACCGTAGCGGTTTCCGTTTTCTATCATTCGTTTGTCGAATGTTTTACGCGCCATTCCGCTGACCTTTAAAATTGGTCCCAATAAAAATACCATGGCTGTGAGGTAATAAGGCCCAAGATCTAAAAGTGGGCCACCTCCGGATTGATAATAGAAATCTGGATTTGGATGATGCCGTTCGACCCCATGGGTCCCTGCAAAAGCCATCACACCCGTTGGCTTTCCAATGACCTGTTTATCCAATAATTTACGAACAGTTTGCCACCGCCCGCCAAAGAATGTGTCAGGTGCATTTCCTACCTTAAGGTTTTTATAACTCGTAAGATCCAATATACGGCGACAATCTGAGACATCCGTTACAAAAGGTTTCTCAGAATAGACATGCTTACCCGCTTCAAGCGCCTGAAGGGTTACAGATGCATGGCTGGCAGGTATTGTCAGGTTTAAAATGCAATCAATATTCGGGTCTGCAAGAATTTCTTCCGGGCTCTGAACCTTGGGAATGCCATACATTTTGGCCTTTTTCTTGCTTTCTTCAACATCTAGGCTGCCGCATGAAACAATTTCCAATTCATCAAATTTGGCACAAGTTTGAATATAGATGTCACTGATGCGACCCGTTCCAATCAGACCAATTTGGAAAGGTTTATGTACATTATTCATCATTTTCTGTGGGCTCATAAAGGGGTAGAAAATCTGGCGGCATTGGACCTTTATTTCTTCCACCTTGCTGCATTTGTTCCCATGCGTGGGCCAGCACACCAACAGAGCGAGATAGGCAAAATAATCCCCTCGACAAAGCCGTTGGAAAACCAAGTTCGCAGAATATCACTGCTGTTGCGCCATCAATATTCATAGCGATTGGTCGATTATTGCGCTGCCTACCAAGTTGCTCTCTTACCGCTTCGCCAATTTCTGCAAATCGCCCACTCACTGTGCCGTCCCGAGCGGCTTCTTTCACCAATGCCATAAGGCGCGGCGCGCGCGGGTCGACAGGTTTATGGAAGCGATGCCCAAAACCAGAGATGTATTTTCCATATTTTGCGCGCCATTCATCTAAGCCCGTTGTAACGGCTATATTCAAGGCGCTGCCATTGTCCATTTTTTCTGAAATTGAATAGTAGAGTTCGGCACATTGTTCGCCTGCTCCTCCATGCACATCTCCAAGCATGTTTACAGCAGTGGCCATTGCGTTATTTAGCCCAACACCGCAAGTCGCGGCCATCCTAGCAGCAGCGATGGAAGGTGCTTGAGGGCCATGATCTACGCCTGCCACCAAAGCGGCTTCCAATAATGCGCTTTGTTTTCGGTTTGGCAAATCACCCCTCACCATCAGCCAGATCATTTGAGGAAATGTGACATTTCCAATCAAGTCCTGAACTGGCCGCCCTCGAAACGTGATCTTTCCAGGTTCCATGTCAATGATTGATGTACGCCACCAATGCCTTATGGCTTGCGGCTCATTTTGGCTGCTCATCTGCCTCTGACCTCCTTTTACTGGGTTGCCTGGCCATCAGGATTAATGAAAGCAAAGCAACATGTTTTTTGCCT
The DNA here is from genome assembly GCA_965659715.1 of uncultured Paracoccaceae bacterium. Classification (GTDB taxonomy): domain Bacteria; phylum Pseudomonadota; class Alphaproteobacteria; order Rhodobacterales; family Rhodobacteraceae; genus CABZJG01. Next base: position 18,468 of record CBFHXE010000022.1, on the reverse strand, counting down.
CTGCACATTTGTAATGACCTCATAGAAAAGTGATATTTGGTATCAAAGAGAATGGAAAATTAGGTTCTCATTTCTGAAACTTTTCCATTTGGATTATTGTACTTCATTTGGGCTGCAAGGCGTGTTGGTGCATTGCGAGCGCCATAACCTTGGTAACCGTTCTTGCGTTGTACAACCTCGAAGAAAAATCCATCAAAAATGGGGGTTGAATAGATTTGGAAATATTCGCTTTTGTCGCGCTTGGAATACAAAATATTTCCAGCTTTGAGTTTTGAGATAAAATCGGGTTCAAGATCAAATAAAATCTCAAGATCAGAGTAGTAATTGGCTGAAATTTCCAAACGTGGAAAACCTGAGGAGTTTAGCTGATCGGACGTCTCGAAAATATCGTCTGTTAGAAAAGCCATGTGCTGAACTCCCGCACCTACCCTTTCTGCAAGAAACGCCCCCGCAAATGTATGGTGAGAGTCTGCACCATTAAGGTTTAAGCGCACCTCTCCTTCAGGGCTTTCAATGACTTGACTTAATACTACGCCTGATGGATCAGCCACATCAACCACGGACGACTTTTCCATTTCAAAAGTTGAAACGAAATACAGAAGCCAACTTTGCATTTCATCATATTTCATTGTTTGAGCGATATGATCTATGCGGCGCAGTCCAGCAGGAGGCATGGCTTGGGTTTTTTCCGTAGGGTCAAACTCGATATTCCAGACCCGGTGTAAATTTGATTTTTCGTCAATAAAATGAATGACATCCCCACCAACGCCGCGGATTGCAGGAATATTCAATTCACCAACACCAACCGGTTGTGAAAATACCTTAGCACCGAGCGTTGATGCCCTCTCAACAGTTTTTGCAGCGTCCTTTACTCGTAACCCCATGTCACACACTGATGGGCCGTGACTCAGAAAAGCAGAATGTGCGAAACCTTCCTTTTCGGTATTTACAACAATATTGACGGCGCCTTGCCGCCAGAGTTCAACTGATTTTGAAACATGTCTGCGCTCCATCCTGAAACAAAGAGAAGAGAGAAGTCGCGTGAGCTGCGTTCCGGATACTTCGTCGCAGGCAAATTCAATAAACTCAAATCCAGTGGCGTAAATTCTTTCTGGAAGTGTCGGGATGCGAAACTTAAAACTTGGATCTGTTCGCATGACTTGGTCTAGTAAATTCACCAACGCGCGGTATCCGTCAGTCGTAAAGTTTGTATATTGTTTTTGTCTGGCCGCTTCGCCCGAACACGATAAGGACCAGTTTCCAAGGTAGCCATTTTTTGCCAGAACTCTAATGAAACCAGTGAGGTTGAGCACACCCTGACCTGGAAGCATCCCAAAGTATTGCTTTAGGTGACGGATGTCGGGGTCTAGAAATGGTGCATCTGACAATTGAACATGAAACACTTTATCCCCGGGAATATCCCTAAGCCGCGCTGGCTTTGATCCATCTGCAAGGCTAAACAAGCTATTTAGCGCCAACCCGAAATGTGGGCTGTCAATCTCTTCCACAATATCAAGCGCCTGCATTTCAGTTTGGATATGGCGTCCCCAAGGCAATGCAAGATAGGCAACCCTTAAAGCGCGCTTAGCTGCGCGCTTCGAAAGTTCGGCGAGATCGGAGAGGATCACATTTTTGTCAGCAGAGGCGTCGGGATGGCACGAGGAACACACTAGTAGTAAGTCCGTGCCAAGGCTTTGCATCAGATCAAACTTATTTTCCAATCTTTTCAGGGCCTGATTGCGCTGATCGCCGATTAACCCCTCAAAGTCGGTGAAAGGTTGCAAAACAGTAATTTGAAGATTGTAGGCTTCCAATAATTTACAAATATCTTCAGCGGAACCATCAAAACCGACGAAATCTGGCTCATATAATTCCACTCCATGAAATCCGGCGGCCGCAATTTTTTCCAGCTTTTCGGATAAATCTCCGGGAATCTCGGTGGTTGCAATTGAGAGATGGCTCATCCTTGATATCCAAAGACGCGGGGTAACCAAAGAACAATTTCTGGCAGGAGTATCATCAAAAGAAGTGCTAAAATAAGCACACCAAGGAAGACCCAGACTTCACTTATTATCTCTTTTAGCGGGATACCTGTGACTGCGTTGATTACAAAAAGCAAAATACCGTAAGGAGGCGTTATTAAACCAATCATTGAGTTTACAACGACAAGAACACCAAAATGCACAAGGTCAATACCAAGCGCTTCACATGTCGGAATAAACAGTGGAACAATCACAAGAATGATAACTGTAGCATCCAGGATGCATCCCAAGAGTAGGACTAAGATATTAATAAGGATTAGGAAAACTAAGGGACTTATATCTGCACCTTCTAGACTTGCTGATAAGGCCTGAGGGATGTTTTCCTGAATGACAATATAAGTTAGTATCATCGATGCACCGATGACTAAGCCGACAGACGCCGCAGAACGCGCACTTTCGACGAAAATTTCATAGAGAGTTTTAATACGGATCGTACGATAGAGGCCTGCTGCGATTATCAGCGCATAAAGCGCGGCGATCGCGGCAGCTTCTGTAGGTGTCGTGATGCCGCTATATAGGCAAAATAGAAGAATGAACGGCATTAAAAGCGCGGGCGTTGCCTGAACAGTAAGGCGTGGCAGTTGACGCAAGGGCACGGGCTCTTCAGCACCAAAGTTTCTGCGATGTGAAATAAGTGTATTCATACCCATGAGTACCAAACCCATAAGTAAACCAGGGATGATCCCACCCAAGAAAAGATCGGCGATAGAGGCGCCCGAGACGAGCGCATAGATCACCATTGGAATAGAAGGTGGAATGATCGGGCCGATTGTGGCCGTCGCTGCAGTGATCGCGGCCGCGTATCCGCGGGTATATTTCCCGCTCTTTACCATCATATCGATGATAATCTTTCCGATGCCCGCTGCATCCGCCACAGCTGACCCAGACATCCCTGAAAAAATTAGGGATGCAACTACATTTACGTGCCCCATGCCACCCCGGAAGCGGCCGACAACAGCAACACAAAAATTAAGCAAACGATCAGAAATTGATCCTGCATTCATTATATTTGCTGAAACGATGAACAGCGGCACAGCCAGCAGTAAAAATCCGTCAAATAGCCGCTGAACCATGGTTTCACCCGCGATAGCGATGTCTTGTCCTGCAACGCCAAGGTATACGATCACGCCCATCAAGATAGAGAACGCAACAGGTGTTCCAATTGCGGCCATGCCAAACAGCGCGATAATTCCAAGTGTCAGTTCTAAGCTCATTGAAGACCTCCCGGTTTTTGGTCCTCTTCGAAGAGATCCTCCAATTCAGTTCCCGGTGGCCCAAAACGCGCGATTGTAACAATGCGCCACAAATAACGCAGGATGGTTGCAACCATTAAAAGAAAGAAGGATGCAAACAACCATTTTATCGCAATTTTGTCACCGGTGATTGGCACCCGGAGTGTTTGCAGTTTTTTCAGTTCCATAAGCCGATTTGCAAATACTGCATCCCACATTGCCGGCATGGCATAGATCATCATTCCTATGAGACAAATGGCAGATATATATGCCAGAATGCGCCGCACTTTTAATGGCGTTGCCAAATATAAAATATCAAATGTCACATGATCGCGTTCACGCACGATAAAAGAACAACCGAAAAATACGACCCAGACCCAAAGCAATGAAATAAGATTAACAGTCCAACCGAGCGGTTGCAGGGATGACATCCAAGCAGAGATTGGTGGTATTGGCATCAGCCAAGCGATTTTTGCAGAGTATCGTGTAAAAATCTGTACCAGAAAGGTAAAAAATATCGCCGCTAACATCATAGCGGCGATAAATTCAGTGCTGCGGGAGACCCATTTGGAAATTGCTTTCATCTCAGATCCCCCGCGATTTTTATTTCGGTTTAATTACCCAGAGCGTTAATTTGATCCAGTACACCTGCAGGCCAGCTGGCCGCTGCTTCTGAGCCCACATACTGTGCTTGCACGTGCTCACGGAACGCTTTCAAGTCAGGCGTGTAGATTTCCACTCCTTGGCTGCGAATAAAGTCTGCAAGATTGTTTTCTTTGTCAAGCTGCTTCAGACGTCCGTATGCCGCGGCCGCATCGGCTGCACGCTGAACTGTCATTTGCTGCTCGCTTGTCAGACTATCCCAAGTTTCTTTCGAGAAAGCGATGTAGTTAAGGTCAACCAAGTGCGCCGTAAGGGCAATTTGCTTAGTCACTTCGTAGAATTTTTGGTCTACAACCGTCGGCAGTGGGTTGTCCTGACCGTCAACAGCGCCGGTTGACAGGGATGTGTAAACTTCAGAGAAGGCAAGTGGAGTTGGGGATGCGCCCAAAGCCGCCCCAAGGAATTGCCATGCATCTGTGCCAGGCATACGTAGGTTGATGCCAGCCAGATCAGCAGGAGTTTGCACGTTCACTTCGTCACGTGTTTGACGTAGGTTCACGTGGCGGCGGCCAAGGTACATTACACTTAGCAATTTTACGCCAAGTTCGTCTTCAACTGTTTTCTTGAATGGATCCATCAAAGGATTGTTGAATACGCGCACTTGGTGGGCTGCGTCTTGGTGAACATAACCTGTTGCAAAAATTGAGAACTCAGGAAAGAACTGAGCCAATTCTTGAGCAGATGCAATCGACATTGTCAGGTTGCCACGGCTAATGGCTTCCAACTCAGTACCCTGTGCGAAAAGCGTTCCGTTGTAACCTGGCTGATAATCTGCGAAGCCGGCAACCATTGGCGCAAATACTTCTGCCATCGCGACTGAGCGCTGATCGGTTTCTGAACCGGAAGTGGCCAAAGTGAATTTCATGTCTGCAGCAAATGACGGTACGGCAGCGGTTGCAGCAATGCTGGCCGCTGTCAGCGAAGCAATTGCAGCGCGACGCGTGAAGTTGGTGATCATTGGATAAGTCCTCCCTAGGAAAATTTGGACAAAGCTTAAAGGTCCGAGTCAGTAGTGACATTATTTTTTTAAAATTGCAATATGTTAAAGAAAATATCGGAGATTATTTGTTATATCAGCAAAACAGACGTGATTAGGACATGCGTTCCAACCTCTTAGCTGCTGGGGGTGGCTTCGAACAAATCACTAACCTGAACACCTTCTTTTTTTTCAGCAGCAATTTGGATTGCTTCGATAACTTGCAATGTTCGTAATCCTTCGCGACCGCTAACAAGTGGCTCGTCATTCCCAGCTATTACGTTGGCAAAGTGGCTAATTTGGTTAATTAGAGGGTCGGATACCTGTCGCGACAAAGTTTCTCCGGAAATGGGCGTCCACCAATCTGGTTTTTCTTGGTGAGTCCAAAGCATCAAATCAGGTATCGAAAGAGAGCCTAGTGTTCCTCCGATGTAATAGGAGCTTTCTGAGGTGGATGGATAGATTGGATATTCTTGAGATGTCATTTCCCAACTCCAGGGTGATGCAATAGAATCGGAAACAGTGATTGTTCCAATGGCGCCACTTTCAAAGCGAAGGACGGCTGCTGCTACATCTTCATTTTCGAATCCTCGGGTTGAGGGCGTGGCTTCTGCTTGGACGCTCACAATTTCTCCACAGAGGTGTCGCATTAAGTCCACGTCATGAACCAGATTGACCGATATAGGACCAGCACCCTTTAGCTTCCTCCAAGGTGCAACATCAAAATAATGGTCAGGTTTATAAAACCAGCACTGCATATGGACCGCGCGAATTTCCCCAATTTCCCCGCTCTTTATAACCTCACTTGCTTTTTGGATAAGTGGATTGTGGCGTCGATGATGACCTACTATCAGCGGGACGCCTAATTCCTCTGACAAGCTAACCAGTTCTTTGGCTTCAAAGGCTGAGTTGGCTAGTGGCTTCTCAATCAAGACAGGAAGCCCCTTTTTGATACATTCCAAACCTTGCTCAACATGAAGTGGCGTCGGAGTGGCCAATATCACGCCGTCTGGGCTTTCGTTTGCAAGCATTTCTGAGAGCGTCTCATACCAAGGTATGTTATGGGAAACGGCGTAATTTTTTCCTTCAGGGTTTGGATCCACTATAGCGCATAGATCGGTGTGATTAAGCTGGTAAATAGCGTCTGCATGACGCTTTCCCACAAGCCCAGCACCGACGATGGCTAAGCGTGTGCTCGTATCGACACCAATTTTAGCGGTATTTTCTTTTGATGCCATGACTTTAATCATTAACTACAATCCCACCATTAGCTTTCTGTTTTGATCTCCGGGCGCTACTGCCAGAATCTGATTGATAGCGAAGAGCCTTTAGGCTAACTGGAAAAAATGAGATTGACAATAATATCTGGCGTTTTAATTTTTACCCTATAAAGCAATGTCTTGAAATATCTCAGATAAAATTGTATTTTTTTGAAAACTATAAAAATGTCAGGTGATATTTTCCATGGGCAAACCACAAAATACAGTCGGCACCTCAACTTTTGAAAAAATCAAAAAAGATATTATCTTTGGAGAGCTCGCGCCTGGCGTGAAGCTTAAGCTCGATGCCTTAAAAGGGCGATACTCTGCCAGCGTCTCGACGCTGCGTGAAACACTCAATAGATTGGCAAGTGAAGGCTTCGTTGACGCCGAAGAACAGCGTGGGTTTTTTGTAACTCAAGTTTCACGCGAGGACTTGATCGAAATTACCAACCTAAGGATTTTGCTTGAATGCCATGCGCTTAACGCTTCTGTTCAAAACGGCGACGCAGATTGGGAAGGCAATTTGGTGGCGGCCCACCACAAGTTACACATAATGGAAAAGCGCATGCTTTCGGGGGACGATTCGGAAAAGGAAACTTGGAAGCGTTATGATTGGGAGTTTCACCAAGCACTTATTCAGGCGTGTAATTCCCGAAACCTTCTAAGTTTACACGCCACAATCTATGATAAGTATCTTCGTTACCAGATGCTTGTGCTTACATACAGAGGCGAAGAGGCAGTTGCCGAACACAAAACCGTCTTTGAGGCTGCCCTCGCACGCGATGCCGGCAAAGCTATCAATGCATTAGAAGGGCACATACGAAAAGGTGTTGGGCACGCGCTTGCTTCGATGTGAAACAGATTTCCAAAAAATAACCCAGCGCAAAAGCGCTGGGATAAAGCCGTAAATTTTATTCAGCCAATTTAATTTTATGCTGAACGATAGAGCTTTGTCATTGAAAACTCGCGATGGCCTAGAGCTTCCGCTGCTGTATAACGCCCATTTGCAGTCCGTTGGATCATATCGATTAAGCTATCACCTGCTTGGTCAATAGTCATTTCTCTGGTCAAAACGCCGGTGACATCAACATCAATATGCTCCGCCATAGTGCGCAGGGTGCGCGGGTTGCCGGATATCTTGATAACAGGAACGATTGGATTTCCAACCACATTGCCCTGACCTGTGGGGAAGGTGTGGATTACATAGCCACCTGCCGCCATTAGCGTAACGCACTCTGCCGCTGCTGACGAGCTATCCATAAAGTACAGACCTGGGCCCTTTTCGGGTGCTTCTGCCGGTCCCATTGCATCTATGTATGTCGACGTACGGCCAATTTTTTCGAGATTTCCCAAAGCCTTTTCTTCGATGGTTGTTAAGCCGCCAAGTATGTTTCCTTTGGTCGGCTGGCTGTCAGACAAATCATCAGTTTGATGCGCAAAAATAACATCGTCCTGATAGGACTGCCAGATCTGCTTAAATTTAGCTGCGGCTTCTGGATTAGCGGCGCGCTTTTCGCAAATATGCTCAGCGCCCGTAATCTCAGATGTTTCCCCAAAGCAGCCATAAAGCCCATGTGGAAGAAGTTTGTCATACATATTTCCAACAGTTGGGCAGGACGAAAGACCAGTTGTAGTATCGCTTTCACCACATTTCGTAGATACCCAAAGTTCAGAAAGGCCGCAGGCTTCTTTTTGAAGTTCAGACGCCCAATGAACGAATTCTTTGGCCTTCCAACTGGCTTGACGGATGGTTTCGAAATCGCCCTTTTGTTCGATTGAAAACCCTTCAACAGGCTTGCCGGTTTTGGCGATACCATCGACGATAACCTTGGTCCATTCGGGTTCAATACCAATGACAATGACAGCAGCAACATTTGGGTTTGCGCCGGTCCCAATCATGGTGCGAAAATGCAGGTCAAGATCTTCACCAAACTGCAAGCGCCCATAAGCATGTGGAAGGGCCATTGTACCTTTGACATTATTTGCAACGGCTTCGCAGGCTGCATTGGAAATGTCATCAACTGGAAGAATCACAACGTGGTTCCGAACACCGACGCGGCCATTTTCGCGGCGCCATGCATTAATTGATTGATTAGAAAAATCTAGTGCCATTGGAGCTACCACCGTTTTGTTTTGCAGTTATGGGTATGTAAATGATCGCCGACATCAGCAGACCCGATCATTTTTCCGATATCTTCACCGTATTTGAAAACAGTGTCGCCTTCTTTCAAGGGCTTAAGTGCAACTTTGTGCCCAATTGGAATGTCTGCATTTGCGGTAAGCTTAAAGTCGGAATTATCATGCGTAACCACACATAACATTTCTGTTCCAGCCGTCAGGCCTTCAACGACTACGACACCTACATTGTCTTTGTGGTCATGAACCAACAGTTGAGGAATTGCCAAAATATCACTCCTTGACATATTTTGATTAATTAACATCTATTGATATCACACCGATGTATTCTTATACAAGACCTAATGGATTGAATTCTTGAAGGTCAGTCAGGATTATGTATCATATTAACAAAAACGAGGTCGAATGAGCAGTTTATCCGAACAAGCCCTACCGCTTTACCAGCGGGTACATGATGCAGTTATGGCGCGCATTGTGTCAGGGGATCTGGCGCCGGGTGTAATGTTGCCAAGCGAATTTGATCTGGCCGCACAATATAGCGTGAGTCAAGGGACTGCTCGAAAAGCTTTAAGCAAGCTTGAACAATCTGGTCTGGTTGAAAGGCATCAGGGAAAAGGGACTTTTGTTGCGACTACCACTCCGGAAACATCCCTATTTCACTTTTTCCGTCTGCGTCATCAAGATGGATCTCAGGCAATCCCCCAGCCGTTTTCTGAAACGGTTAGAAGACGGGCGGCAAACGCCAAAGAGGCGCAAGTTTTGGGGTTGGAAGCCCGCAGCGCAGTGTTTGAAATTGCTCGAGTAAGGTGCATCAAAGAAACACCAGTTTGTTATGAAACCTCTGTTCTAAATGCCGATCTTTTTCCGGGTCTAAAAGAACGTAGCCCACTGCCAAATGCTCTATACCCACTTTATCAACGCAGTTATGGGGTCACTATTGTGCGTGCTGATGAGCAATTAAGAGCGTTACAAGCAACACCCTCTATCGCAAAGATGCTCGCTGTTTCTGAAGGTACACCTGTATTGGAGGTTGAGCGAAGGGCATTTGACATTGTTGGCAGAGTGGTTGAGCTTCGTTTTAGTTTTTATCTAACGTCCCAAATACACTACTCGGTTTCATTGAAATAAACCGCGTAATCTAATTAGCAAAATGCTGGCCTTAAATACGTTACCCAATAGAGCTAAGTCTAAACCTGCCCAGAATTAAACGCTCTGCGGTCGTTTGATATCAGGTCTTGACGAAATGAACTTAAATTTCTCATGCAATTGTAAAATGATAAGTTGCCTTTGTGAAAGACCATAAGGGTCAATTTCAAACTGGGATTGGAGCTCGGGGTTGCCCCAGATAATTTGAAGAACTTCGCTATCGGTCATATTTAAAATCTCCTCTGCTAATTAAAACGGCAGAGGAGCCAAATAGTTTACAAGAATGGGTCTAGATTTAGTCTAAGCCTATCGTTTTGACTAACAAATAGGTTAAAGAGCCTTAATCTTTCCAAACCAAAGCAAAGCCTTCGAGCAAGTAGTCCTCGCAAATTTTGGGTGCCACCTTCCGATAATCTTCTAGGCTTTCAATTTCTGGTCGTGCCTTTCTAAACTTTTCCAAATAGGCGCTTGCGTTGGATAAATTTCCAAGATGTGCTGAGATACTGGCTCTAAATCCGTCATATCGGCTATGAAAGCTCCGGTCACACAGAATATCGCACCAGTTTAAGGCTTTTTCCGAGTTGCGCATTGCCATGTAGAGAAGTGGAAAGAACCCTTCATACCCCGCACGTTCAATTGGATTTAACTCGATAGCCCTCTGGACAAAAGCCTCAGATTCTTCAAAGCGGCCATCATTAATAATTGCCAAACCATAATCAAAATTTGTATCAGCATGACTAGGATTTAAGTCTAGTGCCTCTTTTGCATATTTTATCCTTTGGACATAATCTTTTTTAAGATTAAAGGAACGACTGTATGCAATGACAGCTTCTGGATTGTGTCGATCTACGGAATATGACTTCTCAGCCAATTTGTGAAACAAATCTTCATTATCTTTACGCTCTGCGCTCAATAATGGGTTAAACAATTTTTGGCCGTAAACAACACGACATTTCAAAACATAAGCATCACAAAGGTGTGGGTCTTTTTCTACCGCATTATCACAAAGTTCCATAATTGAGTCTGCGACCTCATTGGTAAATTCCTGTCCTCTTTTTTGGTTGTAAATTGAAAGTGCCTTAAGATAGCTGTCCCAGGCTGAAAATGACGCGCGGGGCTTGGCTTGAATGCGCTCTTGCTCTTTCATTTTCAATGCAGGTGCAATTAAGGCTGCAACTTCTTGCGATACTTCGTCTTGAACTTCGAAAATATCCTCTAGGGACCTATCCCACCGCTTTGACCAAACCTGTTGGCCGTCCTTCGTATCAACAAGACTTGCCGTTATTCTGACTTTGTTGCCACCTTTGCGAATACTACCCTCGACTATATAATCTGCCCCTAATTGCTTCGCTATATCAGAATACTTAAGGTCCATACCCTTAAAGCTAAACGAAGAGCTTCTAGAAATTACTGGAAAGGATTTCCATGATGAGAGATTGCCAATAATATCTTCAGTCACACCATCCGCAAAATACTCTTGCTCTTCATCATTACTCATATTTTTGAACGGAAGAACAGCAATAGTTGGAGGCGAACTTTCATCAGTTGAAGAGCTTTCAATTGCCCTTTCAGAAGATCTGCTTTCCACACCTTCCATAGTTATATCAAAAGCGTGCACAACAGTGTTTTTGACTTTTTGGTCCCCTAGATCAGCAAAAGTAAAATCAACTTTTTGACTTACAAAATCATGAATGGACTTGGATAAAGAAACGCCTTCAGGTTGGCACAGAGCCTCTAATCGTGCGGCAACATTCACACCATCCCCATATAGGTTTGATCCCTCAACAATAACATCACCCATATTCAAGCCAACGCGAAAGCGCATTTGGGCATCAGCTTCAACAGAAGCGTTCCGTTCTTTGATTAACTTTTGAAACTCGGTTGCACAAATCACGGCTGATACTGCGCTTTGGAACTCAGCCAATACAGAATCTCCCGCAGTGTTAAATATTCTGCCTCCGTGTTCCTCGAATAGATTGTCTAGGATTTCTCGACACAATCGAAGACTTTTCAGGGTCTGATCTTCGTTTTTTGCCATCATTTTGCTGAAGCCTACGGCGTCAGTTACGAAAATAACGGCGATCTTACGTACAATTTTATCACTTGGCATACGATTAACCCATTAACGGAAGTTTAAATGTTTAACACAGACCTAGTCTAACTTGCATCATCATAGATAACAAAAAGTTTTTAAGAGATTAAAGGTCGCGGGTTTCTGATTGTCTCTTTTGGCTATAATGTTAGTCATCTAGGAGCTATTTAATCCTTCTCCGAATAAAGTTGGTAAATGAAACTTGGTCAAATGCGTTGGCATTTTCATGCCTTGAGCTTGAAAAGCTAGAGTAGAACCCAAAGCTATGTACAATATGCTCAAAATTTGTATTTCTATGCATGGGCTACTGTCAAAAAGGTACATTCGATGCCAAATCCCAAAATCAAAGGATGGAATCATATCCCAAAGGTTCCAATACAGGTGTCACCTTTGTTTAGTTGGCCCCCAAGGCCTAAAGAAATTTTAAAATGGATGTGGAATTCATGGTTTCTGATAACTGAAAACCTAATTCTTATCGCGGTCGCAACTGGTACATACTTCTGGTTTCAGCCAAGCCTTGAGCAGGCGCAAACCCTATCGGTCGGGTGGATCGCAAAGGTATACATACGGAATATCGTGCTTTTGGGCGCGGTGGCAGGTGGTTTGCATCTGTATTTCTATACGTTCACTCAACAAGGTCAAAAGCTGAAATATGACCCAAGACCCTTAATGAAATCGGGCAAGCAATTTACATTGGGCGGCCAAGTTCGGGACAACATGTTTTGGTCTTTGGGAAGTGGAGTGTTCTTCTGGACCGCATATGAAGTGCTGATGTTCTGGGCTATGGCCAATGGATGGGCGCCTGTTCTTTTGTGGGTCGATAATCCTATTTGGTTTGCACTTTTATTTCTATTAACGCCAATTTGGATATCTTTTCATTTTTACTGGATTCACCGACTGCTTCATTGGCCACCGCTTTACAAGTTGGCGCATGGTCTTCACCATCGCAATATAAATGTTGGTCCTTGGTCGGGGTTATCGATGCATCCCATAGAGCATCTTCTATTTTTCAGTTCCATCTTAATTCACTTGGTTGTGCCTGCGCATCCTTTGCATATCCTCTTTCATATGCAGCACCAGTCTCTCACGGCAGCAACGTCGCACACGGGGTTTGAAAATCTACTTGTAAAGGATGAAAAGTCTCTTGCTTTAGGCACGTTTCACCATCAACTTCACCATCGGTACTTTGAAGTCAACTACGGCAATCTTCAAATGCCTTGGGATAAGTGGTTCGGCTCTTTTCATGATGGTACAGCGGAAGCACATGAGCGCATGAAACATCGCCAAACCCAGAAAGGCTAGAACTCAAAATCCTATTTGAGAAAATCATTTACTCTGTGCGAACGGCTAGAAGATAGGACCTAGATATGACGTTTTTTGACAATTTGCTTCAGCAAGAATTGATAATCTAAACGCATGTAATTAGGAGGCACAGATGGCGTCTGAACCGTACAACTTGATCGCGCTCCGTCAGGAATTCCATCAGTTTCCAGAGCTTGGCTTCAATGAAAACCGAACGAAGACACGCATTTCAGGTATTTTGAAAAACCTGGGCCTAGAGGTATATGAAGGCATTGGCATTGTAGGCATCTTGAGGGCTGGCAAAGGTAACCGTGCAATCGCCCTGCGCGCAGATATGGATGCGCTACCGATAAAGGAAGCCAGTGACCACGACTATCCGTCAAAAAATGCAGGCGTGATGCATGCCTGTGGTCACGATGGGCACATAACGATGTTATTAGGCGCGGCGCAAACATTGGCAGATGATCCCAATTTTGACGGCACGGTGGTTTTTATTTTCCAGCCAAACGAAGAGCATGGGCTAGGGGCCCGCGCCATGATTGATGAGGGTGTTTTAGAAAAATTCCCTGTCGAGGAAATATATGCAATTCATAATTTACCGGGGGCACCACTGGGACAGGTTTCAACTCGAAAAGGCCTGATATGTTCAAGTGAAAGCTTGTTTGAAATTTCTATAAAAGGGCAGGGCGGGCATGCATCCATGCCGCAGGCGGGCCGTGATGCCATCACTGTGGGTTCTGAGGTGGTGCAAGCGCTTCAAACCATCGTTTCACGCAAACTTGCCCCAGGTGCTGGTGCGGTTGTTTCAGTGACCGAATTTCTTACGGATGGTCAGCGCAATGTGTTGCCAGGATACGCGCAATTAAAAGGTGATGTCCGTGCAAGGCTGCCTGATGATCGCCGCATGATTGAAAAGTTTATGCGGCAGATTGTTGAGGGTATTTCAGTGGCACAGGGGGTTTTGTCAGATCTGAGTTTCAAAACTGAATTTATTGAAACCGTAAACTCTGATGGACCGACAGATGCAGTCACAAGGGTTTCAAGGGCCTTGGGGCTTGAAACTATTGGTGACAGAGAGCCGATGAGCTTTTCAGAAGATTTCGCCCACTTTAGTGCTGCAGTGCCGGGGTGCTTTTTACTTATGGGAAATGGCGAAAACGGTCGTTTTGGCCGACCTCTTCATGCGAATGACTATGATTTTAATGATGCACTGCTCCCAATGGGTGCAAAGTTCTGGGCACAACTTGTTCAGGATAGATTGCCGTTGAAAAAACAAAGCGGGCATTCCTGATGTATGCGTCACGAATTCGAAAGTTTTGCCAAAGATTGTCTGAAAAAAACGTCGATGTGGCTTTGGTAACGGATGAAGACAACATTTATTACCTCACGGGATATTATGACTATCTTTACATGGAGTTCGGCCGGCCGACCATTCTTGTTATTTCACAAGATGGAAAAAGCCTGCTGATCACCCCAACTATTGATCTCAATATGGCCAAGGTCTCTGCCAAGGTAGATCAAATTGCTGCTTGGAATGATGGGATGGGTCAAGAGTGGCGCGCGGAATTACCAAAAGCTGTTCAAGGCGCTACCTGCGTTGGTATAGAACCCGATCATATGCCGCCAATTGTGCGCCGTTATATGGACGATTTGCTTGGTGCCGAAACGATCGCTAGTGTCTCATCCATTTTGGCTGACATGCGGATGATAAAGTCCGCGCAAGAGTTACAACTCGCTCGGGATGCAGGGCAGGTTGCAAATGCTATGATGGCTGCTGGCCGTGCTGCGATCAAAAACGGGGTCCCAGAGTATGAAGTTGCTATTGCAACCTCGCAGGCAGGAACTAGAACAGCAGCAGAATTGCTCAGTGCGAATTATGAAGACACTGACATGTCGCCAAATACGCATTTTCTGCAAATTATGGCCTCTGGAAATGAGATTACCAAAACTCATCACCGCGCCACAACGCGGATTATGAAAACGGGCGAACCGGTATTTTTATGCTTTTGTGGCATGACAAATTTCCACCGTTTTAAGCTTGGTTTTGATCGTACCTTTTGGATCGGGGAAATAGCAGACAAATCACAAGCGGCAGTTTATGAAGTGGCGATTGAAAGCCAAAAGGCTGCACTTTCTGTTTTGCGCCCGGGAATTACAGCCGAAGCTGTCCACGCGGCCTATGCCAAAGTCATTCAAGACGCAGGATATGACTATCCGTTTCGATGTGGCCGCGCCACGGGCTTTAGCTTTCTCGAAAAACCCCAGCTTGTGACCGGCGACAAAACACGCATAGAGCCGGGAATGGTATTTGCCGTGGATGGATCGGTGACAGTCGATAGTTTCCGCGCCCAAGTCGGGGATAGTGTCATCATAACCGAAGATGGATACGAGCTTCTGACAAACCACCCGAAATCACTGAAAGATGTTATAATTTGAGGCCGCCTATTGCAGCATAAAACCGCATCAAAAATATTTGGGTAAAGACCTTAAATGGTGCAATGGCGCCTTATTCTGGTGCATAGTCATCCGGTTTTAATTCATCTGGACGGTCTGGTAGATGTAACGTGGAAACGCTTGGGGTGGTTTGTGCGATCAATTTTCCCCTTCTAATGATGGTAAGACGAGTTGGCCGCAACCTTATGGCTTCGACTGGATCCTTTGCCTGAAGAATTACCATATCGGCATAGTTGCCAACGTCCACACCATATTTTTCTAACCCCATTATCTCAGCAGAGTTTTTTGTAACTGCATCAAAGCACCACCTCATATCCGCACGGCTCGACAGCTGACCAACATGAAGGCCCATAAATGCAACATCCAACATATCGGCTTTGCCAAGTGAGTACCAAGGATCCATTACGCAATCCGACCCAAAGCCCACGGTTATACCTGCGTCGCGAAGTTCTCTGACACGGGTTTGGCCTCGACGTTTCGGATAACTGTCATGGCGTCCCTGCAACATGATATTGATCATCGGGTTTGGGATTACGTGTACACCGGCCTCTGCAATCAAAGGGATCAGTTTAGAGACATAGTAATTATCCATTGAGTGCATGGATGTAAGGTGTGATCCTGTCACCTGTCCCTGTAGGCCAAGCCTCTGGGTTTCAAAGGCCAAAGTTTCAATATGGCGGCTGTGTGGGTCATCACTTTCATCGCAGTGCATATCAATCATAAGCCCCCGTTGGGCAGCAATTTCACAAAGGGTGCGAACAGAGTTTGCACCGTCCTCCATTGTTCGCTCAAAATGCGGGATGCCTCCAACAATTGACACGCCCATATCAAGCGCTCGGTTAAGGTTACTTAATGCGGTTGAGTCGCGAAAAACGCCATCTTGAGGAAAGGCAACGAGTTGCAGATCTAAATAAGTTGAAACTTGCTTTTGCACCTCGAGTAGGGCCTCTACGCCTTTTAAGGTGTCATCACAAACGTCAACGTGACTGCGGATTGCGCCAAGCCCCATGGAAACGGCCAGATCGCAGTAGCGCATTGCGCGCTCAAAGATTTGCTCGACGCTTTGTATTGGTTTTAGCTCGCTCCATAAGCTGATCCCTTCAAGCAGCGTTCCTGACACATTCATCCTAGGCGTGCCTAAAGAAAGCGTTGCGTCCATGTGAAAATGCGGGTCAACGAAAGGTGGAGAAACAAGGTGTCCGCCGGCATCAATAACCTGTCCGGCCTCTGCGGAGATGTTTTTTTCGATAGCCGTGATGATATTGCCCTTGCACCCAATATCAAAGCCGCGTTTTCCGTTTGGAAGATTTGCATTTTTTAAAATCAGATCAAACATGATGACTTCCTTATCTTTGACCTTTGAACCATGGGGTCAACAAGGCGCGCGGGTAATCTGCGCGGCGTGCGGCTATCACAAGCGCCAAAATAGACAGAATATATGGCGCCATCAAGAAAACCTGTCCCGGGACCAAGGCCCCTACTTCGGTTTGAAGGCGAACCTGCAGGGCATCAAAAGCCCCAAAAAGTAAAGCCCCGAGCAGGGCCTTTCCCGGTTGCCAACTGGCGAAAATCACCAAGGCAATACAAATCCAACCTCGTCCGTTGACCATGCCAAAAAAGAACGCGTCAAAGGCCGACATGGTCAGAAATGCGCCCCCCAGTGCCATCAAAGACGAGCCTGCAACAACCGCGCCAATGCGTAATGCATATACAGAAAGCCCCTGTGCATCGACGCTGTCCGGGTTGTCCCCAACAGCACGCAATGCAGAGCCAAGCGGCGTGCGGTTCATTACATACCAAATCACAGCCACCAAAATCAGCGCCAGCCATGTAAGGGCGGTTTGCTGAAACAATACCGGCCCAACAAAGGGCAAGTCGGAAAGGATCGGGATATCAAGGGCCCGAAATGGCTCTATACGCGGGGGGGAAGAAACGGCTGGCAGCGAGGTTCGATATACAAAATAACTCAACGAGGTGGCAAATAATGTAACGCCAAGTCCTGATACATGCTGAGAAAGACCCATAGGAACGGTTAAAATTCCATGCAATAAGCCCAGTGCGCCACCCGCAAGGATCGCAAACAATACTCCGCCCCAAAGGCCCGCCCCAAGCCAAACAGCCATCCAACCAGCCATAGCTCCAGCCACGAAAATACCTTCGATACCAAGGTTCAAAACACCTGCGCGCTCACATAAAAGAGCGCCGAGAACGCCAAAAATTAAGGGTGAGGCGATCCGCAATGAGGCTGCCCAAAACGACTCGCTGAGCAATATATTTAAGATATCAATCATCTTTATTCTCCAGCGGTCTCTTGGACCACACTACTCGAAAGTGGGTCACAAAGCCGCCAATCAAAACAGATAAAAGTGATAATGCGACCACAAGATCTGCTAAATAAGAAGAAACGCCCATAGCGCGGCTCATACTATCTGCACCAACAAAAACTGATGCAATAAACAAAGCCGCCAAGACCACGCCAAGCGGTGACAAGCCTGCCAGCATAGCCACGACAATCCCTGTATAGCCAAAACCGGGTGAAAGATCAGCCGTTAGATATCCCTTTAATCCGGCAACTTCGGAAACCCCCGCCAAACCGGCTAGGGCGCCTGAGAAGATCGCGACCATGAAAAGCGAACGATGAACGGGTATTCCAGCGTATCTTGCGGCTACAGCGTTTTCGCCCACAGCGCGTACGCGAAAGCCCCAGACCGTACGAGACAACATGAAATGCACGACAACAGCGCACACAATGGCCAAAATCAGTCCCGAGTGCACCCGCATGCGCGGTAACAATTTGGGCAGCATCGCTTCTTCTACAATTGGAGAGGATTGCGGCCAACCTAATCCCATTGGATCTTTCAGCGCGCCTTCAAGCATCATTTGAATGAAAATTAAAATCACGAAGTTCAGCAAAAGTGTTGTGACTACTTCATCTGCCCCAAAGCGAACTTTCAAAAAAGTCGGAACCGCCATTCCAACAGCGCCAGCCATTGCGCCGCATAGGATAATAACCGGTGTCAAAAGCAATGGGGGCAGATCAAAATATCCAGTTCCGACGACCACCGAAAGCAAAGCGCCGAGATAAAGCTGCCCCTCTGCTCCAATGTTCCAAAGACGCGCGCGAAAGGCGAGAGCCGCCGCTAATCCGGTAAATATTAAAGGT
>CBFHXE010000021.1:0-33497 GCA_965659715.1 uncultured Paracoccaceae bacterium | reverse complement strand
CCGATGGGCATTTAAACAGGCAGTTAAAGCCGGTCACAAACGTATAAAGGCTGTTGAAAACAATAAACCTGTGCCCTTCGCCTATCAGTTTTGGGATTTTGTGCTGCTTCGAAATCTGCGCCGTCTGCTGGGCATGGATAAATTGCGCCGGGGCGGCACCGGCGCTGCGCCTATATCGCCAGACCTCTTGCAGTGGTTTCGTGCAATTGGTGTGCCTATTTATGAAGGCTACGGGATGAGCGAAACCGCCGGCGTGATGACGATCAATTTGGCCGAAGCGGAAAGATTGGGCAGCGTGGGGCGCGCGGTCCCCGGAACTGAGGTCCGAATAGGTGACGGTGGTGAAATCCAATATAAGGGCGCCAACTGTTTTAAGGGCTATTGGAACAGTCCAAAGAAAACCAAGGAAACCTTTACCGACGATGGCTGGCTGCGTTCAGGCGATATTGGCCGGTTGGACGATCAAGGATATTTGACCATCACCGGGCGAATGAAAGATATTATTATCACGCAGGGTGGCAAAAACATCACCCCGGCCGAAATTGAAAATCGACTTAAGTTTTCACCTTATATCAGCGATAGTGTGGTGATCGGTGACAAACGTAAGTTTCTGTCTTGTTTAATTATGATTGATCAAGAAAATGTTGAAAAATTTGCCCAAGATCGGCGCGTGCCGTTTTCTGATTTTGCCTCGCTTTGCCGAACAGAGCCGGTAATAGAACTGATCAAAGGCATAATCGACGACGTGAACAAAAATTTCGCAAGGGCAGAACAAATCAAAAACTTTCGATTAATTGATGCACTTTTAACAGCAGAGGATGATGAGTTAACAGCAACAATGAAGTTAAAAAGAAGCTTCGTTGAACAAAAATATCAGTCCTTGATTGACGAGATGTATCAATGAGTGCTCCATTAAGATCAAATAACGTCCATAATAACCAACTGAGGAGAAAATATGAAAACTCTATTTAAATCAATGGCAATCGTGGCACTAACAGCCACAACAGCCATTTCAGAAACCCAAGGTGTCACAGATACCGAGGTTTTAATCGGCTCGAACCAAGATATGTCAGGGCCTTTTGCAGCCTTTGGCGCACCGGCGGTTCAAGCGGCAAAATTGTACTTTGAGGAAGTGAATGCTGCCGGCGGCGTACACGGCCGTCAAATCCGTTTGGTGGTCGAAGATCATGCCTATCAAATGCCTAAGGCAATGTCTGCGCTGAACAAACTGGTCAATTCAGACAAAGTATTTGCAATGCTCCTTAGCCTTGGAACTCCGATGAACATTGCGTCATTCCCACTCTTAGAGTCCAAACAAATCGCGAATGTGTCGCCTTTGACCGCTGCACGTCAAATGATTGAGCCACCATCAAGCATCAAATACGCTGGGACATCATCGTATCACGCACAAATGCTCACTGCAGTGCCTTATCTGGCGGAACAGACTGGCGCAAAAACAATCTGTTCAATGTATATTCCATCCGACTTCGGTCTGGAAATTGCCGAAGGAACTCATGATGCAGTGAAAGCCAACGGCCTTACCTTTGGTGGTGAGACCAAGCATAAGCCGGATGAGTTGGATTTCGTTGGCTCAATATCAAAACTCGCCAGCCAGGGATGTGAAGTGGTCACTGTGGCTCTTGGAGTACGCCAAGTTATTACAGCGGTTGCAACTGCCAAGAAGATGGGGTTAACCGATCTAAAATTCTTGGGATCTTCTGCCTCTTTTCACACAGCTATTGCAAAAGTTCCCGGCGGCGTGACCGAAGGCTTTTATGCAGCTGCTGGTTGGTCTGACATCGTGGCCAGAATGGGCCAACCAGATGTGGCCAAATGGGTGGCTTCCTATCAGGGCGCAACCGGTGAATTCCCCGGCTCTGGTGCACTTTTGGGGCGCTCAGCAGCGGAAACCCTTGTGCGTGGGCTTGAAGCAGCAGGGCATGATCTTACCCCAGAAAGCTTCCAAGCAGGCATGGAGTCTTTGAGCTTTGAAGATACAATTTCAGACGTTCAGGTGGACTATTCAGCCGATGACCATCAGGGCGCTGACCTAGTTGTGATCAGCCAAGTCCAAGACGGCAACTGGAAAGAACTGGTTCGCAAATAAGGCTTAGCCTGTTTGAAAATAATGAACCGCGCCGAAAGTGAAATTCCGGCGCGGTTTTCTGTGGCAAAAACGTCAAATTGACTGAGAATCAGATGGCGTTACAAAACCAAAAACACTACGGAAAATAGAAACTGTAATAACTGATCCAACCCTGTGGCCACTTCTGGCGTTGCCTCTACTATGGTTTTGGGCGTTGTGCTGACTTGGGGTGTCATCTCGGGCATCACGCCTGCATGAGCTGTACCAGCCAGCAAGGTGGCAAAAACTGCTATCTTTAGAATGTTCATAATCTACTCCTTTATTTTTTAAAAAAGGCCTGACGGCTTTTTTGAGTTATCGGCCGCCAGGCCAGTTGAATGCGGAACAGTGGAGGCAACAGGGTGGGTTCAAACCATCCGCATCAACGCTTCGAGGGCGTACCTTTGTTTTGCCAGACGGACGTGCAGAAAATATGCAGAACCTTTGAGATTATATGAACCTACCACGGAAATTTTTTGCAATTTACATTCTCAGACCTTCGGCATCTTAAAAATACAAAAATCAAAACTAGCAGTGGATCAAAACAGCACGTTAGAATATCCTATACCCATATCTTGGCCGGCCTTTAAATCGTATCGAGTAAACAATGTTGGTTCCATTGACCCTGCTTGACCTTCCCGAAGGTCTTTCTGATCTGCAAATTGCCAGTTTTGCTCTGGGCCATATTACGGGTGCAAAGCCAGTATTCTTTGAGCAGGCAGAACACGATAATGTAGTCTCGTTTTTCGCGCCGGATCGTTTCTACCTGATGCACCAAGTGCAGAACTTGACTGATCGTGATAAATTTCTGCCCCTTTTAAGCCTGAACCCCATAGACCAAGAATTCTATACGATCGACCCCACCTATTGCTACGTCTGCTTTAACGTCTACAAAGAGCATAACGCAGCAGAATTCTATGGCTGGTATCGTCCGAATGAAAAGCAACGCGAGGCCACTGTCGTTGAAAGCGCCTTAAGACCTCATCTTGCAAGTTCCGAGCTTAATTCGATGGCCGTACTAGTGGCCGTTATGAAAAAACTGGCCACATTATAACCGACGACACTGCTTTTGTTCTTGGATTAAGTCACCACCTTTCCAAAAACCCGACACGGTTTCACCATCAGAAAACACATAGATGCCGCAGCCCTCAGATTTATTATTAACAAAATCACCAATATATTGATCACCATTTTCTTTAATAACCTGTCCAAAACCATTAATTTTATCACCATTCCAAGTGCCTTTATATCTATCCCCCCAGGGAAACTCATAAACTCCGAAACACTCGGTCCAAGCACTTAATTTTGATTCAGGGCAAATTTGAGACTTGGCCGCGAGCTGGTCTAGTTTTTCGGCAAACATCACTGGATCAAACGGATAGCCGCCCAAGATTACTTGAAGCGTTTGGGTCAGATCCAAAGGTTTACTGGCGATTTCAGGGTATGTCTCTGTCCAAACACGACGGTAAACCTTTGGCGATGTCACAGCTGGTGCCGGGTTTGAAAATTCTGAACTTTTGCTGATCTTGACGGCAATTTCGTTTTTTTGCTGGGCAGGCATCTTTTCACGATCAATGAGCGCAAACTCAGGTTGCCACTTTTGAATAAACAAACCCATTTGATCGGCAGTAACAAGACAGAGCAATCCAAAAATTGCACCTAAGAAAATAAAGCTAAGAATTTGTACCAGCTTATTTATCATCTTTTACACTTGATATCCGGTAGAAACATTGCGTTTACGGGTGACTGCGGTTTTGTCTTTGTTATTCTAGGCTGTAGCCCTTTAAGACTTCAAGCGTGTTTAATTATTAATGCTCTAGAAATCACCAAACCTACCAAGCCACTTGTACTTTAATCATGCTAGCGTATGATCATAACGGTGTAATAGACCGAATTGATAAATATGATTTTGGGCCATTTGCACAGGCCTTTCACTACCCTAAAGAAGGAAGCAAAATGCGCAATTTTATTTTCCTAATGTCCTTTACCGCTTTGTCTGCTTGCGACATACCCTTTGTTCCTTTCTTCTAAATTGAAGTGCACTGATGAAATGCCAGCGCCATCAAACGCAAGCAATGCTGCGATCGTGTTTTGCTTTAGAACAGTTTCCACTGAACACTAAAAATAGCTCATTTAAAGTTGAACTTACAACACATCAGAATTTAAAAACTATTCATTTTAAAGAAATAGTTTTTATATGAATTTTATATTTTTAAAAGCTAACAAAAACTTTTAATATTCTAAATAAATTAATTTTAATTCCTTGTATTCAATGAATTTCATGCCCTAAACTATAATTAATTGACATGAAATATAGTTCAAAGGACTTGCATTGAATACTGTAGATAACCTCATACGCCGTGCGCGGATGTATAGCGGGCTTGTCATATTTCTGTATGTGACCGTTCACCTTGTAAACCACTCAACAGGCTTGATTAGTCTCGAGGCTATGGAAGGCCTTCGGCAACGCGTCAGCGCGTTTAATAGACACATTATCGTGACTGGTATTTTATACGCTGCATTACTTGTGCACGCGCTGTTAGGCTTTCAACATTTACTGACCCGGCGGTCATTTAAAATGTCTGCAAAAGACTGGATACAATTGGTCACAAGCTTTATTCTGCCGCTTGCGTTGCTGCCGCATATGCTCGCCAGCAGTTACGCGCCACGATTTGAAGGCGCACAATCAAGCTACAAGGTTGTTCTAAATGGCACGCTTGAAGATGGCGGTATTTATTTCATGGGTTTATTTGTAATTTTTGTCTGGGTGCATGGCATTATTGGCATCACGTCAATGATAAAGTTCCATCCCATTTACCAAAAATACAAAAGCGCAATTCTAGTGGGATCTTGGCTTTTACCAATTTTAGCCGTTCTGGGGGCATTCACCGCCAGTAAGGAATTGGCAACCGATATTGAAAACAACAAGATCATCATGGAACAAGTGTATGCCGACTCTCATATTGGAAAAGAACTAGAAGCCGAATTAATGCAGACCAGCGATGTGCTCATGCTGAATTATCTTTATGTCTTGCTTGGGGTAATCCTCTTTGTTTTTGTGGTTCATCAAATCCGAAAAGCATTTCGAAAAATAAAAATTACCTATCCCAACGGTAAAGAAGTACGGGTCACCAAAGGCACTTCCATTCTAGAGGCCAGCCGCGAGCATCGCATTGGGCATGTTTCCATGTGTGGCGGTCGGGGGCGATGCTCGACCTGCCGTGTGCGCGTGATGTCGGATGTAGAATCTCTCCCACCTCGCAACGGAATTGAGACCACCGTGGCCAAGAGGCTTTCATTGCAAGACAATGTAAGATTGGCCTGTCAGTTACGCCCCACCACTTCGTTAGAAGTGCGCCCCTTGGTGAATGCACCGGTTGAAAGCCTAACCAACGAAGACCGGGAAACACTCTGCGGCCGAGAAGAAGAGATCGTGGTCATGTTTGTTGACCTGCGTGGCTTCACAGCGATCTCAGAAAACCTTTTGCCCTATGATACTGTTTATCTGCTTAATCAGTATTTCAAGATTGCGGGCGAAGCGATCGTGCAATCGGGTGGGCGAATTGATAAGTTCATCGGTGATGGTATCATGGCTTTGTTCACCGATGGCATTGGGATTGAAGAAAATTCCAAAAATGCACTTCTTGCAGCCGGAAGGCTTGCGGAGGGTTTGAAAGAACTGAGCAATGAAACCATAAGCGATTTTGGTTCAGATTTAAATTTTGGTATCGGCATTCACGCAGGCACATCTGTTGTTGGCGCTATGGGATATGGTGAAAATATCACCGACACGGCCATTGGCGACTGTGTTAATGTTGCCAGTCGGTTGGAACAATTGACCAAAGAAGAAGAGTGTCAGTTGATTGTCACTTCCGATTTATATCAAAGATCGGGGCTTGCAGTACAAGCATCCTATGAGAAAAATGTAACTGTAAAGGGCAAAACAGAGGCATTTAAAATATCGGCATTTAAAGACGCTTCAGCTATTCAAATTTGACTCTGGTGCTAAAAAAATGAACCTCGCATAGGCTTCAGGCCGACGCAAACATCGGCCTGAAGCAGTGATACTTTAGGCCGTATTAGACCCACAACTCATAAAGCTGGCTGAGCGCAACAGCTATAAAGCATATTGAATAGACCGCTTTCCAAAAACCAAAAGGCGCCACTTTGGCAAATTGACCAGAATGGCTTGCAGCTTCTTGCTCATCCATATCTGCAATCCAGTTCTTGAATTGATCCATTTGATTGTTGCCCGCAAGAAACACAAAAATTGCAGTGGTGACAACTATCGCTGAAGTGGCCAAAACGGCCTCGGTTCCTTCGGATATAATGTAAAGCGTCACCAGGTTTGAAACCACACCTGTAAAGGTTACCCACTGAAAATCCCGACCAATTGTGCTTCCGGCTATAGCCCGAGTTTGTCTGTCCATTGCTGCAGTATCCATAAATTTCTCCTCACTAAAAACTTAGCATCCAAGAGAAAGCTTACACTCCAATGGGAAATAAAGGCAATATTTTTCAGGTTAATTAACGACTGCATCCATCTGAACTTAAACACCTATATTTGGTAAGCCCAATAAAACTAAAGTCTATACTCCGCTTAAAGACGGGTTATGTATTCTGCGGCCACTACAAATAAAACCAGCGCAACAAAAGTGCCTAAACCAGCGATCAGAAAAAATTTATTTTTAACTGGTTTCCCATCAATATTTTCGCTTCGTGGCAGTGCTTTACGTGCTAAAACCACCAATAAAGCCACAAAAATTAGAAATAAGCTAAGCCTAATTATTAATATCATTTCTCTCTCACTTTGCTGGACCCGAATGTACCACACCCAAAAACAAAAATCAGATAAATGTTGCGTCGTTTGGTGGTTCGGAGAAGAGTTTATAAAATAATGGGCGCATACAGGATTGCATATTTGTTTACATAATAAATCTAGACCGACAACGCAGAAATATAAACCTGATAAAGCAGATTTTATACTGCTATGCGGATAATGTGGTACCCAAGGCCGGACTCGAACCGGCACGCCCGTTAAGGCGGGGGATTTTGAATCCCCTGCGTCTACCATTCCGCCACTTGGGCACTGTCGATGCTTTTAACGCGGCTTTTGTACGGCGTCCAGAGGCAAAGCACGCTTGACCACCAAACATTTGCATGCTCAATGCCAGTAACCTTAATCAACTGAATCGTTTGAATGATTAGATCGCTTTACAACTGGACAATGGCACTCGCCGACCACCCGCGTGCCCTTTGGGCGTTGGCACTGGTGGCATTTGCAGAAAGCTCATTTTTTCCAATTCCACCCGATGTTGTGTTGATTCCAATGATCATCGCCGCGCCTCATCGCGCGTGGCTTTATGCCAGTGTGGCGTTGATCGCCTCGGTTTTGGGCGGTCTTTTTGGGTACGCGCTTGGCGCGCTGGCTTTTGAGCAAATTGCACATCCCATTTTGATATCCCTAGGCAAAGCCGATGCGGTTGCTGAATATGCGCAACGCTTTAACGATGTTGGGGTCTGGACGGTCCTCACGGCTGGAGTAACCCCTTTCCCGTTCAAAGTGATCACAATAATGTCAGGTGCAACAGCAATGCCTTTGGGTTTATTTGTTGTAACAGCCTGTATTGCACGCGGGCTTAGGTTTTTTGCGGTTGCGCTTTTGCTTAGAATTTACGGCGCAGAAATTCGGACCTTTATAGAGCGCTATCTGGGATGGATGTTTTTGCTGTTTATCCTACTCTTTATAGGGGGGATTTGGGGAACGAGGTTCTTATGACACCAAAGCAACTTGCGCTCACTGCCGGACTAGGGTCTGCGGCACTCTTGATTGGAGCGTTTGGGTTTCAATATTTGGGCGGGCTCGCCCCTTGCAAAATGTGCCTTTGGCAAAGATATCCCCACGTTGCGGCGGTTGTGATCTGCCTAGTGTTTTATGCTTTTCAAAGCCGGGCGGTGGCCGCGCTTGGCGCCGCAGCTAGTTTAACAACGGCAGGAATAGGTTTTTTCCATACCGGCGTTGAGCAAGGGTGGTGGAAAGGACCAAGCAGTTGCACCAGTGGCGCCATAGAAGGGCTGAGTACAGATGATCTAATCAACCAGATCATGACCGCCCCAATGGTGCGCTGTGATGATATCCCTTGGGCGCTTTGGGGCGTGTCGATGGCGGGTTGGAATGCTATTTTATCACTTGTTCTTATGGCCCTATGGCTGAGCGCCCTGCGGCGCCTCTAGCCTGCCTTTTTTGTGCTGAGCAAAAGATTCGTTTCACTTTTGGCCACCCCCTCAAAACGCCGAATTCGGGTGAGAATTTCGTCCAACTCGTCAAGTGAGTAGGTGCCAATTTCAGCAATTAAATCCCATTGCCCGTTTGTGGCATGCACTGCGCGCACTTGTGGCAGACCATGCAGCAAGCGGATCACCCATTCTGTACCGCGCCCTTCGACATTAATCATCATATATCCGCGAACCGGATCAACTTTGGTGTCATCCTTCAAAACCACCGAAAATCCTAAAATTTCACCTGACTTCTGCAAACGGTCAATTCGCGCCCGAACGGTCGTGCGTGACACTCCAAGCAAAATGGCTAAATTCGATATAGAGGCCCGTGCATCATGTCGTAATGCTGAAATGAGCTTTTGATCTAATTGACTTGGCATATTTCGTTTTGCATCCTTTATCTTCCAATTCGAAAATTTTATTACATATTGTACAAAATGATAACTGTTTAATAGCACATAATGATCAGATATTGAAGCACACATAGGAAATATCTATGCAGCATATCAATTGTATTTTAATCGGCGCCCCAGTGGACAGTGGCAAGCATCGTAAAGGCTGTGTTATGGGACCCGACGCCTATCGCACTGCCAACTTGCCACAAGTATTGAGCGATTTGGGGCACGATGTCACCGATTTGGGAAATCTCACACCGGTGGCTGCCACCACTGAAAACGTACCCGACCATCCCACCGAGTTGTCGCAAACCATCGGATGGACCAACCAGCTTGCCAAGGCTGGCGTTGCCGCCTTTAAAGATGGGCTACCGATTTTCCTTGGCGGAGATCACGCTTTAAGTCTTGGCTCAGGCCTGGCTGCAGCGCGCCATGCTCAGCACTGCGGTCGGCCGCTATATATCTTTTGGCTAGATGCCCATAGCGACTTTCACACGCCTGAAACCACGATGTCAGGCAATTTGCATGGGACACCTTTGGCCTATCTGACCGGACGAAATGGGTTTTCAGGCTTTCTACAAAATGACGTCCCTGTCCCGGATCACCAAGTATGCATTTTAGGGCTAAGGTCGGTTGACCAAGCCGAAAAGAACGCTCTGCAACAAAGCAAAATTCAGTTTTATGATATGCGGGCTATCGACGAACAAGGCATCAAGGGCCCACTTCAAACCTTTTTGGATCAGGTTACGGCCAACAATGGCCTGCTGCATGTCTCGTTAGATGTGGATTTCTTAGATCCCTCAATCGCGCCGGCGGTTGGTACATCGGTGCCTGGCGGGGCGACCATCCGAGAAGCTCATCTTGTGATGGAAATTCTCTACGACAGCGGTTTGATGACCTCGCTTGATCTGGTTGAGCTAAATCCATTTTTGGATGAACGCGGGCGCACTGCCCAAGTCATGGTGGATCTTGCGGCCTCGGCGCTTGGCCGCCGTGTATTTGACCGCCCTACCCATGGTTATTTCTAAGGATAGTAACATGACACTTTCCCCTTCTCAAAAAGCGCTTGTTCGGTTTGTATCGGTTGATCATATGATGCAATTGATAAATCACACTGGCTTGACACAAATGATAACTGGCCTCAGTGAATACATTGAAAGCGATTTTAAAAGGTGGGAGCTTTTTGACAAAACACCGCGTGTGGCAAGCCACTCTGCCGAGGGCGTGATCGAGCTAATGCCAACATCGGACGGCGAAGTATATGGGTTTAAATATGTTAATGGGCACCCCAAAAATACTAAAGATGGTTTACAAACCGTCACCGCCTTTGGACTGTTGGCCGATGTGACTACCGGCTATCCGGTGTTGCTGTCAGAAATGACACTGCTAACAGCGCTGCGCACCGCCGCCACATCGGCCATGGCCGCCAAATTTCTTGCGCCCAAAGGCGCAACAACCATGGCAATGATTGGCAATGGGGCGCAAAGTGAATTTCAAAGTCTTGCGATGCAGGCAATCTGCGGCATCACTCATGTCCGGCTTTATGACATTGATCCCTTGGCCACCCAAAAAGCCGCTGCGCATCTGGCTGCAGCAGGTTTAAAAATTACGGCATGCAAAACCGCCCAAGAAGCTATCGAAGGGGCTGACATAATTACCACCTGCACCGCTGACAAACAATATGCTACTATTTTAACCGACAACATGGTCGGCTCTGGCGTGCATATCAATGCCATCGGCGGCGATTGCCCCGGAAAAACCGAACTGCACCGCGATATTCTGTTGCGCTCAGATATTTTTGTCGAGTTCCCACCCCAAACCCGGATTGAAGGCGAAATTCAACAATTACCCGATGACTATCCGGTTGAGCAGCTTTGGAAAGTTATTACGGGCCAAGCAGTCGGGCGACGCTCGGACACTCAAATTACCCTTTTCGACAGCGTTGGCTTTGCGATCGAGGATTTCTCATCGCTGCGCTATATTCGCGATCAGATCAAAGGCACTGACTTCTTCAACCCGCTTGACATGCTGGCTGATCCAGATGATCCGAGGGATTTATATGGCATGCTGCAAAGA
Source organism: uncultured Paracoccaceae bacterium (assembly GCA_965659715.1). Lineage (GTDB taxonomy): Bacteria > Pseudomonadota > Alphaproteobacteria > Rhodobacterales > Rhodobacteraceae > CABZJG01. Next base: position 22,622 of record CBFHXE010000021.1, on the reverse strand, counting down.
GCGCAATAACGAATTTCAAAAATATAATTAAGTAATTATTTCAATTCATTAACGAAAAAACTTAAACATAATCTGCTCGCTGAAGCGAGTATTTTGCCATTTTCTCATTCAATGTCCGGCGGGGTAAACATAGCTCGTCCATCACTTTGCCTATAGACCCCTTGTGCCGCCGCATTGTGTTTTCAATAAGCATCTTTTCAAAGGCTTCAACATATTCTTTCAGTGGTTTGCCTTCGGTGGTGACCACGCTTGTGGCCTCTTCTGCGTCGCTCATTAGCAAAGAGGCAATCGTGCCTTCGCCGCGGCGCGACTGCAAAACAGCCCGCTCTGTAAGATTGGTCAACTGGCGAACATTTCCATGCCAGGGCGCCTGAAGCAGCTGCGCGGCTTCCTGCGCCCCTATGCCCGGGGTTTGGCAGCCATATTCATCCGAAAATGACTCGCTTAATTGATTAAAGATTTCCAAAACATCATTGCCACGCTGTCGAAGGGGCGGCACGGTGATATGCAAAGCACCAAGCCGATAAAATACATCTTTGCGCAGCCTATTTTGCAATGTTTGCCCTTGTTCCTGTAAATTACTAATGGCCAACACCCGGGTCTCAGGCGGCGTTCCTTGGGCGTTTAGGGTGCTTAAAAGCTTGGCTTGCACCTGTTCGCCAAGTGTTTCGATATCTTCAAGCACCAAAGTGCCTCCGCGGGCCTCCTCAAAAGCGGGGAAAAATGGATCTTCTGGTAAAACCGGACCAAAGAGGCGGCGCATCAAAGCCGCCTCATCAAAGGCTGAACAAGACACCAGCGCAAACTTTTTGCCTGCGCGGGCGCCAACAGCATGCAGGGCATGGGCCACTAAGGTTTTTCCGGTGCCGGTTTCGCCTTCAATCAGGATATGACCGTCTGCTTGGCCTAGATCTAAAATCTCTTCGCGCAAGCGTTCCATCGCGGGTGATTTACCGATCAGCTTTTTCATCAACTGCGGCCCATCACCCAAATCGCGCCGCAAGGCCCGATTATCCAAGGTCAAACGCCGAGCTTTTGAGGCCCGCTGCGCCAACTCGCTCATCCGGTCGGGATTAAATGGCTTTTCAAGAAAATCAAAAGCCCCCATGCGCATGGCTTCGACTGCCATGGGCACATCGCCGTGACCTGTGATCATAATCACTGGAAGCGTGCTGTCCTGAGCCATTAATTTGCGCAAAAACTGCATGCCATCCATATCGGGCATCTTGATATCCGAAATCACTATTCCGGCATATTCACTGTCAATGGTGGACAGCGCTTCCTTGGCGCTGGCAAAACTTTCGGTATCATAGCCCGACAGCGCGAGCCATTGGCTGATGGACAGCCGCATATCTTTTTCATCATCAACAATTGCAATTTTTAAGGCTTTGGTCATGGTCTACTCAGCTGCTTCAACGGGGGGAGAGTTTACTTTGTTTTCATCAAATATAGGAAGTTGAACTTCAAATACAGCCCCCCCATCACTGGCATTTCTGGCCGTAAGCCGTCCGCCTAGATCGGTAACAATCCCGGATGAGATCGCCAAACCAAGGCCCACGCCATCCCCTGGCTCTTTGGTGGTGTGAAAAGGTTCAAACAAAAGCTCTAAATCTTTGATCCCAGGACCATTATCGCGCACACTTAGAGTGACGGTTTCGCCTTTGCTTAATATGACCTCAATCTCGGGATCGCTCACTGTTTTCAACGCGTCAAGCGCATTGCGCAATAGATTGATGAGCACCTGCTCTATGCGCATTCTATCGCCCATAACCAGCACACTTTGATCCGGTGCAATCTGGCGAAGGCGTACATTGGAGTGTTTTAGTTGCGGTTCCATCATCGATAAAGACGAGGCCAGCGCCTCAGCCATATCCAGCGGCTCAAAACTTTCCCCACCCTTGCGCGCATAGGATTTAAGCTGGCGGGTGATCGCTCCCATGCGTTCAATCAAACCATCAATGCGGTGAAAGGCTGACAATGCCTCATCCGGCCGATTGCGTTTGAGCAAAAGCGCCGCCCCTGCAAGATAGGTTTTCATCGCCGCAAGCGGTTGGTTTAATTCATGACTTACGGCTGCCGACATTTCCCCCAATGCCGCCAACTTTGAGCTTTGCGCCAATGATTGTTCAGCCACAGCAAGGGTTTTTTGCACTTTTTCCCGCTCTGAAATTTCCCGTTGCAACCTTGCATTCAAGTCCCGCAGGTCTTCAGATTCTCGCTGGAAAAACATCAAACGTAGCACAGTGCGGCGGTTTGAAAGATAAAACACGCCTACAAACAAAATAGCAAAACCCATGATTTGCAATGCTAATATGCCATTCACCCGTTCACGCACGCTGGCATAGGTGGTAAACGAAATGATCTGCCACCCTCGAAACGGAATTTGCCCTTCTATGCGCATCACCGCTTCGCCCTGGACATAAGCATCGGCCGGCAATGATGCCCAATCACTTGTCACACGCATGGCCCGTTCAATGGCATTTTGCGGCGGCTGGCGGCGCAGCGCTATGGTTTCCGTCAGACCGCGCCATTTCGGTTCGGTGGCCAGAATAATTTTCCCCTCGCTGCCGATAACAAGCACAGCATCGGAAATACCCGCCCAAGCGCGTTGAAATTTCTGCAAATCGACCTCAACCAAAATCACCCCGATGGCCTGATTTTGAAATTCCACCTGACGAGAATAGAAAAAACCGGTCTCACCACTGTCTTTTTCAGCCACAGAAAAAACTGTCGTATTTGAATGTAATGCATCGAGAAAATAAATTTGGTCACTGTGTAGTTTGCCCAGATTATTGCGGTCGGTTGACGCCACAGTGCGCCCTTCACCGTCCAAAAGCATCAAAGACGCCGCGCCGATTTCTTCGACAAAACTCATCAAACGCTGGGTTGATCGGGAAAAATCTGCCGAATTCAACGCTCTTATAAGCTCAGGGTCACGCGACAGCAGCTGCGGGACTATAGAATTGCGCTGCAATTCACTTAGAATATTGCCGCCATAAAGCGTCAAACGCAGTTCTGCCTTATTTTGCGTCGATTGGGTAAACCGGTCGGTCAAAATAGTATTGGTCAGCCATAGCGTCGCCCCGGCCAGCACGAACAGCACAGCCAAAATAACCCGCACCTGCCAAGGAAAAGAGCGAAGAGGCTGCGGCGGAACCTCAGTGGAATCGGTATGGTCACTGGTCATCGTAAGCCAGTTTATACCTCAGTTTTTCAAAGCTGTCAGGTGGTCGCCATCTGTTCAAGCAAACTGGCAAAAAACGGCTGACCATCGGCGCTGGGTTGCGCTGGATCCACCGCGCGCTCGGGATGCGGCATCATGCCAAGAACACGGCGGTTTTCTGATAGCACACCGGCAATATCATCCACAGAACCGTTTGGATTGCGATGGTAGCGAAAGGCAATTCTATGTTGATCCTGCAACGCTGCCAAATCATCTGGGCTCAGATTGTAATTGCCGTCGTGATGGGCGATTGGGATGCTGATCAACTGGTCTTTGGCATAGCCACTGGTATACGCGCTCTCGGTTGTCTCAACGCGAAGCTCGACTGATTTGCAAATAAATTTCAGCCCGGCGTTGCGCATCAATGCGCCGGGCAGCAAACCGGTTTCAGTGAGAATTTGAAACCCGTTACACACCCCAAGAACAAAACCGCCGCGATTGGCAAAATCAATCACCGAGCGGCAAATCGGCGAGCGGCCCGCGATGGCCCCGCAACGTAGATAATCGCCAAAGGAAAACCCGCCGGGAATGGCAACCACGTCCAATCCATCTGGCAGATCTGTATCTTTGTGCCATACCATTGTAACCTCGGCGCCGGCTTTTCGCAGCGCAACCGCCATATCGCGATCACAGTTTGAACCGGGGAAAACAAGAACCGCAGCGCGCATCACGAAATCTCGACCGAATAGCTTTCGATCACCGTGTTAGCCAATAGCTTTTCACACATTGCATCCACTTCGGATTTGGCTTTTTCAGGATCAGTTTCGTTCAGATCCAGTTCAATGACCTTGCCCTGCCGAACCCCTTCCACGCTATTATAGCCGAGCGCCCCAAGCGCATGGCGAACAGCTTCGCCCTGTGGGTCCAGAACACCGGGTTTCAACATAACGTGTACACGGGCTTTCATCGGCTACCTTTCTTTTCTTTTCTGTTGCGCAAATGCGCTTAGCTAATCAATGTGGGCTTGCTTACTGCCGGAGTGTTTTTTGCCAAAACCCCGAGCCGCTGAGCCACTTCTGTATAGGCATCGGTCAAACTGCCCAGATCCCGTCTAAAGACATCTTTATCAAGTTTTTGGCCAGTTTCTATATCCCACAGACGGCAACTGTCCGGGCTAATTTCATCGGCCACCAAAAGACGCTGAAAATCGCCATCATAAACCCGTCCAATTTCAATTTTGAAATCAACAAGCCGGATACCGACACCCAGCATTAGGCCCGATAGAAAATCGTTCACCCGGAGCGCAAGGCTTAAAATGTCATCCATGTCCTGCTGCGTCGCCCAGCCAAAAGCAGCAATATGCTCTTCGGTGACCAAAGGGTCCCCCAAGGCATCGTCTTTGTAGCAATATTCAACAATGGGCCGCGGCAGCCGCATGCCCTCATCCAGCCCCAAGCGTTTACAAATTGTGCCTGCTGCGACATTGCGAACAATCACTTCAAGCGGAATAATTTCGCAATTGCGGATCAGTTGCTCGCGCATATTTATCCGCTTGAGGAAATGGGTCGGAACCCCGATTTCATTCAGTCCGTTCATAAAAAATTCGGACAGACGATTATTGAGCACACCTTTGCCGTCGATAACGTCTTTTTTCTCGGCATTAAATGCGGTGGCATCATCTTTGAAATATTGAACCAGTGTACCCGGCTCTGGTCCTTCATAAAGTATTTTTGCCTTGCCTTCGTAAATCTTTGTGCGACGCGCCATTGGGTCTCTTTCTGAGAGGGTAGATGACGCCCTCTTAAATCAAGGCATCGGCACCCGCAAGCGTTCTTGGTCCTTGTTTCTATAAATACAGAGCCCCATATCTTTAAAATAGCAATGGGAGCGGACAGAACCATGACAACTTTTGACGAACGTGAAAACGCGTTTGAGGCTAAATTTGCACTCGATAGTGAACTGCAGTTTAAAGCCGAAGCCCGACGAAACAAATTAATCGGACTCTGGGCTGCTGATTTGCTCGGTATTGAGGGTGAAAAAGCAAAAGACTACGCACTTGATGTCATCCGATCAGACTTTGAAGAAACTGGCGATGACGATGTGCTTCGAAAATTAACTGCGGATTTGAAAAACAAAGCCAGCGAAAGCGAAATCAGGTCTCAACTCTTGGCTTTCATTATCAAAGCCAAAGAGCAATTGCGCGATGAACTATAGGCCATATTTTTCATAATAGTGATGAAAATTTGGAGTTTGAATTGTTCCACGGCCTATGTCACCGCAAAGCCAAATCTTTGAGGTGACACTATGGCCAATGCCCTTACGAAAATGCTGTCTGAACGCGAATGGATTTTAGCAGATGGGGCAACCGGAACCAACCTATTTAATATGGGTCTGTCATCTGGGGATGCCCCTGAGTTTTGGAACGACACAGCACCGCAAAAAATAAAAGCTCTGTATCAAATCGCAGTTGACGCAGGCTCAGATCTTTTTTTGACCAATAGTTTTGGAGGTAACGCCGCACGCTTGAAGCTGCATGATGCGGCTCACCGAGCAGCGGAATTGTCGCGCATGGCTGCCGAAATTGGCCACGAAGTGGCCGATCGCGCAAATCGCGATATCATTGTTGCCGGCTCAGTTGGACCCACGGGCGATATTATGCAACCCGTCGGAACCCTAAGCCACGCGGATGCGGTTGAGATTTTTCATGCGCAGGCTGCCGGGCTGAAAGACGGGGGCGCGGATGTGCTCTGGCTTGAAACTATTTCAGCCCCCGAAGAATACCGCGCGGCAGCCGAAGCCTTTGCGCTTGCCGATATGCCGTGGTGCGGCACGATGAGTTTTGATACTGCCGGACGCACGATGATGGGTCTGACTGCACCGGCTATGGTAGAGATGGTCAAAAGCCTTGAAAATCCTCCCTTGGCCTTTGGGGCAAATTGCGGCACTGGCGCTGCAGACTTGCTGCGCACAGTCCAAGGGTTTTCTGCGGTCAAGCCCAAAACCCCGATCATCGCCAAAGGCAATGCGGGCATCCCCAAATATGTTGACGGCCATATCCACTATGACGGCACACCTGAGCTGATGGCAGATTATGCGGTGATGGCGCGTGATAGCGGCGCACAGATTATTGGCGGGTGCTGCGGCACCATGGGGGTGCATCTATCCGCCATGCGAGAGGCGTTAGAAACCCGCCCCAAAAGTGAAATGCCATCACTTGATGCTATCCGCACCGCATTGGGTGATTTTTCCTCAGCCAATGACGGCACCGAATCAGACAGCGCGCCAGCGCGCCGCCCACGCCGGCGAAGAGCGGCGACTTAACAACCGACCCTTAAACGCTGCGCTTTCCAACAGTTTAAAAAAGCTCCATCTGCGCACTGGCTGCGACCGGCGCTTGAAACAGATCACAGGTCAATTTCGGCACTTTCTCCCGCAGTCCCAAGCGTCGAATTGCACTTTTAAACCGTTGCTCGATCAGCGCGGCATAGGGCCCCTCGCCGCGCATCCGGCTGCCCCAGTTAGAGCGATATAATGCTCCCCCATGCATGCTACGCAGATGACTTAGAACCCTTGCCGACTTATTTGGTTGATGGGTGGCAAGCCAGTCCTGAATTAAATCAGAAACCTCTCTTGGCAAGCGCAGCGCAATCCAGCTGGCACTGCACGCGCCTGCCTTTTTGCTAGCAGCTAAAATTGCCTCTAATTCGTTATCGGTTAGCCCAGGGATCAAAGGCGAGGCCATGACCCGCACCGGGATACCGGCATCAGCCAATTGCCTGATCATCTCCAAACGGCGGGACGGCGATGGGGCTCGAGGCTCCATTTTGCGCGCCAGATCGCGATCTAATGTGGTGATCGAAATTCCCACCCGGGTTAAGCCGCGTGCCGCCATTGGCGCCAGTATATCAATGTCGCGTTCCACCAAGGCACCGCGTGTGATAATTGCAACAGGGTGTTGGCAATCGGCCAGAACCTGCAAGCAAGACCGCGTAATCTCATACTTTTTTTCGACCGGCTGATACGGGTCAGTATTGGTGCCGATTGCAATCGGCTTGACCACATATTTCGGATTTGCCAGCTCTTGGCGCAACACCATCGCCGCTTGTGGGCGCGCAATCAGTCGGGCTTCAAAATCAATGCCGGCAGACAATCCCAAATATCCATGGCTGGGCCGGGCGTAGCAATAGCTGCACCCATGCTCGCAGCCATGATAGGGATTTATTGACCGATCAAACGGCAAATCAGGAGAGCGGTTATAACTGATCACCCGGCGCGGCACTTCTTCTGTCACCGAGGTACGCAGTATCTTGGGGGCAATATGCGCATCATCCCAACCATCGTTAAACCCGATTGTTTCCAAACGGTCAAACTTATTTTTTGGGTTTTGGCGGCTACCGCGAGCCTTTAGAATTCTACGAGAGACAGGGTGAATTGACTGCATGCCACCCAACATAGAACAAAACATGAACTTCAGCAATGAATTTCATACAGAACATGAAAATTTTTTTGTGGTCTTTGTGAAATTCCACGGCTAAGTCGGCTTTAAAACGCCCTATGTCGTAAATTGCCAAGTTTGCTAGGAATAAACTAGCCAAAGGTGAACAAATATTAGGCGACAGCACAGAATAAAAGGGAACATAAATGTCTGACCAAGAAGACGACATCATCCTGTCGGAACTGGACGACGAAGAACTTGTCCAGCAGATGTTCGACGACCTATATGATGGGCTCAAAGAGGAAATCGAAGAAGGCGTCAATATCCTGCTTGAGCGTAAATGGCAGCCCTATGACGTTCTCACCAAGGCACTCGTGGGCGGCATGACCATTGTCGGTCAGGATTTCCGAGACGGCATCCTATTTGTACCCGAGGTTCTGCTGGCGGCAAATGCCATGAAAGGCGGGATGGCCATTCTAAAACCGCTCTTGGCCGAAACCGGCGCGCCCAGAGTTGGCAAGATGGTTATCGGCACTGTTAAAGGTGATATCCACGATATTGGTAAAAACCTCGTATCCATGATGATGGAAGGCGCCGGTTTTGAAGTGGTGGATTTGGGCATTAATAACCCGGTTGAAAACTATATTGATGCGCTTCAAACAGAAGAGCCGGATATCCTTGGAATGTCTGCACTGCTCACAACCACAATGCCCTATATGAAAGTGGTCATCGATACGATGGTTGAAATGGGCGTGCGTGATGATTACGCTGTTCTGGTCGGCGGCGCACCGTTGAATGAAGAGTTTGGTAAAGCCATCGGCGCTGATGCCTACTGCCGCGATGCAGCAGTTGCCGTTGAAACCGCCAAGGAAATGATGGCGCGCAAACACAATCAAGTGACAGCTTAGTCCGTTTAAGCTGTCCGCTTCGCTTACTTTGTGCTGCGCCAACCGGCCCAAATGGCCAAGAGGAAAGCTATGCAGCAGCCAAGCGATGCTCTTCTGACCCGCCAAGGTATCACCCCAGAACACACTGCGGGAAGTATTCTTTTGGTTGCCTGTGGGGCGCTTGCACGCGAAATTCTTGAATTGATCCGCCTCAATCAGTGGAAGCATATGGATTTGCAATGTCTTCCGGCGATTTTGCACAATTCACCGGATAAAATCACCCCTGCAGTGCGAGATATCGTCATGGCCAAACGCTCTGACTACGACACTATTTTCGTTGTCTACGCAGATTGCGGAACCGGCGGACTGCTAAAGACGGCGTGCGACGAGCTTGGGGTCGATATGATCGCAGGGCCGCATTGCTATTCCTTTTTTGAAGGCAATGACGCCTTTGCCAGTAAAGATGAGGCAACCGCCTTTTACCTGACGGATTTTTTAGCACGGCAATTTGAAGCCTTTGTCTGGAAACCGCTTGGCCTTGATCGCCATCCCGAGCTGCGCGATATGTATTTCGGCAATTACGAAAAGCTGGTGTATCAGGCCCAAACCGATGATCCCAAGCTCACCAAAACAGCCCGTGACTGCGCCGACCGTTTGGGGCTTGCCTTCGAGCGGCGCCTTACGGGATATGGCGATCTGGAAACCAACTTAAAGGCTCAAGCCTAAGGCAGATGAGGACTACGCGCCCGTTGCAGTGTCTTTAATCCGTTGGATCATGGCCCGTAGACCATTAGAGCGCTGTGATGACAAATGTTCATTCAACCCTAAACGGGCCAATTCCGCTTCGGCGTTCACAGCGGAGACCTGCGATAAACTCAGACCGTTAAACAGACTGCGCAACAGCGCAATCAATCCGCGCACGATAACCGCATCGCTATCACCCTCAAACTGAAAACTATCGTTTGAAATACTAATATGCAGCCAGACCTGACTGGCACAGCCATCAACCTTTGTTGCCGGCACTTTCAAAGCCTCATTCAAAGGCTGCATGGATTTGCCCTGCTCAATCACATAACGATATCGATCTTCCCAATCCTCTAGGAATTCAAAATCCTCAACAATATCTTCAAAGGCCGGCGTTGCCATGACTTTCTCGCTTACTTTACTCAGGTGTTCATAGTGCAATAAAAGACTTAGAGCGCCAACATAGAAAGGTCCAGCGTCAGTCGGTACTTTATCGCGCCCCGCCCGGCACAGGTATTGTCTGAACTGATTTTCCTTTTGCAATGAGCGCAATTTCGCCCTTGCACAGGCGCAGGGCATCTTCGCCAAAGGCTTCGCGGCGCCAACCGCTTAAAGAGGGAAGATCACGTTTTCCAGCAGCGATGGCATCAAGCTCAGATGAAGCCGCAATTAATTTGGCCGCGACCCCCATGGTTTCAGTTTTGGACTTTAGAAGCACCCGCAATAAATCCGCCAAGGCCGGATTGACCTGAAGCTTTTCTTCTTCGCCGGGGGCCGAGGGCAAGTCTTCTTTGGCCAGATTCTGCGCGGTTTTAACCGCCGAGATGATACCCTCGGCAATCTCGCCTTTGCGCGCTTCGCGCAGCAATAGCCGTGAGCGCTTCAGATCTTCGTATCCCGCCGGTTTTGAAGAGGCCAACTCGATCAAAGCATCATCTTTATACACCCGGTTGCGCGGGATATTGCGCTGCTGCGCATATGTTTCGCGAAATTCGGCCAAGCTGCGCACAGTTGCTAAAAACCGCGGCGAGCTTGAGCGTGTTTTAATGCGACGCCAAGCCTCTTTAGGGCGCACAGTGTAGGTTTCCGGATTGGTTAAAATCGCCAATTCTTCGTGCACCCATCGCGCCCGCCCGTTTTGCTTTAGCTTTGCCGCCAAAAACTCGTAAATCTGGCGCAAATGGGTCACATCAGCCAAAGCATAGGTTTTTTGCGCCTCGGTCAAAGGCCGGCGCGACCAGTCGGTAAAGCGGGACGATTTATCCAGCGATTGCTTGGCAATTTTACGTACCAAAGTTTCATAGCCCACTTGTTCGCCAAACCCGCAAACCATTGCAGCCAACTGGGTATCAAATAATGGCTTTGGAATAACCTTGGCATCGACATAGAATATTTCAATATCCTGCCGCGCTGCGTGAAACACCTTGACGACATTTTCATTTTTAAAAAGCTCATAGAGCGGATCAAGCGATAATCCGTCAACCAATGGATCCACCAGAACCGCATCGTCAAGCGACTTGCCCGGCAAGGCCAGTTGGATCAAGCAAAGCTTTGAGTAATAACTGCGCTCGCGTAAAAATTCGGTATCAACCGTTACATATTCGCAATTTTGTGCTTGTTCACAAAAATCGGCGAGTTCTTGGGTGGTTGTTAGTGTTCTCATGCAGGGCTTATCTTCTTTAGTTTCAACACCCCCATTCGCTGTTCTAGGCCAGATCAGCCACAAAGAAAAGATGTCTCTTTAATCAAAATTCAGGGGTGTAGCGTTTCCTTGTGCAAACTCACGCAGAACTTCAGGATATAAAAGGTGCTCTTGCACTAATACCCGCGCCGCGAGCGTTTGTTCTGTATCGCCGGGCTTTATCGGCACTCTGACCTGACCCAAAACTGGACCGCCATCCAGTTCAGGGGTGACCATATGCACCGAACAGCCCGCTTCGCTATCGCCGGCTTCGAGCGCCCGTATATGGGTGTTGAGCCCCTTATATTTCGGCAAGAGCGAGGGATGGATGTTAAGCATCTTGCCCTGCCACCGCAGCACAAATCCCTCGGTCAGAATACGCATAAAACCAGCCTGGCAAATTAAATCCACTTGATAAGGCTTAAGGATCTTGTTCAGAACTGCTTCAAAAGCGGCACGGTCCTTGCCAAATGGCCGGTGATCGACAACTTCTGTTGGCACACCCAGATCCGCCGCGCGCTGAAGACCCGCGGCCTGCGGATTGTTTGAGAGTACAACCGCCGCGCGTGCAGGATGATTGCCGGTCATACTTTTGACCAAAGCCACCATATTCGAGCCGCCGCCAGAGATTAAAATGGCGACCTTTTTGCTCACAGCAATGTCCCTGAATAAACCACGTCAGGCGTATCCGTAACCTGCCCGAGGTTAATCACTGTCTCGCCAAGTTCTGCAAGCGCCTGAGCGACCGCATGAGAGCTGTGCCTGTCGACCACGATCACCATGCCAATACCGCAGTTAAAGGTTTTAAGCATCTCTGCATTTGAAATACCGCCTTGCTTGGCAAGCCATTCAAACACCGGGGGAAGCATCCAGCTGTCTAAATTTATGCAAACGCCCTGCCCTTCACCAAGCACACGCGGAATATTTTCTGTCAGCCCGCCGCCGGTGATATGGGCAAACCCGTGTACCCCGCCGGCTGCAATAGCTGCCAGACAGGATTTAACGTAAAGCCGCGTCGGTGCCAGCAGCTCTGCGCCCAATGTATCGCCGCCGAACGGGCTTGGGGCATCCCAACCAAGTCCAGAAAGCTCAACCAGCTTGCGCACCAGTGAGTAGCCATTCGAATGCACACCGCTTGAGGATAGGCCCAACAGCACATCACCGCTTTGAACATCTTTGGGCAGGGAAGCCCCCCGCTCCATTGCGCCCACGGCAAAGCCTGCCAGATCAAAGTCATCGCCTGCGTACATGCCCGGCATTTCCGCAGTTTCTCCGCCAATCAGCGCGCAGCCAGATTGCACACAGCCTTCGGCTATGCCCGCGATGATCCGAGTTGCGGTATCAACATCCAGTTGTCCGGTAGCAAAATAATCAAGGAAAAACAGCGGCTCAGCGCCTTGGCACACAAGGTCATTGACGCACATGGCCACCAAATCAATGCCGATGGTGTCATAATGGCCAGTATCAATAGCAATCCGCAATTTGGTTCCAACGCCGTCTGTGGCCGAGACAAGAATAGGATCATTAAAACCAGCCGCTTTAAGATCAAAAAGCCCGCCAAAACCACCAAGCCCTGCCATTACGCCGGATCGGTTTGTCCGCTTGGCGTGTGGCTTGATCTGCTCGACCAAGGCATTGCCTGCATCAATGTCTACGCCTGCACTAGCATATGTCAGTGCGTTTTTACCTGTGCTCATCCGCGCCTTCCTTTTTACCTGCCCGCGACCTAACGGATTAGTGCACAAACTGCAATCTGAAACCCTTGACCTTCTGGCCGCATGTGATAGCAAGCCACGCAGGTCGGGCCTGTAGCTCAATTGGTTAGAGCAGAGCGCTCATAACGCTTTGGTTGGGGGTTCGAGTCCCTCCGGGCCTACCAGTTTCACTGTTCTCAATAGACCAGGTGAAATTATAAATACGCTGGCCTCAATAAAATTGATACAGAACCCGATCCAAAGACCTAACTCATATTTTTTGAAAAGCCTCAAATCTGCGACCGACTTGATGAAAATCACATAGATTTGAAGTCTTTTATATAGGCGCGGGCAAATTCGGTGTATCCACTGGACGTCACCTGTAAATGCCGCGCCATCAATCTGTGTAACGCTGGCAGGCTGTGAAACGGGACATTGGGAAACACATGATGTTCGGTGTGATATGGCATATTCCAAGCGATAAAGCGGATCACCCGATTGGTGAATGTGGTGCGCGTATTTTCAAACATATTGGCGATAAATGCGCAGCGGCCGTGCTCTGCGAGCAAATAGAGCCGTAAAAACGGAAAACCAGCGGCCAAAGGCAAAAGCCAGATTAATATGACCTTTGGCTCAAACCAAATAGCCACCGCTGCCACAATATAGATCATCAACATAAAACGCGCCTCGCGTTGGATTTTCGGGCGTGCTGAGGCTGGGATATAGCGCGCAAACTCTTGGGAACACGCATTTTGCCAAAGCACAGAGGCTTTAGCGCTCCAATATGGAACCGTACTTAAGTGCCAGATAAGATCGCGCCAGCTTTCGGGCTTGCCATCCCCGTCTAACTCGGGGTCATGGCCGGGATCATTTGTGTGCCGGTGATGCGCCAGATGAAAATAGCGAAACCACAAAAACGGCTGGAATAAAATAACCCCAGTTAGAAATCCAAGCGCCGAATTTAACCAGCGCGTTTGAAACGGCGTATCGTGCGTGCATTCATGTTGCAGGGTAAAGGTAAAAGCCAGCAAGATTGCCAGAGCCACAAAGGCAACTGGCCAAAATGGGGCAAGCTGCCAAACCCAAATCGCACAGCCAATCGTTAATGTTGCATAGGCGACAAGATGTATGAGACCCTTCTGGTTCGATTTTTTCGTCAGACTGACCTTTTCTTCAACTGACAGGCTTTGCAAAAATGCCTTGTGATCCATCACTAAATCTTTCGAGCTGCCTCGGGGTTATCGGTTGAATAGGGAATTTGCGCCATGTGCTGCCAAAACTCTTCGGGAATGTCCTGCTGCGCCCAAGCAAGTGTGTTATCAATGCTGTGCGGCGATGACGCCCCGCATAGGGTGGACGTAATCCGAGGATCACGCAGCGAAAATTGCAGCGCCGCTGCGCCCATATCAATCCCAAAGTCGGCGCAGAGCTTTTCAATCGCATAAACCGGCTCAAGCGCGTCTTCACTCGCCTCTTGATAGGTGATTTTGGACGTTTGCTGTGGCCCTTTCGCCAGTATGCCGCCAGCGAAGGGCGCGGCGTTGATGATTGCCATACCCTTAGAGGCCGCAAGATTATACATTTCATCCGCCTCGCGGTTGAGCAAGGTAAAGCGGTTGTGGTTGAGGATCACATCAAAATCCCAATCCCGTAGCAGCGGCAGCATAATATCAATCCGCCCCATAGCAAGGCCAGTGGCTTTGATCAGGCCGTCCTCTTTCATCGAAAAAAGCGCATCCAGCGCGCCGCCCTTTCGGGTTACTTCATTGAGGTCGGCTGCATATTCTGGATCATGCAAGTGCAGGATATCCAACGCGCTCAAATGCAAAGACGTAAGGCTTTCTTCCAAAGAGGCCTGTGCACGATCTGCATCAAACCGGTTTGTATCGGGATCACGGTCAAGCTTGGTAGACAGCAAAAAACCTTTCGGCCAGCCCCCATACCGCTGCACCGCGCGCCCGATGCGCGCTTCGCTGTGCCCCTGCCCGTAATTGCGCGAGGTATCAAGCAGGTTCACTGGGCCTTGAAAAAATCGGTCAAGGGTCTGCTGCGCACGCTCTTCCGGCACCCCATAGCCATCAGCATCTGAAATATTTCCCAAAGAAGATGTGCCGAAGCTCAGTTCGGTAAGCTCAATGCCGGTGGCGCCGATTGTGGCTTTTTTCATTCCGTGCTCCTTAGTCTTAAACATCGAAGTTGCAGGCATCTGTGCAAAAACAAACTAAAAACCACCCCGGCTGCGAAATTGTTTTATCGCCCATCGCGCAATGCATCCTGGACCAAGCACTCCATGGTCTCTTGGGTCAAGGGCCTCGGATTGGTTTCTGCCGCGCTGTCTTTTAGTGCCTTGGCAGCGATCCGCGGCGCGCAATCCTTTGAAGCCCCGATCTCGGTCAGTGTTCTGGGAATATCCAACTCATCAAGCAGCGCACATATACGGCCATAAAAAGCATCAAAATCTGTCGCCTGTAATCCCATGGCTTGGGCCATTGGCGCCACTTTGGTTTCAATAGAAGGGGCATTATAGCGCAAAACTGCAGGCAAAATAATGGCATTGGTCAGCCCGTGCTGGGTGTCATATTCCGCCCCCACCATATGCGAAATGGCATGCACCGCCCCCAGTCCCTTTAGAAACGCAACACCGGCAAGGCATGATCCTGTTAACACCGCGCCGCGCGCTTCAAGGTTCTCTGGCTCGGCCACGGCCACGGGAAGCCACTGTGATACCAACCGCAGCCCTTCCAGTGCCATACCATCGCAAAGCGGGTTGAAACATTGAATGCAATAGGCCTCGATCGCATGCACCATGGCATCAATTCCGGTCCAAGCCGTTAAATGGGGCGGAAGACCAATGGTAAGCTCGGGATCAAGGATCACCATGGCCGGTTTCAAGTCTGGATGCCAGATGCACCATTTCGTCATCTGTTTGGTGTCGGTGACCATGGCCGTGCTTTCGGTTTCTGCACCGGTTCCGGCTGTGGTGGGAATGGTGATCAGCGGCGGAAAAGCGGGAAAGCTGGCCATATCCGGCGGCTCGGCCCGGGTATCAAATGCCCAAAGATCAATATCATTATAAGCCACCAAGGCGATGGCTTTGCCGCCATCCATACCGCTGCCGCCCCCGATGGCGATCACCCCGTCATGCTCGGCAGCCAGAAACTGTGCTTTGCCGGCAAAAACCTCGTCATCGCGCGGATTAGGCGAAATATCTGTATAGATATCTGATGCAATGCCGGCTTTTGACAAATAGGCCTGCAAATCGTTCAAAAACGGCAATCCAAGACTACCATGATCGGTCACAATCAGTGGATTTTTCATACCCGCTTGCGTGCAATGGATTGCGATTTCGCTCAAACGCCCTGGCCCATAGGCAATCGGCACAGGAAACACCCAGTCTTGGGGATCAATTAAATTCATAACGGCTTCACCATAAATTTTTTCCACCGAGAGATAGGAAACGAAGCTCGCAAAATGTCAAGCAAGTTCAAAGCTTTTTACACTGGCGCAATCGTTTGTTTAGCAGAGCAGCAAGGTTAGCGCGCTGCGCGCCAACCGGCGGCAATGGCTTCTCTTTCCGAACAAAACCAACGTTCGCCTTTTGCCGGGGTAACTTTGGTCCGGCTGTACCATGTCGAAGCCGGAGTATGATAAATTCGTACCCCTTTGCTATTGATATTGCCCTTGATCACACAGCCCGAAGCGGCCGTTTGTGAATTCTTTGCCCGTCTTTGGCCGGACCTCCAGTCCCAAGGCGCAGTAAACGCGCCCTGCCATAAGCCTTTTTTCCGGTCTTTGGCCTGACGCTCTTGTGCGAGATAGGCTTTTGAATACTGCCTATACGCCAGCGCAAAACCATCAGCCACCATACGTTCGTTTAAATCTATTTGATCCCATGAACAAATCGCCAGATATCTTTGATAGCGATCTTTTGCCATCACAGTACAACGTATATTTCGGTCACGAATATACTGGGCCAAACGCGTTTTTGCCGCTGCACCACAGGGCCAAATATTACCTTTCTGATCCAAGCAAGTTTGTACTTTTTCCGGGGCATCAATGCCAAAAAGACGAATACGTTTTTGGTTAATCTTAAAACTATCACCATCGGTGACAGTCGCTCGACCAGATATAATATCATCCGCCAAAGCAACACGGAATGGCATCACCGTATAGGCACAAAACAACACCAAAAACAAACAACGCATAGATTTATATTAATCGTTTTGATAATTTTAGCCATCATTTGAAACCCTAATTTTTTTATTTTTATTATATCTTATGAGCCATTCTTTTAGATTAGACCCGCCTAGTGCACAGATTTTATGTTCATATGCCATGTCTAAGGTGCGGAAAATGCCAAAGTGGTCCTGCCCAAAAAACCACAGGTGACAGCAGCTGCGCGATAATCTATGAATATCATATCGACTATTTAAAAAGCCAAAACGAGGGCTTGATACTAAATTAGACGGCGGCCCGACAAAGATGAATGAGACGACACCCGAAGAAGAGCTTCAAAACCTAAAAAAAGAGGTCTCTCGGCTACGCCTAGAAGCCAACCTGCGCAAGTCCTTGGCCACGCAGTTGGAAAAGCAAAAGAAGGTCGCAGAGGACGCCAAAGCCGAAGCCATGACCAAATCGCAACAGTTGGAAGCGGTCTCTGGGCAATTGGCTAAATATCTTTCACCGCAAATTTACGAGTCGATTTTTAGCGGCAAGCAAAATGTTGAAATCAAAAGCTACCGTAAAAAGCTGACAGTATTTTTTTCCGACATTATCAATTTTACCAACATCTCGGAAACGCTTGAATCCGAAGAACTTACAGCGCTACTAAATTTTTACTTGAACGAAATGTCCCAGATTGCGCTTAGTTTTGGTGGCACCATTGATAAATATATCGGCGACGCGGTGATGATTTTCTTTGGTGATCCCGAAACCCTTGGGATCGAAGAAGACGCCCATCGATGCGTTTCAATGGCCATTGCCATGCAAAAGCGCATGGTTGAATTGCAAGGCTACTGGGGAAAGCAATTTGGCCTAAAACAAGACCTTCAAATCCGGATCGGGATCAACACAGGCTATTGCACTGTTGGTAATTTTGGCAGTGAAGACCGGCTTGACTACACCGTGGTGGGCGGCGCTGTGAATTTAGCATCGCGGCTTGAAGGCGCTGCGCCCGCCTCTTCTATTCTGATATCAGAAGAAACATTTCTGCAGGTCCAACAGCATTTTGATTTTAAAGAGGCGACAGAGCTGGAATTAAAGGGCGTTGGCCGCAAGGTGAAATCCTATGAGGTTGTGATTGATGATTATGAAGTCAGAAAAATATTGAACTTTTCCGGCGAGAGCTATGATTTAACAGTTCGCAAAGACCAGCTCGAGCAAAAAGACATTGATGCATTGAAGAAAATCATCGACGATCTTTAGCCCGATTAACGCGGCACTTCCGAGGCCACCGCAAATTCCTGTTCCAACACTTCGGCAAATGCCAATAGCGCGGCTTCTTGGCGGGGCTGGCCAACAATTTGCAACCCCACAGGCAGCCCGTGATCCGTGAACCCGCAGGGCAAGCTAACCACCGGGCACCCTGTCATTGAAAGTGCAAACGTAATTGCGAACCAGTCAATATAGGTTTTGCACGGCTGGCCGTCGATTTCGGTCACAAAGGGCTTTTCAACATCAAATGGCGCAACCGAGGTTGTCGGACAGATCAAAAAATCACAGCGCTGGAAAAAACTCTGCATTTGCAGGGTGATGGACTTGCGGATTTTCTCGGCCGAGATGATCTCTTGGTTGCTGACCTGATGGCCGACCTCGGCATTCTTTACGATGTCGGGCAGTATGGCGTCGCGGTGTTCGGCAAGCAAATCATCAAGCATGGTGGCAATCAAAACCCCGCGCAGGGTATGAAAGCCCTCTAGAACACCAGAAAAGTCAGGAATTTCATCACTAACATCAATGCCAAGGCTGGAAATTTTGGCGCAGGCTGTGTGGGCCGTACGGGCAATATCCCGCGCCATGGGCACAATGCCAAGATCTTCACTAAAAGCCACGCGCACAGGGGCATCAAAGGCTTTCAGAGCGGTCACATACGAGCCCAAAGAGGTGTGAAACGACAGTGGATCCTGCGATGAATACCCCGCGCCAGCATCCAGCATCAGCGCCACATCGCGCACCGATCGCGCCATGGGGCCTTCCACCCACAGCGTATCAAATGGTTGCAGCCGCGTGCCGCGTGGCACCACGCCGGGGCTGGGGCGCAGCCCAACGACATTGTTAAAGGCCGCAGGGGTGCGCAGGCTCCCCCCAAGGTCATTTCCGGTGGCCAGCCAAACCTGACCACTGGCAAGGGCCGCAGCCGATCCCCCGGACGACCCGCCCACGGTTTTGCCCAAATTAAAGGGGTTACGCGTGACCCCGAACACCGGATTAAACGTATGCCCGCCAGC
This sequence comes from uncultured Paracoccaceae bacterium, assembly GCA_965659715.1. GTDB lineage: Bacteria > Pseudomonadota > Alphaproteobacteria > Rhodobacterales > Rhodobacteraceae > CABZJG01. The sequence continues at coordinate 3,572 of CBFHXE010000021.1, read as the reverse complement.
CCATTCTGGCACATTGGATTTGGCCACCGGATTGGCGCCATTGCGTTCCAGCTGGGCAACGGTCGCATCGGAGCGCTGTGCAACATGCGCTTTGAAAATTGGCGAGCCATAAGTGGTGCGCACCCCGCCAAGGTCATTATAATCTTTGACCGCAATGGGCAGCCCCATCAGGCTTTTGGGGTTTTGCCGCTCAGCGGCCAGATCAAGCTTCTGCGCCCTGTCGCGTGCCCGCTCAAAGGCGCGGATCGGCAGGGCGTTGATCGCCCCGTCGACATCTTCAATGCGCGCAATCGCTGCATCCAGTGCCTCGACAGGTCCAAGCGCGCCGGTGCGCAGCAAAGAGACCATCTCATGTGCTGGTAATTTCCAAAGCTCTGATACCACCATCCAACCCCCTTTTTCTGGAATGATTGTTCAGCTTTGAATGAAATGAAACCCTTTTCGTCATAATCCACGCAGAATTATTCCCGTGCAAAGCGACAAAAGCCTTTCCGGATAACAGATATTTTTAGGGAGAGCGCGCATAATCTGCCATGCCTATCGGCTGCAGAAAAGGGGATGAGATGGCCCGAAGGCCATCTCATACATTCGATTAAGCTTTTGCTTTATCTGTTTCTGTGACGGCAACATTCCAGATAATCACACCGAACGCAATTTTGTTGATCACATCGGCGAGGTTATAGATGATGTTGAGCGACGCAGCTGACGCTTCTGGGCCTGCACCTGTAAAGTAGCCCATGAAGTAACCCAGTGGATAAATCGCCCATCCAATGGTCACAATCCAACGCATTGTTGAAAATGCGCTTTGTACTGATTCAGGTGCTTGATCTGATGCCACCTGACCAGCTTCGCCAAAGAAGATTTCATAAAGAATGTATGCCCAACCGGCCATTCCCACTACAAATCCGATCAGCGGGCTGATGTAGCCGGCTTCACCTGCATATCCTGCTGCAAGCATGACCAATGTGCCGACCATTAAGCGCCAGAACACACCGCCAGAGACATTCGTGATCGCTCTCAAGATGAGATAGAATTCTATCATCAACAACGGAACTGTGATCAGCCAGTCGATATAGCGATAAACCAGTGGCGTTGAACCTGTTTCAACCCAAACGTCCCGCATGTAAAAATAGTGTACGGCGGCCACCAAGGTCACCAGACCCGACACCGTTAGCGAAGTTTTCCATTTACCCTCGACACGCTGCGTTTCCAAAAAGAAGAACGCTGTCGATGCCACAAGAGCCATAGAGATCAGCCAAAAAGAAATGCCTACGAAATCATCGGACTCTAAGTTTGAGCTTGCCGACGCCAGCGTGGGTAAAAGCATAAGACCGGCCGTCGCCGATAAAAGTTTTAGTGAAGATAGTATTTGTTTCATTGTCTTCTTCCTCTAGATATTCAAGAAGCCATAACTCACGTCAAAGTGCAGACGTATCTATTTGCAAAAGTTTACACATTTGCCTTCAAGGTGGAGGTGTACTTGTACAGCTTCTTACTTTCACGGGTAAGTACCTGCCCATTTCTGTCATTTACGTCTCCCAAAAATTGAGAATTCTAAATCGAAGCTTAATTAGGACAAAATTATCGCGCGTAAAATATTTTTCAAGATATTTGTTTAAAAAGTGACTTAATATGAGTTTTTTAACTAGGAATTATATTAGGGTGGTTATACTAAAGTATATTTTAAATTTATTTAGACATAAATTTGAATATAAAATCATTAACTTTAGGAGAGTTCGAGCCACTCTTTGGGGGTCTGAAAAAGGCATAAATTGCCGATAAGCAACTGCAATACTTCGAGAATTTATCCAAAAATGGTGCGGTTAATAACCTGTCTTTACCGGTTTTTTTTAACCAACCTTGGTAAAGGTATTGACCAAAGCAACCCCAACCACAATTAGGCAGAGGCCGGCGATGGCCTGCCATTGCAGGCTTTGGCCAAAGAACAAATAGCTAAAGAGCGCGATCAAAAACACCCCGAGACCGGCCCAGCTTGCATAGACAATGGCAATAGGGATTTCGCGCAGCGCAAAGGTCAGAAAGTAGAACGACAACATATAGGCCACCACCAGCATGGCGCTTGGCACCAGTTTGGTAAAATTCTGCGATGCCGGCAAAAGCATCGTTCCGATGACTTCGAATATGATGGCTAAGGCGAGAAAAAAATATGACATTATGCTTCCTATTCTACCATCCCCGCGCCCTTGGCACAAAGCAGGCTTAGCGCAAACCTAGCGGGACTGCGCGGGCTTGCAAGGGGATTATTGCGCCCCAAAGATCTATGGCTCTAGGCTCTCTGCACTTTCAGCCAGCCAAAAAATATCTTCCACCTTCACATCTAAGGCTTTGGCAAGCTTAAGCGATAGAAGTGTTGAGGGATAAAACACGCCATTTTCCACCGTATTGATTGTCTTCCGGCTAACCTCGACCAGATCGCCAAGCTGCTGCTGGGTCAGCTTGGCGTCCTTGCGCAGGTTTTTAAGTGCGTTCTTTAGCATCATCCGGCCCGCCCTGAAACATGTGCAACGACCATATAAAGCGAGGGTGTTACGAGCGAAAATCCCATAAACCAGAACGCAGTTGCAGGCTGTAATGTCCCGATCAGAACAAGCGCCAGACAGATTAGAAATGTGGCCAAGGCTGCAAAGTAACCCAAAGCATGGCTCCGCCTTTCTGTCGCGGTTGTTTGTTCATCAAATGCTAGGCGGCTTTCTTTTGGGAAGAAAAGCCAAAAAGCCGTATGGATCATGAAAATAACCGGCGCGGCCGCGATGCCGATCCAGGCAAGTTGCTGTGGTATATTCTGACCATTTAGAAACAGGAAAAACAGGGCAGCCACATAAAGTACCAAACCCGCGTGGATGATCAACGACATAGCTGAAACTTTATTCATAAAAATATCCGTTCTATATGCTCTAATGTAACTTACAGGTTACATATAGAATCTAAATTTTGTAACGTCAAGGTTACTTTTTGAAAAAGACATAAAAAAACAAGCGCAAACTTTCGTAAGCGCTTGTTTTAATTTCATTCTCAATAAAACGTGTATTACCGCTTCGAGAACTGGAAGCTCCGGCGGGCTTTGCGTTTACCGTATTTCTTCCGCTCCACAACCCGGCTGTCGCGGGTCAGGAAGCCAGCGGCTTTCAGCGCGCCGCGCAGGGAGGGGTCATAAATTTGCAAGGCTTTTGAAATGCCGTGCTTGACCGCGCCGGCCTGACCTGACAATCCGCCGCCTTTCACTGTGGCGCTTACGTCAAACTGATCTTCGACACCGGCCACCTGAAACGGCTGGCGCAGGATCATCTGCAACACGGGACGGGCAAAATAAGCGTCCATTGCTTTGCCGTTGACGACAACTTTACCAGAGCCCGGTTTGATCCAAACACGTGCCACGGCGTCTTTGCGTTTGCCGGTGGCATAGGAACGACCAAGGTCATCACGCACTGGTTCACGAGGGGCGGCGACAGCTTCGGCCGCAACCTCGAGTGTATCAGCAACTGTTTCCAGATCGCTCAGAGATTTGATATCTTCGGACATTAGACAGCCACCCGTGTATTTTTAGAGTTCAT
>CBFHXE010000020.1:0-33868 GCA_965659715.1 uncultured Paracoccaceae bacterium | reverse complement strand
TGCCGCCGGCATTGTCGCGCCGGGGTGACTTTTCGATCTCAAGCTCGGGTGAATTGGTTGACGGCGCTGGCAATTTCATGCTGGACAACAATCAAAACCGGATAAAAATGCCCGAAAGCCGTCAAGTGATGATTGACGAGTCCGGCACAATTTTTGTCGAACCACTGGGATCGCCGGAAGGCACCCGTCAACAGGTCGGAATTTTGGGCACAACGCTGGCCGAAAATGTCGATCTTTTAAAGGGGATCGACGGGAACATTCGCGGTGCGGATGGAACCTTGCCCATTGCCGATCAGCAGGCACAGATTGTCCAAGGATCGCTTGAGGGCAGCAATGTGGACTCGCTTGAGGCCTTGCTGAAAAATATCGAAGGTCAGCGCACATTTGAGTTGAACGTTAAGTTTATCTCGCAAGCCAAGGATCTTGATGAGGCAACAACCCGTATTATGCGCCTTCCAGGGTCATAAATTACCTAAAAACTGCATGTTTTGGGTTTTTTTGGACCATCATTTCACCACCAAATCCCCCTGCGAAGGCCCGCTGGTCACACCTCGCCGCAAGTTGGCACATGATTTGCATTAATATGTGTAAACGCGAGGTATTTATATATGTCTTCTTCTTCTATGCACGTGGCAAAAACTGGTTTGACAGCACAGCAAACCCGGATGCAGGTGATCGCAAACAACCTAGCAAACGTAAATACGGTCGGCTTTAAAAGCGATCGGGTTAATTTTGAAAGCCTGCTCTATCAGATCACAAAAGTTGCCGGAGATCAGACATCGGAAGGCACGGCGATGACCTCGTCTTTGGCGCTGGGCACCGGGGTGCGCGCTATCAATACCGAAAAGAAATTTTCACAAGGTAGCATGATCACCACAGACAATGCCCTTGATATCGCCGTAGACGGTGACGGGTTTTTCCAAGTTCTACTGCCAGATGGCACCATGGGATACACCCGCAACGGTACATTTTCCAGAAATGCAGAAGGCTCTATGACTACCGCGAGCGGTTATGTGATGCAGCCCCAAATTACGATCCCATCTGGCGCCGCGCAAATTGCCATCGCGCAAGATGGTATTGTTACCGCGATGCTGGCAGGCGAAGCTGAGCCAACCGAGCTAGGTCAATTGACAACTGCAACATTTGCCAATCCGCGCGGGCTAAAGCCTCTGGGTGAAAATTTCTTTTCTGAAACCAGTGCCAGTGGCGCTGCATCTGTGGGTGTGCCCTTTACCGAAGGACGCGGGAAGCTGGTTCAAGGATCTCTGGAAAGCTCGAATGTAAACGTGGTTCAGCAGTTGGTGGAAATGATAGAAACCCAGCGTGCCTATGAGGTGAGCTCAAAGTCGATCACCGCAGCAGATGAAATGATGCGCTATATCTCGAACAATCTTTAATCTGAGCTGGACATAAAATGCGTCTAATCACACCTTTATTGTTGATCTTTTGCAGCGGCCTTGTGGCGTGCTCTAGCTATACCGAAGATCTGGCCAGCGAAGCGTTTGAGCCGATCATTCCAGATGAAGAGGTCAGCCAAGCTGTGGTCGATGGGGCGATTTACGACAGCGGCTCGCAGGGATTATTTGCCACAGAACGCAAAGCCTCTAAGGTCGGTGATATTGTCACGGTATCTTTAAGCGAGTCCTTCCAAGCATCGAAGTCACAATCTACGGCAAGTGGAAAAGACGATAGTCTTGAGTTCACGCTTCCCACCACAGGGGCCTTAAGCGGTGTGCTGGCATCCGATGTCAATCTTGGCACCAAGCAAAGCTTTGCCGGCACTGGTACTGCCTCGCAGTCCAATGCCATCACTGGCTTGGTTTCTGCCTCTGTTGTTCGGGTTTATGCGAACGGAAACCTTGAAATTCTAGGCCAGAAAAAGCTGACCCTGAATAACGGTGACGAATATGTTAGGGTTAAGGGAATTGTTCGGCCCCAGGACATTGGCAATGGCAACATTGTCAATTCAAATCGATTGGCCAATGCCGAGATTACCTATATCGGGGCCGGCGAATTGGCTGATACATCAAGACGCGGCTGGCTTTCAAAGCTGTTCGGCGTCGTTTCCCCGATTTAGGGGGTCCGCTGATGGCGCAAAAACTTTTCCATACTCTCTTAATCGTCATCTTTGCGCTGTTTTCGACGGCTGTATCGGCAGACCGCATTAAAGATTTGGCAAGCCTTGCAGGCGTGCGTGCAAACCAGCTTGTAGGATATGGTTTGGTGGTCGGGCTTTCCGGCTCTGGTGATAAAAACCTTGGTATCACCTTGCAGTCGATGCAGGCGATGCTGTCTCGTTTTGGCATGTCGACCGATGTTGCCGGGTTGAACGGATCCAATGCAGCCGCCGTTATGGTTACAGCGGAGCTTGGCCCATTTTTAAAGCCGGGACAAACTTTGGACGTTACTGTTTCGGCATTAGGCGCTGCGGAATCTTTGCGCGGAGGAACATTGTTAATGACGCCTTTACTTGGGGCAGATGGCCAAACCTATGCCATCGCACAGGGTAATTTGGCGGTTGGCGGATTGGGTGTTCAGGGCGAAGATGATTCCTCGCTTACCGTGAATATTCCCACAGTCGGCAGAGTGCCCCAAGGCGCGACTGTTGAAAAAATGGTTGAAACCCCGTTTCTGGAAAATGAATTTCTGATCCTCAATCTGCATCGCAGTGACTTTTCGACTGCGGCCGCAGTGGCCGAAGGAATTGATAAAATCTTTGGCGATGGCATCGCTGTGGCCATTGATGGATCATCAATCCGAGTGCGCGCACCAGTGGATCCAAGCCAGCGCGTAGCCTTTGTGGGATTGCTGGAAAGCGTCGAGGTCGAGCCGGCCGCACCGCCGGCGCAAGTGATTGTCAATTCCAGAACCGGAACCATTATCATTAACGGAAACGTGCGCGTGACCCCTGCGGCGATCACCCACGGCAGTCTGACAGTGCGGGTGACAGAAGACCCGAAAACCGAAGCCCAAAATACCGTAGTGGCAGATGGCGATAACGTCATCGTGGCGCCGACCGATCCTTTGGTCACTCCGGATACCGAAATCACAGCCGAAGAAGAAACTGCCAAGGCCTTTATGTTCGATCCCGGTGTTGATCTGACCGATATCGTTGATGCGATCAATGCTGTCGGTGCAACCCCTTCCGATCTGGTTGCAATCCTTGAGGCGCTAAAAGTGTCAGGCGCGCTTAGAGCGCAGCTGATTATAATTTAGGGGGCTGATATGGATGATGCATCAACAAAACTTAGCTCACTGACCACATCGGCGACATCCCCGATATCGCGGATATCGCCGGCTAAAACCACGATAGAAGAGGTTGCCGAGCAATTTGAAGCGCTGTTGGTCAATGAGCTTATGAAATCCAGCCGCGCCGCAAAACTGTCTGATGATCTCCTAAATAATTCAGGATCTAAGCCGTTTTTACAAATGATGGATCAGGAAATTGCTCAGACGGTGTCCCAACACAATAATCTTGGAATTGCCGAAGCGCTTATTCGACAATTCGAGCGGAAGTAGCGGGGCAATACTTTGGCAAGCTTGTTCGAAATAGGCAAAAGCGCGGTTAACGCCCAGCGGCAGGCTCTTAATGTCACGGGCCAAAACATTGCGAATGTGAATACCGATGGCTATCGCAAGCGTGATGCCAGCCTTAAAGAGGTCTCGGGCTCTCAAAGCGAATTGACATCGATTGCGGCGCAAGTGGGCTTGGGTGTCAGCTTGGGCACAGTGCGCCGTGCCTACAACAGCTTCCTTGCCAGCAGCACCAATACGGCGGAAAGCCGGTTTCAAGCGGCCACGGAATTTTCTGCTGCGATGGAACGGCTGGAAAATCTAATTTTGCCGGGGGAAGGTGATCTGTCGCAACAGCTTTCAGATTTCTTTACCAAAATGTCGGATATTGCTGCAAACCCTGGGGATTTGGCGCCACGGGCTGCGGCGCTTGAACAGGGAAACTCGCTGGCAAATGCGTTTAATGTCACCGCGCAAGTGCTCGATGATCTAGAGTACCAATTTTCCGGAACAATTGATCAAGAAGCGGACGAAGTAAACCGTTTGGTCGACTCTTTGGGTGTGGTCAACGGCCGCCTTCGGTCATCAAACATTGGTGCAGCACCGCCCAATGCGTTGCTTGACGAGCGGGACAGATTGATCACCGAAATTTCAAAAAGAGTCAGAATTACAACTACTTTTGGCCCCCGCTACGATGTAGATGTCAGGCTTGGCCCGCATGCGAGTGGCCCTCAGATTCTAGAGGGGGAAACGTCATATACGTTAAAACCCATTCATAGTGAATCCGATGGGGTAGTCTATCGGCTTGGCTCTAAAGCTATTGTCAAAAGCCTTGAAGATGGCTCTATGAAAGGGCTGTCAAACGCGCTTTTAGTGATCCAAGGTACGCAAACCCAATTGGATGCGCTGACCAACCGGTTTGTCTCTGAGATTAACGCAGCCCATACAGCTGGAATTGATTTTGATGGCGACCTGGGAAAAGAGCTTTTCACTGCACGTGCCTTCAGTCTTGAGCAAGCTAAGACAAATAGTCAGGTTTTGGATATTAATGTTCTTGAGGTGCCTGGAAAAATCGACCAAGTGCCGGATGCGACCTTTCACTATAGCGCGGCCACTGCATCCTGGAATGCGTATGATTTAAACAACAAACTGCTGGCCTCAGGGCGCTCGCAAATTGATATGGGCGGTGTCATCGTACAAGTAAACACCCGCGCAAGAGATGGGGATAGTTTCGCAATGCAAGCCACGAGCGGCGAAGCCTCTCGGATGCAGTTTTTGCTTAAAAACGGCCGCGAGATTGCGGCGGCCTCAAATTATATTGTTACCCCCAATAGTGCAAATACCGGATCCTCTTTTCTGGTGGCCAATCCGCAGGAAATGAAACCGTTGACCATAAATCCCATGGTTGCTTTGACGATCAATTCAATCTCGCCGGTGTCCTATACCGAGTTTTTGAAGGGTGGAGCAGTGGGATATATCCCTGCGGGGACTGAGCAATTCCAACTGGCATCCTTTGGCCAGGACTCGGTGGTTAATTTGAATTTCAATTCAATGGAGGGTCTGAGTGGCTTTGAATTTACGGTAGACGGGAATACTTATAGTTTTCCCGAAACTGCGCAAAGTGCTGTTGTTGGAAAACTGAGCGATACCCAGGAGCTTGCCGAATATTTAAACGCCGGCACTTTAACGGCATCTCGGACAGGAGCTTTGGTATCTGCAACGGGAATTAGCCTTAATGATCTTGGACTGTTTGCCTCGGGGTTTGATGGCGGCCTCAAGATTGTTGGCCAGACCCCCTTTACCTCGGGTGCAGTAACCGTCACATCGGGTGCATCTGCCGATACAACTGCCGCAACCATAACCCAGAAAGAAGCCGCATCTGGGTTTCGTGTCTTTACCCGAGAGGGTCGGCAAATCTCAGGGTTGCCGCTCAGCAGCGGCGATGCAAATGCGCTTATTACTGAAGAAAACGGATTTAATCGAAATGCGAGCTATCGCGCCGATTACCTGAATGCGATCGGCGGGGTTGGATATCGCGGGGCTCAGATCAACAATTTGATCCCCGGCGGCTATGCAGCGATTGAAACAGCGGCCCTACAATTGATGGACAATGTTCCAACAGAACTGGTGGCGCAAAACCCGGCATTGAATGGAATGCTGGCCCAAATCCTGACATTTGAAACAACAGATGGGTTGATGACCCAAGAGGTTGTGTTGCAATCCGGCCTAAGTATGAAATCGGTTGCTGCGGCAGTGAATGCTGACTTGGCGCAATACGGCATCGTCGCAGATGCCAAAACAATGGCTTCGGTGGAATTGGCGAGCGGCGCTGCCGCTTCAGGTACAGTTTCATTTTCGCTGGTCACGCCCGACAGTACCGAGATCGGGTTTTCCGCCACATACCAATCTAGCGATCTATCCCCGCTGGTGACACAGATAAACCAAAGACAGGCGCAAACCGGTGTTTCAGCAGAGGTTTCCGCCGATGGCACGCGCTTGATACTTACCCAGGCTGAGGGTTTGGATATCAGCATCACAAATGCCTCTGGCAGCGCGATGGTGGTCAATTCACTTGATCATAATTACAACAAACTGCTGACAACGGATGTATCGCTTAATCAGGCCACAAAGGTGATTGGCAGCCTTAGCTTTCAGTCCCCGCGTGAATTTACTGTCACGTCCAGTAATGGCGAGGCACAAACCTCGGGAAACCTTGCCACACGCGGCGGCGGGGCTTCAAAAACTTATGCGCAGGCGGGCACGATTAGTGATTTTACGATGGAAATCGCTCCGGAGCATTTGGCCCCTCAGGCCAGCCCCAACGGTATGCGACTGAATGCGTCAAGCGCAACGTTCAAGCTGACGGTGCCGGTCAATAATGGCGAGACATCGGTACTATCTGAAGAGTTGAAAAGCAAAGATCTTGCAGATTACAGCATGGCCAGCATTTCAAAACAATTGGTCGGATCGGTTCGCGAGACGGCGGTCAAACCAACACTGAACGGCGCGGCGATGAGCCAAAAACCGACCGATGGCAGTTCGATGTCGGTTAAGGTGGGCAGTTCAACCTACACGGTGACCTATACCGGCGGTGAAATGGTTGTGTCGGGGCCTGAACAACAGCGTTTGATCGCCAGCTTGACCGAAAATGCCGGGTCGCCAACCACATATACAGTGTCTTTGGCAGCGCCGGGCGGGGTGATGAGCGGCCGCAGCATTGAGGTGCTTGATGACACAGACGCAGCAGAGTTTGGTCTGGCCAGTACAGACAGCGGCGCAATGGCTTTGTTGCAAGGTACCGCCTTTGAGTTGGTAGATGGGGCAAGCGACAGTTTCGATGTGCTGGTTGGATCAAACACGGTTGCAGTCAGCGTCAGTCGAAGTGGCGATGATTATGAGCTAACATCCGGTGACCCGGCCCTGTTGCAGTTCGTATCGCCGGTTTCCGGTGCGGCAACAGGTGGCCCATTGACCATCGAATCAACTGCAAATACGCCGCTGCTATCCTTGACTTCATCGCTCTCAGATGGCGTCATCAAAGTGGTTGCAAGCGACAATGCAGCAAACCTTGGGATGCAAGTGGCCGATTTAGATTTTGAAGTGAACGAAACTGGGTTTCGCGCCATATCTACTGGTAACGATCCGGCAAACGTCAGCTTAGAAATTGATGACTTGCCAGGCCAGGTTTTGTCGATGAGTGGCTTGCCCGATGAAGATCTCATTATTCTTCTGGAAGACAGCGGCGCAAAAAGGCTGGCTTCAAGTTATGATATGCCATCGGAAGAGGTCAACCAAGCGCGTGATGAACTCAAAGAGTTTCGGGTGAAAGTGGTTGATGCAAATCTGGGAAAAATTGAACTTTTTGATCATTTAACCGGAGATTCGATCGCCACCAGATACTCAAGCGGTGTCGCCGAATTTGAAGTTGATAATTTTCGCTTTGAGCTGGCCGGATTTGGCGATGACGGCGATTATTTCGATGTCAGCCTAAACCGCTCAAGCGCAGGGGATGGCCGCAATATGGAAGCCATGATTGATCTGGCCACACGGACGCCGTCCCGACCTAGTTTTCAAGATGATTTTCGCGCAATTGCGCTGGCCGTCGGCTCACAGTTGGAATCCGCGCGTCTGATTGAAAAATCTGCCACCTCGCTGCGGGATGCGGCGGTGGCCACAGAAGATGAACTTTCAGGTGTCAATCTTGATGAAGAAGCAGGCAAGCTTTTAGAGCAGCAGCAAGCCTATAAGGCAGCGGCGCAAATTCTTAATTCTGCGCGCGAAATGTTCGACACGCTGGTCAATATAATGTGAGGGTAAGATGACGATTTCTAGCAAATTATTCGCAACACAAATGCTTGACCAGTTTAAAGTCATTGAAGATCGGCTGCAAAACCTTCAAATGCAAATTTCCACAGGTTCGCGTATTCCCCAAGCCTCTGACCAACCACTTGATGCGGTCAAGCTGTCGGCGCGCAAGGAAATTGAAACCAGAATAGAGCAATATCAGGATAATATCGCCAAAGCCACCGATCGGTTGACGCTGGTGGATTCGACATTGGAAACCGCAGGTAATCTGGCCACCCGTCTGTCAGAGCTTTTTGTGGCGATGAATACCGATACGATTACCAGCAGCGAGCGGTTGGCAGCAGTTATCGAAGTTGATCAAATGAAAGAGACAATCCTTGGATTGGCAAATGCAACCGACAGCTCGGGAGATGCATTGTTCGGCGGATTTTCCACCGAGCAAAACCCATTTTTTCAACAGCATGACGGATCTGTCATTTATCGCGGAGACGGCGGTGAACATTCGCTCAGCGCCTCGGAAAATATCAAACTACCCACCAGTATTAATGGCGCGAACGTCTTTATGCAGGTTGAGGACGGCGAAGACATCAAAAGCATCTTTGAAATCCTGAGCAGTTTTTCTGCCGCTCTGGCAACCAAAGATTCATTTTCCCAAACACATAGCACTACGGATGTGAGCACCGGGTTAAATTTAAAGGTACATGCAAACCGTGAGCCTCAGAATTGGTCATTTAAGCTGACCGGGCCAGACGGGGTAAAAACAATATCTGCATCAGTCAACTCAGACTCGGTCAGCGAATTGGCAACAGCAATTACCAATAGTGGTGTCGGGGTAACCGCAACTGAGGACGCCAATGGCATTCTGACATTGGTGGCAACGTCAGTCGGCGCCACTGGAGAAATAGCACTGTCAGATATTTCTGTTGAGGGATCTTTGATCGCGCAAAAGGAGCCCAGGAATTATATTGATGTTCTTGCTTCAGATAAAACAACAGTAGAAGCCAAGCTTAGTGACACAATTCAGGGCCTTGGTGCGCAAGGTGGCGGTCTGACGTCATTGTTCAGCTCTATCGGTTTGTCGCGCACGACAGCTGGTGCGCGATTAAACAATGCCGAAAACCAAGAAGAGGTATTGGTTCAGCGAAGCATTTCGATCAAATCCGAAATTGGCAAGCTTCGAGACGCTGATATTGAAACCCTGATCACCGAGTTGCAATCTATTTTGGTAACCCGTGATGCCGCACGTCAGACCTATTCAACGGTCAATAATCAAACTCTTTTCGATTTCCTGCGGTAAAATTGCCCTATTGGCGAACATGGTCTGGTTTTTGCAATTCAAGGCCTAAGGGGGCCTTTATGCAACGGATTTTCGCGACCATATACTTGATAGGTGCACTGATGGTGTTCGGCGGCGCGGCAGCGGCGCAAAACCTTGATATGCAGCTGTGCGATCAAAGCATTGCAAAAGTAGCAAAATCCACCTTTGTTCCCAGATCAGTATTGGTGAAAATTGCCCGCTTGGAATCTGGCCGCAGGGTTCAAGGTCAATCGGTGAGTTGGCCGTGGACGTTGAACAATGGCGGCGCCGGGTATTTTTTTGCATCCAAATCGGGTGCATCAGAAAAGCTTCAAAAGTTAATGGCCGCCGGTAAGAAAAATGTTGATGTAGGCTGTATGCAGCTTAATATCCGGTGGCACGCCCGGTATTTTAACTCCATTAGCGCAATGCTATCGCCGTTCGAAAATGTCTCTTACGCTGCCAAATATCTTGAGCAATTGTATCGCGAAACCGGATCTTGGGAAAAGACGGTTAAATATTACCACTCAAGAAATCCGAAGTTCAACACAGTCTATTATGCAAAGTTTCGCGATATGGCTGAGCCCGACCTACGCCAGTTGAGCCAGCCGCTTCTTGCCTCTGCTGATCAGGGGGCATTTAGCATTCTGCAGGCCACTGCCCGTGATGAAAACTCATTGATCTGGGTTGTCCCGCAAGGATCACTATTGTTCGCCGGCAAAGCCATGAGCGCACCTGCCTTTACAGATATCCGTGAATTTCGTGTTGCGCCTTTGGTGCCAAGCCTGCAGTAAATTTTTTGTTAGAATGGCCGCGATGACCAACTTTCAAAAATTTGGCACGAAACCTGCAAACTACTTTATAGAAAATAAATAGGTTTAGCATGATCAACACTGTCAAATCAGCGCTTAATGTGTCGTCACATAAAATTAGTGTCTTATCGAACAATATCGCCAATGCAGGCACCACGGCGTTCAAACGCAGTGAAGCCACATTTCGCGATGTGTATTTGACCGGTGGCGGCATGGCAAAAGTATCTGTTGGTCAGGGCTCTCTGGTTCAAACCAATCGGTCTTCGCATAATCCGGCTGAATTGGAAAAAACTGGCATGTCCTCGGATGTGGCCGTCAATGGCCACGGTATGTTTATTTTGGGAAGCATTGATGGTGACGGATCGCTTCGCTATAGCCGCAACGGATCTTTTCAAATTGACCGCAATGGTCTTTTGACAGCCAATGACGGCAGCCCGGTTCTGACCAAGGAACTGCAAACCATTAGAGTACCCTTTGAAGTTAACGGAAGCCCACTGACCGAGTTTAATATCAGCCAGGAAGGCGATGTGCGCGGAACCTACGGTCTAAAAACACCGATCGACCTTGGGCGGATCGGATTGGCCAGCTTTGACAATCCAAGCGCGCTAAACCAGATCGGGGATGGTTATTATGTGTCCAACGCCGAGGCCGGTCTTTACGGGCTTTTTGATGCCAAAAATGGCGGGACAGGAACCATTTTGTCAGCCCACCTAGAAGTTGCAAATGTTGATATTTCAGAAGAGTTGATCGGGCTAATCAGCGCCCAGCAATCCTTTTCCGCTGCGTCCAAAGCACTGCAAGCCGACAATGATATGGTGGCGCGTTTTACCCGCTAGTGTGCTTTTCACAAGCGCTCATTTGGGGCGCAATAAAATGAACCTATCACCAAAAATAACCGACGGGCCGAAAAGGACAAATCAGATGGTCAAAACCATTGCCTTCTGCAGCGATAAGAACCAAACGCAAAAAAACCTGATCGCAGGGTCTTTTGCAGCGCATTTGCAGACCTATTTTGGGCCAACTAAACTCATTAATGTTGCCTCTAAAAGCTATTTTAGCAATGTGCTTTGCTCTGCGAATGTTGGTTATGAAGAGCCCTTTGTCCGCAGTAAGCCTTTATCAGAACGTGAGCTTTATCTTGAGAAATTATTTTACAATCAAGACGCATTTTGCGCGGATTTGCGGCGATCAGAATTAAGCATTTCCCGCAGCGCTGAGCGCATAAAAACGGCTTTTGATCTCACGGCCCACGCGCCTGGCAGTGATGGGTATGCCGCCGATTTTACAGTGCTGGATGCCGGGTTTGGATCTACTGGCTTTGATGTGGCCCAAGAAGCGAAAATAGACGAGTTGGTGGTGGTGCTAGAAGATACTGTATCGCGGTATTCTAAGGCCTATCAATTTATCCAAGATGGTCTCAATCAAATGGAAGGCCGCAGGTTCAATATTGTGGTCAACAATGGTTTGTGTGGCAATCAAGCTGCAGAAACATATGATCGGCTTGATGATCTGCTGAATGGTATCGGCGGCTTGAGTTATCGCTTCGTTGGGTTTGTCCCAAGCTTCAAAAATGATCCTAAATTCAGAACTTTAGAGACAATGTCACTGCAAAACATTGCTCATGAATTGCTGGATTTAAAATATGATGATAAGGTCAACACCATACCAAGAGCAATGTTTGAAGGCGCGCTTAATTGAAAAGCCCAAGTTATACGGAAAAAGACCTGGATGTCAGCAACATCGTGCGTAAGCACGAAGGTCTGGTGCGCAGAATTGCATTTCGGATGCATGCCAAGGTCGCCAGTTTCGTAGAACTTGATGATTTGCTGCAATCTGGCCTTGAGGGCTTGGTAGATGCCGCACAAAAATATACCTCGATCGAGGGGGCCTCTTTTGAAAACTATGCCAGTATTCGGATCAAGGGGTCGATCCTTGATTTAATCCGCCGCTCTGGAAACTTAAACCGGTCGACGGTTCAGGCCAAACAAATGATCGAATCCAAAAAGGCTGAACTTTCAAAAGAGCTTGGGCGAAGCCCCACAGATGAGGAAATTGCCAAAGGTTTGAAGCTTTCAATGGAAGAATACTTCAGTTGGACTAAACTTTTCGAGGCTAATGTGTCGGAAAGTCTTAGCCAAGTTTATGATGAGTTTTCCATGGTATTTGCGGCGCCAACGATTGAGCCCGAAAGACTGATCGACAGTAAGACCATGCGTGGTAATTTGGTTGAGGCGCTAAAATCGCTACCGATTCAGCAAAGCCGGGTACTGCAACTTTACTATGTCGAAGAGCTGAATGTTTATGAAATTGCCCAAGTGCTTGACTTGTCCCCGGGTCGGGTATCACAGGTCAAATCCGAAGCCTTTAAAACCCTCAAGTCTACACTTGGTGCATTTGCGACAACGGATAATTAG
This sequence comes from uncultured Paracoccaceae bacterium, assembly GCA_965659715.1. Taxonomy (GTDB): domain Bacteria; phylum Pseudomonadota; class Alphaproteobacteria; order Rhodobacterales; family Rhodobacteraceae; genus CABZJG01. The sequence goes on along the minus strand of CBFHXE010000020.1, from coordinate 21,527 downwards.
CCCCTCTGCGATCAGCGGAAACTTTTATTTAAAAAGCGCATCCCTACCCTGTACCTGCTGGAGCGGCAGGGTCTAAAACTTCCGTCTATCTGACCAAAAAGCTGCACCACCGCGCTACTGCCGCGATACCGACGCGATACAGATGGTCAAAATGCAAGTTTTTGACGGTTGAAACGGGTCACATCAAAGGCGCGATTGCACCACGGTGCTGCACCACATGACGCGCGCATTGATGGCCTTTTGCCAGCGCGTCAGCCTGTGATGCACCGCTAAATTTAGCCGCCAGATACGCACCGTTAAAACTGTCACCGGCAGCAGTCGTATCCACCACTTTTTGTGCAGGCAGATAGGTTTGATTCACCGGCTCCCCAAGAGAAACGGGCCCTTGGGCGCCGCGTTTCAACGCCCCCGACAGACCGCTTTTGATAAACCGATCAGTGACTTTCTTGGCGCTTTCTTGCATTAGCAACATTTCATCATCAATCGAGGGAAGCGCCAAATCGGACCGTTTCCAAAACCCTGTGATCAAATGCTTTGCTGTGCTATGCTCGCACCAAAGCGCAGGCCGGTAATTGCTGTCAAAGGCCAAAATATGTGCTGATTGGTTAAGATATTCAAGCAGCGCTACGCCCACAGATGGCGGCAGAATGGCCAGTGTTATGCCCGACAGATACACGGCATCATATTTATTAAGGCATTGAAAAGAATAAGAGTTGTCTAACTGGAATAAGCGCCGCGCCGCTGATTGATCCCGCCAATAGGAAAAGGATCGCTCGCCGTGATGATCGGTTGTAATGGCATATAGCCCCGGCACTCTATCCTCGTCGGTTTCAATGGCGCTGGTGCCTAAAGACTGATCCGCAATAAAGCTTTTAATACGTTCGGAAAACCCGTCCCTGCCAAGTCGGGTGATATAATCAACATCGATCTGGGGGGCCGCACGTTTGAGATAGATCGCCGTGTTAAGCGTATCGCCCGCCACCCCCAACTGGGCCTGATCCCCGGTGATGGACATTTCGATCATCGCTTCACCGATTGCAGCTATTTTCATTGTCGAATTCCATTTAATAAATCGCGTTATCAGAGAGTTAGGTTTGGGGTAAAAGCGTTTACTCCAAAACAACACTAAAGAAATTAAAAGACTAAGGCACCGTAAAAGAGCCTTCAACAGTAAGAAACATCAATGGCACAGCAGTTTCAGTGGGGGCCTAGGGTTCAAAATCATCCGCAAGGTAGATTTCAATGATCTGATCAAAACTTTGCTCTGCACTGAAGCCCAAAGAAAGCGCAAGCTGCGGATCAAATGCCTTGGGCCAGGTGTCGACAATCTTTATAATGTCTGGATCGGCTTGGGGAACAATCAAATCAACAGCAGCTTGCCCGGCCGCGCGTCTAAGGGCTTCTATCTGTTCGGCCACCGTGCAACTCACACCGGGCAAATTCAAAGCGCGCCGAGCCCCGATGTCTTTGCCGTGCAAGCTTGCGGCATGGCGCAGAAAGCCTGCAGCAGCGCGCGGGGATGCATGCGTATGACGCACGCTGTCCGCAACGGGTAGAATTGCCTGTTGGCCATTTAACGGCTCGCGGATTATGCCGGAAAAAAACGAAGAAGCCGCCAGATTGGGTTTGCCGGGCCGGACACAAATGGTCGGCAAGCGCAGTGAAATCCCATCGACAAACCCTTTGCGGCTAAAATCGGAAAGCATGAGCTCACAAGCCGCCTTTTGCGCACCATAGCTGGTTTGCGGAGCGGTGAGAAAATCATCGCCGATATACTCTGGAAACGGTCCGCCAAAAACGGCGACCGAAGAGGTGAACATAACTTTGGGGCAATAAGTCCCGCCGCTGGCAATGTTTTCGCTTCGAAGCAGCTCTAGCAACTGCCACATATGAAACATGTTGACCTGCCAGCCTTTGTCAAAGTCCCGTTCTGCTTCGCCCGAGACAACCGCGGCCAAGTGGTAAACAATATCGGGGCGCTGGGCGATGAGTTTTGCCAGTTTTGATTTATCTGACAGATCACCAACAACCTCTTTGACCCCGGCAATGCCATGTTTGGGAAAGCCTAGGTCCAGGGCCGTAATATCGTCTATAGATGTTCCCGATAATCCATCTGACTTTAGCTGGCCGGCAAGCTTCTGCCCAACCATACCGCCGCCACCCAAAATAAGTACCTTTGTCATTCGTTTAAACCATTTTGTGCTTTTAGCTCTAAATACAAACCAGAGTGGTCTAAATTTTCGCCCTGCATCTGATCAACAAAATACTTGAACCGATCACGTATGTGTTCTGTGACCGGCAGCGTTAAGCCAAGATCTTTTGCCTCAGAAAGTACATTGTTCAGGTCTTTGAGCTGCAATTTTGAAGGCCCGCCCGGCGTAAAGTTCCCATCGGTCATCCGCGCGCCATGTTGCTGCAAAATTGTGCCATCAGCGAACCCGCCGCGCAGAGCATCGCGCACTGATGCAGGGTCCGCGCCGCCTGCTTCCAGCATGAGCATTGCCTCGGCCACCGCACCAATGGTCACGCCAACGATCGCTTGATTGGCCAGTTTTGCCAATTGCCCGGCTCCGGAAGGGCCAACATGAACCGGCCGTCCCATTGCGGACAGGACAGGGTTTGCAGTTTTAAATGCAGCGGCGTGACCCCCAACCATGATCGCAAGGCTTGCGCTTTCGGCGCCGGCAGTGCCCCCCGAGACCGGTGCATCAAGATGCTCAACACCAAATGGTTTGAGGATCAAAGCCTGTGTTCGGGCATCCGCGGGTTTTGTGCTCGACATGTCGATCCAAATAGAATTTCGCACCAGAGAGGCCTTAAATTTATCACTCTCTAATATCTCTTGCACAGCCGCGCCATCGGACAGCATCGTGATAATAACCTCGGCGCCTTTTATCGCCTCAGTTGGGGTCACGGCAATTTTCGCTCCGAACTCAAAAAGTGGATCGGCCTTACCAGAGCTGCGGTTCCAGACCGTTACCTTGTGGTCGCTTTTCAATATATTTTGCACCATTGGAAAGCCCATCAAGCCGGTTCCAAGAAAGGCAATATTCTTTGATTCTTGCATCTCTATCCTCTTGGTTCAGCCGAGGTCCCCTCTTGGTTTAGCCGAGGTCCGGCGCAGCATAGCCAAACTTCTTTCTTTAACGAGCTTATCAAAAAATATCCGTTTTGATTTTGTCGTTTCAGTAGAGGCTTTCAGCAGTATCTTTGACCCAAGCATAGAAATGGTGATTTGACCACGGGTCATTATATATTCCGCTGTGGTCTTGGGGGAAAAAGCCGAAAAATGAACTTAATAAGAAATGCGGTTTTTGAAATTTCAGCATGACACAGCACTTTAATGGCCGAAGCAAATTAAAACACTGCGCCACCCCGCTCTGTTACCCCGTTGCAGGGGCTGAAAGGCCGAAACCGCACTTTAGGGGCAAAAACAATTAGATTTTAAGATCCTCTAGTGTTTTTCCATTCTCAAGGGTGTATTCAACCCACTTGGGTGTACGGCCCCGACCTGTCCAAGTTTGCTCAGGTTCGTCTGAATTACGATATTTTGGAGCAACTTTAGCACGTGGCTTGCGCATTTCGATGATTTCATCAAGTTTGTAACTCATTGATTTGGCTGTTTTTTATAATTCTTGACGGGCATGTGCCAAAGCGCGCGCATTAAACGAATTTATGGCAGCTTCGACATCTTTTTTTAAGGATGTTAGTTCTTGTAAAGTGTATTTTTCCAACTCAGGTTTCATAATGTTATCCATATTCTAAAAGTATTGAATTTTTCGGGGCTCTTTTTTAAACTAATTTTTCAAATTTACTTTGTCTTGTTTAACTTTTTACTGTTTTCTTTTAAAGATGAGATTAGGTTCATTCGCCTAATAGTAGATTAGGTGGTTTGTATGAAAATATCAATCCAGTTTTATTAATTAAAAATGGTAAAAGGTCCAGTTGACTATTTTTCTCAAATTTAACGAATTATAGTCAAATCTAGATATCCATTTTCGAAAAAGCAATGCTGTGCGATCGATTCAAGGGGCGGCTTTGCAACAACCAACCGATATAAGGATAGATTCCTAGCTTAGACGTTCACGATTTGGGTGAGCAACACCGTTAGTTTGTCAATCTCTTTAGGGTCTTTTGGTTGTTTTTTCCCAAAGAACTATTGAAAAGTCTCCATGCATGCTGTTATCGAGCTTTTCACTTATTTGTTACATTTTTTTGGTCTGTTTTTACCTTTTTCATTTTTAGGACGACAAATTTATGAGATTATTACTTGTTATAGCTTTGGGTCTTTCGCTCCTGTTGGGGTTTTCCATACAGCCTTTAGTCGCCGAGGACTTGGCCGACGATAAACAAAAAAAATACTATATTGGCTATGGCCGATTAATTACAAATGATGTCCTTGGGGATGGCAAAGACCGATGGAGAACCGGCTCGTTTAGCTCGAGCCGTGTTTGGGGACAAAGCTGGCAAGGTGAACTGCCCAAAGAGTTTTCTGAACTGGTTGAACTGCGATTTCTAGGAGAGATCATAGCGCCTTCGGACCTAAGTGGAACAAATGGTGTCGATAGGCCTTTTGTTGGTCATCTGGCATTGGGCCTGCATAGTCATTTTCAACGCAAAGACCTAGAGTATAGCATCGCTAATGGGGCGTCTGTGTTGGGTAAGCAAACCGGGCTAGATAAGTTCCAAAGCGATCTTCACAAAGCTTTGAATGAGAAAGTAGCATCAGAGTTAGTACTATCGAGCCAAACTGGCAATCAGGTGCTGTTTGGGCCGCTTGTGGAAGTTGCCAAAACTGCCCATGGGGACGATGGGGTACATATTAGACCCTTCTTTGAAACTTATTCAACAGCGGAAACGCTTGCGCGCCTGGGCGCGGATATTTATTTCGGAAAAGGATTTTCAGACTCTTTATTTATACGTGATCAAGTAACTGGTCAGCGATATCGAACCATCGGGGATAGTGAAAAAAATCTGGGGTTTTCTTTGGGTGGTGATATCGGCCACGTTTCAGAAATTGCATTTTTCGAAGGTGCAGGATCATCTATGCTTCATCGCCGATTGCGGTTTCGCACCGGTCTGCATTGGGGCCAAAAGTCTAAACAGGGCTTTGCAGGGCTAACTTGGCTCAGCAAAGAGTTTGCCGGACAACCCGAAGGTCAAATACTGGGTTCAGTTCGGTTGATTTTAAAGTTTTAAGTGTGAACCAAAATACAAATAATGGCAGGGTTTGGCTTTTTACTTCTGTTCAATCCAGGTCGAAAGAAGAGTAAGCGCGGTAGCATCTGCCCAACGCGCGTCCCCAAGCAAGCGGCCAATTTCATGCCCATCTGGTGAAATTAAAATACTCGCGGGCAGGCCAAGCACAGCCATGTCGCGCGCTAATTTTTGTTTTGGGTCGCGGTATGTTGGTAAGTTACCTATTCCGTTCTCGGCAAAAAACTTTTCAATCGCTGCTGGCGTATTGCGGCCGGTGGCAATGGTTACAACATCAAAGTCACTGCCGCCGATCGTGGACTGAAGCGTGGACAGGCTTGGCATTTCAGCCCGGCAGGGGGCGCACCAAGTGGCCCAGAAATTCACCAGAACATAGCGGCCTTTGTAATCATCCAGTGATTTTTGCGCACCACTCTTGGTCAAAAACGAAATATCAGAAACCCTTTTGGGCGTAGCATGAAGCACCAGCTTTTGCATGTCGCCCTGGCGTAGTTCATTGAGCGCAGAAATGTTCGTGTTTTCTGCCAAAGTGCTATTTGCACCTGCAATCAGAGCAGTATAAAGAATGATCAAAGAAATAGCGCGCATGCGTCCTCCGAAAGGCACCAATATGTCAAACAAGTCCTCGAACCAGATGTGGGGTGGCCGTTTCGCCGCTGGTCCGGATGCCATTATGGAAGCAATTAATGCGTCCATTGGATTTGACCAGCGTCTGGCGGCCCAAGATATTGCCGGATCGCAGGCCCATGCCGCAATGCTGGCAGCACAGGATATCATCTCAGATAGCGATGCCGAAGCAATAAGGAAAGGCCTGCTCACGGTCTTGTCAGAAATCCAAAGCGGTGAATTTCAGTTTTCCACAGCGCTGGAAGATATTCACATGAATGTCGAGGTGCGGTTGAAAGAAATTATAGGAGACCCGGCAGGGCGGCTCCATACAGCGCGCTCACGCAATGATCAGGTGGCCACTGATTTCCGGCTGTGGGTGCGCGATAAACTCGATGCGGCTGATAAGGCACTTACCTCCCTGATTTCGGCGCTATTGAGCCAAGCCGAAGCTGGCGCGGGATGGGTGATGCCCGGGTTTACCCACCTGCAAACAGCGCAGCCCGTCACTTGGGGGCATCACATGATGGCCTATGTTGAAATGTTTGCCCGCGATCTTGGGCGGGTTCGCGATGCGCGTGCGCGGATGAATGAATGCCCATTGGGGGCCGCCGCGCTTGCAGGAACGTCGTTCCCGATAGATCGGGACCATACTGCAAAGGCGCTTGGTTTTGACCGGCCCGCAGCCAATTCTCTTGATGCGGTCAGTGATCGCGATTTTGCGCTGGAATTTCTAAGCGTGGCATCAATTTGCGCGATGCATCTTAGTCGGTTTGCAGAAGAACTGGTCATTTGGTCCTCGGCGCAATTTCGTTTTGTGTCTTTATCGGACCGGTTTTCAACTGGCTCATCCATCATGCCGCAAAAGAAAAACCCCGATGCCGCAGAGTTAATTCGCGCCAAAGTCGGGCGGATTTTCGGCGCCCATGTTGCGTTGATGATGGTGATGAAAGGCTTGCCGCTAGCCTATTCCAAGGACATGCAAGAGGATAAAGAACAAGTGTTCGATGCGGCCGACCATTTGATTTTGGCCCTTGCTGCAATGGACGGCATGGTGCGCGATATGCAGGCCAATCAAGAAGCTTTGGCAGCCGCCGCCGGATCTGGGTTTTCCACCGCCACCGACCTTGCAGATTGGTTGGTGCGAACGTTGAATATGCCGTTCCGCGATGCCCATCATGTGACCGGCGAACTGGTGGCTTTGGCCGAAAAACGAGGCTGTGATCTGCCAGAGCTTAGCATTGCAGATATGCAATCGGTTCACAGCGAAATAACCGAAGATGTTTTTTCCGCACTTGGTGTTGAAAACTCGGTCGCATCGCGGGTATCTTTCGGCGGCACGGCACCAGAGCAGGTGCGCGCCCAAGTTGCAAAGTGGAAAGGCAGGCTTGCGATATGAATATTTTCAAAGCGCTATTAGTGACGGCTCTGCTAGGTTTGACAACAGGCTGCGGCGTTGATGGATTGCCAGTTCCGCCAAGCTCACAGGATACAGGATAACCCTATTTCAATGTTAATAGCGTGTTGAAATTGAACGTTAATTTTTGCCCTTTACCATTAACAGCAGGCGCTAACTTGGACAGGTCTCAAAGAGTGGCAAGTAAGGCGATGGTCAGTAAAATTTGAGGTCGTGATGTCAGAGCTAAAGTTTTCCAAAGGTATTTCCCGTCTGGGCACAGAGTCTGCCTTTATTGTTCTGGCGCGGGCTCAACAATTGGCCGCAGAGGGCAAGGACATTATCAATCTGGGTATTGGCCAGCCCGATTTTCGCACCCCTGACCATATTGTGCAGGCTGGCATCAAGGCGCTGCAGGACGGCCATCATGGCTATACACCGGCCAATGGATTGCCCCAACTCAGAACCGCGGTGGCTGAAGATCTTGCGGCTCGGCATGGCGCGGATGTGAACCCCGACAACGTGATTGTGGTGCCCGGCGGAAAGCCGACGATGTTTTTTGCTATTTTGATGTTTGGTGAACCGGGCGCGGAAATTATCTATCCCAATCCGGGCTTTCCGATCTACGAGTCTGTTATTCGCTACAGCGGCGCAACAGCTGTTCCAATGGCGTTGAGTGAGCAAAACGGGTTTGCGTTCGATGCAGATACGGTGCTTTCGCAAATAAATGAACGGACCCGGTTAATCATTATTAACAGCCCTGCCAACCCAACGGGCGGCGTAACGCCAAAGGACCAGATCGATAAATTGGTGGTCGGTTTGCGCCAGCATCCGCATGTGGCCATTCTGTCGGATGAAATTTATAGCGAAATGCTCTATGATGGGCGTACGCATGTGAGCCTGCTGAATTATCCCGAAATTCGCGACCGGCTGATTGTGCTGGATGGATGGTCAAAAACCTATGCAATGACCGGATGGCGGATGGGCTACGCGGTCTGGCCCGATGCTATGGTCGATCCGGTAACGCGTCTGTGTATTAATGACCATTCATGCGTTAATGCCTCGGCGCAATTTGCCGGCCTTGCGGCGCTGACCGGGCCCAAGGATGCTGTGCATCAAATGGTGGCCGAGTTTGACAGCCGGCGGCGGATTATTGTGGAGGCTCTGAATGATTTACCGGGGGTTCGCTGCACTGATGCTGCTGGTGCGTTTTATGCTTTTCCCAATATCTCCGGTACGGGGTTAAGCGCCAAAGACGCTCAGGACCTGTTTTTGGAACAGGCCGGTGTTGCCACAATTGCCGGCACCAGCTTTGGAGTTCATGGAGAAGGTTTTATCCGGTTTTCCTATGCGAACAGCACAGAGAATATTGAACGTGCAATTGACCGTATCCGACCACTTTTGAGCTAATACTGGGTGAAAACAATCCTTTTGGGCTCAATACGCAGCTTAACAACCGCGCTTGTGTCAGTTGAAGGGTTTTCTTAACATGGTGAATGGTCTAGGTGATCTTCACTTCTGATCTATACAACCGGGGCAAGGATCATGGATCATTTTCTTTATCGCGATGGCATGCTGCATGCAGAAGATGTGGCAATTCAAGACATCTCTGCGCAGGTAGGCACGCCGTTTTATGTCTATTCAACCGCCACACTGATCCGTCATTTCAAACTGTTTGATGAGGCCCTAGACGGGCTGGATCATTTAGTTTGTTTTGCAATGAAAGCGGCGTCAAATCAGGCCATCCTGAAAACCTTGGCAAATCTTGGCGCGGGCATGGATGTCGTCTCGGGGGGCGAGTATTTGCGTGCCCGCGCAGCAGGCGTGCCGGGCGAGCGGATTGTCTTTTCTGGCGTTGGCAAAACCCGGGGCGAAATGCTTCAGGCGTTGCAGGGTGGAGTGCGCCAGTTCAACGTTGAGAGCGAGCCGGAATTACAGCTATTGAACGAGGTGGCCCTATCAGTAGGCCAGATTGCCCCCATCACGATCCGGGTCAATCCAGATGTTGATCCCAAAACTCATGAAAAAATCGCCACCGGAAAAGCAGAGAACAAATTTGGCATTCCGATCTCAAGAGCACGTGAGATTTATGCCAAAGCGGCGAAATTGAAAGGCTTAGAGATCGTTGGCATTGATGTTCACATCGGCAGCCAGTTGACTGAATTAGAGCCCTTTGTAACTGCATACCGCAAAGTGGCGGAGCTGACAGCCACATTGCGCGCCGACGGGCATGACATTCGGCGGCTTGATTTGGGTGGAGGATTGGGCATCCCTTATACCAAATCAAATGAACCGCCGCCGCTGCCAACTGATTATGGGGCAATGGTGAAACGCGAACTGGGCCATCTAGGCTGTGAAGTTGAAATTGAACCGGGCCGGTTGATTGCTGGCAATGCAGGGCTTTTGGTCAGCTCGGTGGTTTATGTTAAATTGGGTGAAGACCGCCGTTTTTTAATATTGGATGCGGCCATGAACGATCTTGTGCGCCCGGCGATGTATGATGCATTTCATGATATTATCCCTATTGTAGAACCTGTCCCGGGCTCAGAACGTGCAGTTTATGATATTGTCGGGCCGGTCTGTGAAAGTGGCGATACATTTGCCAAAGCCCGCAGTCTAGTGGCGCAAAACCAAGGTGATCTTGTGGCCTTTCGCTCGGCGGGCGCTTATGGCGCTGTTATGGCCAGCGAATACAATACAAGGCCCTTAATACCCGAGGTTCTGGTGAACGGGGATCAATTCGCGGTTATTCGAGCCCGTCCCAGTTATGATGAAATTATAAAGCGCGACGCCTTGCCGGACTGGCTTTAACTAAAACTTTCAAAACTGTAAAATTACCAGACAGCGGACATATTTCCGTTGTCTGGCGCCATGCGCCTACCGCAGCCTATCTGGATTCTTAAATCGCTTGGTTGAACACTATAATTATTGCGCAGGGGGTTGGATCATAGCCCAGCGTGATTGCAGCCAATCTATTGCTTGACGTATCCATTGGTCCAACATGATACGCATATTATTGATCCATTGCTGGTAAAGTTCGAGCGGCTGTTGCAAGCTGGGTATACGATCACCCAATGTGTCGGCAAAATAATAAAGCGCTGCTGCGGCAACAATAATAGCAATACCAAGTAAAAACCCCACTCTGCGTTGTCCTTTTTGTGCGATTTTTTTTGAGGCGTCACTATCGCTAGGCCATTCTGCGCCGCTGGTACTGAGCGTCGAATTTATCTCGTCAATATCCGGTAATAAGGCGCCGCGTGTGCTTTTCGCGGTTTGCTCGCTATTTTGATAGAGGGCTTCCAGGGCCTGCATATCCATATCGGCATCGCGGGCCTGATCAGAAGACCCTGATCGGGCAGGGCTTTCCGGTACCTGCGGCGCAGTGCTACCGCGCTCTTCAACCTCGCGTTTGGCTTCTTCGCGCAGCACACCGGCAACAGAGGGATGCAGCGATCTTTTTTGCCGCAAAGGCGGCATTTGCGGGCCGGCGTCAGCAAAAGCTGCGTCCGAGTTGGCGTCTGGATCATCCGCCTGTGACGGCTCAAACCCCTGGCCAGGCTCGTTTGCTAAGCCATGGTCATTAGCCGCATCTTGGGATGCACGCTGTAAGTCCTGTGCGGGATGGGTTTGAAACCAAGTGTGATTGCAAGCCGAACATTGCACATCGCGACCATATTTTTTCGGAATATGGTCTTCTGGAACTTCATACTGCGCGCCGCAATTTGGACACAGCAATAGCATTTTAGGCTCTTCTATCACGTTATTTTCCCGATTTCCCTTAACCTTATGGCACAATATATATTTTAGCCAAAAGGGAAAAGTGAATTTCTATGTGCCAAGATGGATTGCAACGCGCGCGATGCTAGGGCACAACACAGATAATGGTCGCTGTTGCTGAGAGAATTTGGTTTGATAGATTTGGAAAATGTGGCCTACACATATAGTGGAGGCGAGCTGTTATCACAAATGACGCTGTCGATCGCGTCAGGGGCTTTTTATTTTCTCACGGGTCCATCAGGGTCTGGTAAAACTACGTTTCTTAAAATGTGTTACGGCGCACTGGTGCCCACCGCTGGCAATATCACTATATTTGGCCAGGATCTACGGGCTATGACGCGTGATGACATTGCGCTCACGCGCCGCCGCATCGGGGTTGTGCATCAAGATTGCCAGTTTCTCGATCACCTGAATGTGGTGGATAATATTGCACTGCCGCTAGCGGCAGCAGGTCAGGACAGCCTGGCAGACGGCGCCAACCTAAAAGAGCTGCTGAACTGGGTCGGTCTTGGTCACCGCGCTGATGCGCTGCCCCCTGAATTATCGGGCGGCGAGCGGCAAAGGGCGGCTCTTGCGCGGGCGGTGATTATGTCGCCGGATATTATCCTTGCCGATGAACCCACCGGAAATGTCGATTGGGAAATGTCACAGCGCCTTTTGCAACTGCTGGTCGAACTTAACCGCATGGGAAAGACCGTGGTCATTGCCAGCCATGATCTAAGCCTGATACGCGCCGCCAAAACCGAAGTGCAGGCACGCGTTTTACGCATTTATAACAAACGTGTTCAATTGGCCGGAGCCAACCTATGAGCGCGTCCAATGACGATAACGGGCTGCCGATTTCACATGATGGCAGTCGGGACCGGGTGGTGCCGCCCACTGGGTTTACGGCTGGCCTGACGACCTTTACCTCTGCGGCCATGGCTTTTTTGGTGGTATTTGCTCTTGCCCTTGCGCTGGCAGCAGACCGGTTATCAGATCGTTGGAGCGCAGCGCTAGCTGGCGGGGCAACGCTGCGTATCTCGGCCCCGGCCGAGCAGATGGATAGCCAATTGGCACAGGCGGTTAAAGTTCTTAAAACCACGCCGGGGATTGCCGAAGTGCGGGTGATTACGCCCCAAGAGCAGCAGGCGCTGCTTGAGCCTTGGTTTGGCCCCGACCTGCCGGTTGACGCACTTCCTATTCCGCGCCTCATTGATATCCGCGAAGATAGCCCGGGCTATGATCCGCAGGGGCTGCGTTTGCGGTTGGTTGCAGAGGTCCCCGGAGCGGTGCTTGATGATCACAGCCGTTGGCAACGCCCGTTGGTCAAAGCAGCCCAGAGGGTTTGGGCCTTGGGACTGTTCTCTATCGTGCTGATGGGGGCAACCAGCGCGGCGATGATCACCCTTGCCACACGGGCGGCCATGGCGGCCAATGCGCAGGTTGTTGCGGTACTGCGTTTGATCGGCGCGCGCGACAGCTACATCGCAGCGGCTTTTGTGCGCCGCTTTACCCTACGGGCTTTTTTCGGCGCGGCTATTGGGACCGTTTTTGGCGCTTTGGCCGTATACCTGTTACCCTCGAAAAACGATCAGGCCATGATTTTGTCAGGTCTTGGTTTTCAACAACTGCAATGGCTGTGGTTGCTTACTTTGCCACCGTTCATCGCGGTGGTGGCCTTTTTTGCAACCCGGCAGGCGACCCGCCGAGAACTGCGGAGACTTCGATAATGCGATATGCGGTGCGCTGGCTACTTTCATTTTTATTTTCCATACAAATGTATCTTATGATGGCTGTTATCGGTGTGGCCTTTGCCCCATTGTCTGCTGTCAGCCACCGCTTTGCCTGTTTTACGGTGCAGACCTATTGCAGATGGGTGCGTTGGACTGCTGGATGGATGATCGGTCTAAAGTCGGAAATTCGCGGTCCGGTTCCAACGGATGGCGTTTTGATCGCCAGTAAACACCAAAGTTTCTTTGATATTATTTTAATTGTTAGCGTTATTCCCAAGCCAAAGTTCATTATGAAGAATATCCTTAGATGGGCGCCGGTTGTTGGCTGGTATGCCTATTTTTTGGATTGCATTCCCGTAAAGCGTGGCCGCCGGGCTGAAGCGATTAAGAAAATGTTAGCCGATATCAGCAACGGCACGGCGCAAGCAGGTCAACTTGTTATTTACCCTCAAGGCACGCGCGTCGCACCGAGAGCAAAACTACCTTATAAGGTGGGCGCGGCGGTCCTATACAAAGAAACCGGTCAACCCTGCGTGCCGGCGGCGACCAATGTGGGGATTTTTTGGCCACGGCGGGGTGTTTACCGAAAACCGGGTCTGGCAGTTGTCGAATTTTTACCGACAATTGCACCGGGGTTGAACAAAGAAGATTTTTTAACCCGATTGGAAAATGTGGTTGAGACCCAGTCAGACATATTAATGCAAGAGGCGGAAAACCATGAAGTATATCGAAAATCTGGATGATTTATTGGCGCTTTATGGTCAGCCCAGTACGGCGGCACTTCAAAAAGTATCTCATATTCTGACCCCGCTTTATGCGAAATGGATCGCGGCATCGCAATTTTGTGTTCTAACGACCACTGGGCCCAAAGGTACGGACGGCAGTCCACGCGGAGATGCCGAGCCGGTTGTTAAAATCAGCGATGTGCAAACCCTTTTGATGCCCGACTGGCGGGGCAATAACCGGCTGGATAGCCTGCGCAATATTGTTGAGGACGGGCGGGTATCTTTGATGTTCATGGTCACCGGCAGCAATGAGGTTGTGCGCGTCAACGGCAAGGCCAAATTAACCAATGATGCGCACTTGCGGGCGGGTTTTGAACGCAAGGGAAAGCGCCCTGAAACGGTGATCGTGATCAAAATTGCAGAAGTCTATATCCAATGTTCCCGCGCCCTTCTACGCTCGGGATTATGGGCTAGCAGCGAGACACAGGATTTACCAACCATGGGCGAAATCATCGCCGAAGCCAGCAACGGTGAAGCGGGTGGGCAAGAGTTTGATAGAGTTTGGCCAGAGCGGGCGGTTAAGACCTTGTGGTGAAGATTGGTGCGCCTGACCTGCAGGTGACTCCAACCTACTGATCAAAGCTATGCAGTACTGTTTTAGGTCTGTTTTGACGGACCAGACTTATATTGTTGAAAGTTCTTTAAGGTTTCGGATGCGAAACTGGTATATCCGAACCCGCCGCATGCGGCCCAAAAATTGTCGGAATCGCCGTGCTGTTTGAGGTCAAGGCACATTATACGCACACAAGAGCGACCCCATGCACCCAATAGGGAATGAATTATGAGTTATAAATCAGATATCGAAATTGCCCGCGAAGCCAATAAAAAGCCGATCCAAGAGATCGGTGCCAAATTGGATATTCCGTCCAAACATCTTTTGCCTTACGGCCACGACAAAGCAAAGGTCAGTCAGGAATTTATCAACTCGGTTCAAAGCAAGCCCAACGGCAAGCTTATCTTGGTAACCGCGATCAATCCGACACCGGCAGGTGAAGGTAAAACCACCACCACTGTCGGATTGGGCGACGGGCTCAACCGTATTGGAAAACGGGCGGCCATTTGTATCCGTGAAGCCTCGCTTGGACCTTGTTTCGGGATGAAAGGCGGCGCAGCAGGCGGCGGCTATGCCCAGGTTGTCCCCATGGAGGAAATGAACCTGCATTTCACAGGTGATTTTCACGCCATCACGTCAGCGCATAATTTGCTCTCTGCGATGATCGATAATCACATTTACTGGGGCAACAAGCTGGAAATCGACCAACGCCGTGTAGTATGGCGCCGGGTCATGGATATGAACGATCGGGCGCTGCGTGATATTGTAACCTCGCTTGGTGGCGTAACCAACGGCTATCCGCGTCAAACCGGGTTTGATATCACCGTGGCCTCTGAGGTCATGGCAATCTTGTGCTTGGCAACCTCGCTTGAAGATCTGCAAAAGCGTTTGGGTGATATCATTGTCGCTTACCGCCGGGACAGAACGCCAATCTATTGCCGTGATATCAAAGCCGATGGCGCGATGACTGTTTTGCTAAAAGATGCGATGCAGCCAAACTTGGTGCAAACGCTGGAAAACAACCCCGCCTTTGTCCATGGCGGCCCGTTTGCCAATATCGCCCATGGGTGTAATTCGGTGATGGCGACAACCACTGCTCTAAAAGTTGCTGATTATGTGGTGACCGAAGCCGGATTTGGCGCCGATCTTGGGGCCGAAAAATTCATGAATATCAAATGCCGCAAAGCCGGCCTTGCGCCTGCCGCTGTGGTGATCGTGGCCACGGTGCGTGCAATGAAGATGAATGGCGGGGTGGCCAAGGCCGACCTTGGTCCGGAAAACGTTGAGGCGGTGAAAGCAGGTTGCCCAAACCTTGGCCGCCATATCGAGAATGTAAAATCCTTTGGGGTGCCTGTGGTGGTCGGAATTAACCATTTTGTCACCGATACAGATGCCGAGGTACAAGCCGTTAAGGATTATGTTGCCGAGCAAGGCGCAGAAGCCATTTTGTGCCAGCACTGGGAAAAAGGGTCCGAAGGCACGGTCGAACTGGCAACTCGCGTGGCTGAGATTGCCGATGCGGATATGGCCAACTTTGCACCGCTTTACAGCGATGATCTAAGCCTGTTTGAGAAAATCGAAACTGTGGCAAAGCGGATTTACCGCGCTGATGAGGTTTTGGCTGATGGAAAAATTCGCAACCAACTTAAAGATTGGGAAGCTGCGGGTTATGGCTATCTTCCGGTTTGTATGGCGAAAACCCAATATAGCTTTACCACCGATCCGAACCGGCGGGGCGCACCTTTGGGCCATTCGGTGCCAGTGCGCGAAGTGCGGCTCAGCGCTGGAGCCGGATTTATTGTTGTCATCTGCGGTGAGATAATGACGATGCCCGGGTTGCCATCCGTACCAGCCTCGGAATCGATAATGCTCAATTCTGAAGGCCAGATTGAAGGGCTGTTTTAATCCAAGATCGGTTGTCCTCACCCAATTGATAGAGTAACTGCTGGTGGTCTTTGCGGTGCGAAATGCACGATTATGCCAAGACCACCATAGCGCTAAATAGACAAAAGGAACGCACCAATGAGCGCCAAGATTATTGATGGAAAAGCCTTTGCCGCAAAAATTCGCGAACAGGTTGCACTCCATGTTGCTGCTCTGAAAGCCGAGCACCAGATCACACCAGGACTGGCCGTGGTGCTTGTGGGCGAAGATCCAGCAAGTCAGGTTTACGTGCGCTCGAAGGGAAAACAAACCACCCAGGTCGGGATGAACAGCTATGAGCATAAGCTTGATGCCGGTACATCCGAAGCCGATCTGCTGGCTTTGATCGGCAAATTAAATGCAGACCCTGCGGTGCATGGTATTTTGGTGCAATTGCCGCTGCCCAAGCATTTAAACGAAGATCTTGTGATTAACTCAATTGCGCCGGAAAAGGATGTGGACGGGTTTCATATCTCGAACGTCGGTTTGCTTGGAACAGGTCAGAAATCAATGGTGCCTTGTACGCCGCTGGGCTGTTTGATGATGCTACGAGATCATCATGGGTCTTTGTCAGGATTAGATGCGGTTGTGATCGGGCGCTCGAACATTGTCGGAAAACCCATGGTACAACTGCTGCTTAATGATAGCTGCACCGTCACCGTGGCGCACAGTCGGACCAAAAATCTGCCTGATGTGGTGCGCCGCGCTGATATTGTGGTGGCTGCCGTTGGCCGTGCGCAAATGGTGCCCGGCGACTGGATCAAACCGGGCACTACGGTCATTGATGTTGGCATCAACCGGATCGACAAACCCGAGGGCGGCACGCGCTTGGTTGGGGATGTAGATTATGAAAGCTGCGCGGCAGTGGCCGGTGCCATTACGCCTGTTCCAGGGGGTGTCGGACCGATGACAATCGCCTGTCTTTTGGCCAACACTGTGACCGCCTGTTGCCGCACAAACGGGGTGGCCGAACCAGAAGGACTTACAGTTTAGTCGCGTGGCATCGGAATAGGCCGGGCTTGTTTTCCGGTTAAAATGGCAACGGCTTCGGGCCGCATTAAGCCGCACAGCGCATCGGACTGAGTTTTAAGCCCGCCGGTAAAGGTCCCATAGGCCGGCAGGACCAAGCGGTCACTGTCCAGCAAAAAGCATGGTTTTGATATTGATTTTCCGCGTAGGCTAATCTGCGCTTTGGGGTGGTAATGCCCTGAAATTTCGCCATTTTCCCGGCTGCTTGAAATATGCCGAAACACCAAGGGTGGTTCGGGCAGTGCGAACATATAGGTGCCGCCTAATTTCATGGGGTCTGGGTCGTGGTTGCCCTCAATCCAAATCCACCGCCGCCCGGTTTGCAGACGCGATATCCACTGAAGTTCAGCCTCGGGCAGGTGGTCCCCAGAGAGCTTATCATCAAAACTATCGCCCAGACAGACAATCACTTCGGCGCGGGTCAGCGTGATGTCGGCTTCAAGCCGATAGAGCGTATCGCGGGTTTCATAGGGCGGCAACATCGGGCCGCCACGCCGCATGACTCGGTCGGCTTTGCCCAGATGTAAATCAGAAACACATAGCAGATTTTTTTCTGGCCACCACAGGGCACCAGAGCCTAAAGCAACCAAAGAAGCGCCTGCCAATGTAAAATGATAGCTGCTCATAACCCCTAAAGGCCAGAGTTCGGCGCATTTGGCAAGCCTAGAAATCTAATCCGGCTTCTTCGATAAGGGCTTCTGTGTGCTCAGAAATCAGCCGCTCGACCGCTTGTCCATCCACCGGCACCCGCCCGGCTTCCAAAAATAAAGGAGCAGAAAAGGGGGACAGATATGGAAGATCGCGGTGCTCGATGCGCCCATTTATCCGGTCAAGCATTTGCCGAACGCGAGAAAAATCCACCAACCCACGCATTGCTTCGGTTTTGGTGATTTGTATCATCAGATGGTCGGGGTCGTATTTCAATAACGTGTCATAGAGAATATCCGAAGAAAAAGTCGCTTGGCGGCCCGATTTTTTCAGTCCCGGCAAATTTCGTTCGATTAAACCGGCAATAGTAGCGACGGCGCGAAAGCTGCGCTTCATCACGGCATTGCCGGCCAACCATTCGCCTAAACCGCGCTCCAAATCATCAGGATCAAACAGGCTTTTGGGGTTTTTAACTGGCTCCAATCCCCAAATCAGAGTTGCATAGTCCGTGGCCACGAACCCCAAAGGGGCAAGCCCTCTTGATTCGAGCTGTTTGGTTAGCAAAAGCCCCAGTGTCTGTTGGGCATTACGTCCGGCAAAACCATATACGCACAGATGATGCAGGTCTTGGCGGGGGAATGTTTCAAGCAAGAGCGTGTCGGGCTGAGGCAGCGCCGAGATTGCAATTTGCTTTTCTAACCAAAGCACCGTATGCGCCGGCAGACCTGACCAGTTTTTATGTGCAAAGCGGTTTAAAATTCGATCGCAGAGTTGGGTCGAAGTGGCAAATTTAGTTCCGCTGTATGTTGCAATTTTTGGTTTTTTCTTGGCTTGACGGGAAACTTCGACCGTCATTTCACGCAGGTTTTCAAATCGCACCACTTGGCCGCCAATCAAAAACGTATCCCCCGGCGACAGCGTGGCGGCAAAGGCTTCTTCAACCTCGCCCAGCGGCTTGCCGCCGCGCCGACGTTGAAGCCGCACTTTAAGCGTGTCATTGTCTTGTATGGTGCCGGCATTCATCCTGATGCGCGGGGCGCTGCGCATGTCCCGCAGGCGATATTGGCCATCTGGTTGCTGGATCAGGCGGTGCCATTGATCATACCGACGAAGTGCGTAGCCTCCTGTGGTGCAAAAATCCAAACATTGGTCAAATTCGGCCCGGCTTAGCGCGCTATAGCTGCCGGCGGCGCAGACTTCGGCATAAAGTTGGTCTGCATCAAAAGGGCCGGCGCAAGCAACCAATACGATATGCTGGCACAGCACATCCAATGGTTTTCCGCCACGCTTTTCCCCATCAAGATCATTTGCAACCACAGCTTCAAGTGCGGCCACACATTCAACAATCTCAAACCGGTTAGCTGGTACGATCATCGCCTTGGAGGGGGCATTGTAGCGGTGGTTGGCCCGCCCGATGCGCTGAACCAACCGTTTGACATTTTTTGGCGCACCGATCTGGATCACCAGATCAACGTCCCCCCAGTCGATCCCAAGATCAAGGCTGCCGGTGCACACAATCGCGCGCAGCTGGCCCGCAGTCATGGCGGCTTCGACATTTTGCCTTTGCGCCCGATCAAGGCTGCCGTGATGGATCGCTATTGGCAAATGATCCCTGTTGGCCAGCCAAAGGTGATGAAAAAATATTTCGGCCTGTGCACGTGTGTTGTGAAAGATAAGTGTCGTTTTATGTTGTTTGATCTGCTCTAGGACAGGCTCAACCGCATAGCGCCCGCCCGCTCCGGACCACGGGGGCGGCACATCTGTTTTTAGCATTGATATATCTGGCGCCGGCCCCCCGTCTGCAACACAAAGAGGGCAGGCATCTGCTGCGCCCGATAGCAACTCGGTGATTGTCTGCGGATCATCCACTGTGGCGGATAGACCTACCCGGCGCAGGCTGGGACAAATTCCATTGAGGCGGCTTAACGCCAAGGACAGTTGGTCGCCGCGTTTGCTTTCGGCCAAAGCATGAATTTCATCCACCAATACTCTTTGCAAACCGGCAAAAATTTTTGGCGCTTCTGGATAAGAGATCAGCAGCGCAAGGCTTTCCGGTGTTGTCAAAAGGATTTGCGGCGGATCGGCACGCTGGCGGCGTTTGATATGCGACGAGGTATCACCGGTACGATCCTCGACGTTGATGTCCAAATTCATGTCGTGAATTGGGGTCATTAGGTTGCGCTTGATATCCGCGGTCAAAGCTTTCAGCGGTGAGACATAAATAGTATGCAGGCCTTGGCGTGGATGATTTGCCAATTCTGCCAGTGTGGGCAGAAACCCGGCCAGAGTTTTTCCTGCACCGGTTGGAGCGATCAACAATTGGGCTGGTAAATCGGCGCTTTGCAGCATATCGCGCTGATGGGGAAACATGTGCCAGCCTTTGCTTGCAACCCATCTTAAAACTATATCGGTGCCGTTTGTCATTAGGAGTTTTTTAGCCCAATTGATCGGTTTGGCTAGGCCGAGTCTGAGCTAGCGCTTTGGCCTGCGCGGCATATGGGGTAATCTATCCCCCCGCTGTGCCATCGAAAACCAAGAAATATCGCACGTCATTTTGCGGCTTTGACTTTGGTTGGACCAATGTGGTGATGTAAAAATCAAAGATGCTGTGCACCCTTTGTGATGTCTCAGAGGGACCGCCGATTTCCAAAAGCGTGGTAAAGCCTTTGTTCAGCGCCATTTTATGGCTCACCGACTGCCGCTCGATGAGATAGGTGGTAAATCCCCTTGGCTTGGCACTCACGGCTTGCGGCGTTGCGCTTTCAACTTTTAGTTGTAGCTCAATAAGGTTATTGGCCTGCGCACTTATTTTACTGGTCACAAATAGACCACTGCGCAATTGTGCAATAGTGATATCCGAATTTTTATTCAGGGTGGGGGCATCGAAAGTTTGGCCAAAGAAAGCTGTTTGGGCCTTTGCCGAACTAATGGTTAATGTTTGCCGGTCGATTGTAGGAATTTGATGATCGGAAATAAATTTCTGTTTTTGGGATGCATCCATCAACAGGGTAAACTGGCTTAATTGTTGGGCTTTTCCGCTAGCAGTATTGGTTTCTTCAAATAGCTGGTTTTTGCGCTTCAGCCGCGCTATTTGAGGCGCGCTTAACTTAACCACATTGAGAGAAAATTTGTGTTTAACAGACGTGTGGACTGTAATGGCATGAGACACTTTTCCGGGAAAAAACTGTTCCGCAATTTCCATTGCTAGATTTCGTTTTTTCGAGCTGGAAACAGATCCGGATATAATGACACCTTGATTGGCCGGCATCACACGAAGCTTGTCTTTGGGCAGCACTTCGCCAAGTCTTGCGCGCAATTCGCGCACATCTATTTCGACTTTGACCTCGATGGTTTTTAAATGAGCACCACGATCGCTTAGAAAGGTAAGCGAGGTTAGACCCGGTAATTTACCAATTAAATAGAGCGATGTGTCAGAGACCACGGAAAAATCTGCGATCCGAGGATTGGCAATGGTCACCTCTTGAATACCCTCAGGAACGGTAATGATCAGCGATGTATCGGCATGCAGCCGCACCGACGTGTCAAGCTCGCTTAGGCTGACCGACTGGGCAAAGGCAAGGGCTGCGCCCATTGAACTTAGCAGTGCAGCAAACAAAAAGCTGATCACGGTAAATGGTTTCATGCTTGCCCTTTGGTTGCCCGATACTTGCGTTTTGATACATATATTTATCTGATAGCAAAAAAAGTACCAGAACCACAATGAATTAACAAAAGTAGCCGGGCTGCCGAAAAATAATCGAGCAGCCCAAGCGCAAAACGTTATGTAAGCCTAGTCTACGATTGTGGCTTCGGTTGAAGCGCGCATCTCGTCTTTGCTGACACCTTCGGCGCATTCGGTGATTTTCAAGCCGCCCTCA